>DASQIB010000106.1:0-5651 GCA_035631795.1 Gemmatimonadales bacterium | reverse complement strand
ATGAGGAACATCCAGGACATGATCGTAGTGCGTGTGCGTCACCAGGATGAAGTCGGCTCGCGGGACGTGCGAGTCGATGACGGCCACGTCCGGGACTGGACGGTCCTCCCATCCGTACCCCGGGCGCGTGTCCCCAGGGGTCCGCGCGAAGGGTGGCGCACCCGGCGGCGAGGGCCCGACAATCCGCGAGAGATAGGGATCGATCAAAACGATGGTGGTTCCGTCGCTGATCTCCCAGCCCGCGGTGCCCAGATACCTGAGAACGACCTGCCCGCTCCTCTCGTCTGACGCACCCCGCTGGCCTGGCAGCCCACACACCACGGTCGCACTCAACGTGAGAGCTGCAAGCCCGGCCAATCTCATACGCCGCGAACGGTGACGCTGACGTGGCAACAGCGCCTACCTGCCTTTCATAACCGGTGGTACGTCAGTGGCCAGGGCCGCGGCGACCCGTGCGGCCGTGGCCGCATCCATCCCCCGCTTCTGTGCGAGCTCGAGTGCCGCGCGCCCCAGCACGCGATACAGCGCCGCATCGTCGGACGTCAGCGCCTCGAGGTGCCGTCGCACGGTCGCCTCGTCGCCGCGGGCGACCGGTCCCGTGAGGGCGGCCATCGGTTGCTGACGCGCGAGATTCTCGAGGGTGCCCTCCACGAGGGGGCGCAGCGCCTCCCACGCCTCGCTGTCGGACAGTCCCGCGTGGCGGAGCAGGCGTTGGGCCACCGCCTCGACCACGACAAAATAGTTCGACGCGAACACCGCGCCCGCGTGGTAGATCGCCTTGGCGTTCGACGGAAGTCGAAACGGTCGCATCCCCAGATCTCGGGCCAGCCCTTCGGCGACCTGCACGGCGCGGGGCATGCCTTCGACCGCAGCCCACGTTCCCTTCAGTCGTTCCGCCGCCCGCTCCGGCTCGGAGATCGTCTGGAGCGGGTGGAACGAGCCCAGCGCGGCACGCGATCCCACGAGGGGCGTGAGCGCCTCCTGTCCCTGTGATCCGGACAGGTGGAGCACCACGTGGTCCGGCCGCACCGCCCCGGTGCGCGCCAGCATGCCGGCGAGGGGTGTGATCGAATCGTCCTTGACCGCGAGAAGGAGAACGCCCGCCTGGCCGATCCAGGCGGGCGGCTCGTTTTCCGGCCCAACGGTGAGGGTGAGCGGCTGAGGCACCTGTTTCTTGGTGCGGCCGTGCAACCGGACGTCGTGCCCGCTCCTGGAGAGCGCGAGGGCCAACCCCACGCCCGCGCGCCCCGGCCCAACGATGCCCACCACCGGGGCCACGGTCCGTCGCAGCGAGGGGCGCCGCCGCCCCGTCATGCGCTCAGTTCCGGTTCGTCGCGGGCTGCGCCGTGGCGATGGCGAGCAGGTCCTGGGGCGTCTTGGCACGGCGGGCCAGCGCCAAGGCCGCGCGCACCTGCCGATCCTCGTCCCGCTGGCGCCGCACTTCCGTCGAGCGCCCGAATACATAGCGCGCGATTTCAAAGCCCAGGTCCTGCGAAATCACCTCGCGCGCTCCCACCAGCACGCTGTCCGGCACCGCGACCCCGCGCGCGCGGACCCGCTTGATCACTTCATCCGCCATGTCGGGGGTGACCACGAAGGTCGGGCTCTTGATCCGACCCGACGTCTTGACCTCGAGCGCGTAGCCCGTCCGCACATCCTGATAGGTCGTGATCTTGTTGCCCAGCGTCCTGATGAACGAGCGCTCGGCCGTGTCGAATGTATCGGGCGCTACGAACAGATCGGGGCGGATACCGCCGCCGCCCAAGAGGACGCGGCCGCGATCCGTGTGGAAGACCTGCGTGGAATCGGTCTTGGTCGTGTCGCGCCCCAACTCGGCGGCTTCGGCCTGGGCTACCTGGTCCTCTTCGTTCTTGCTCCTCCGCTGGATGGTGCGCCCGCTGGGCGTATACCAGCGCGCCGTCGTGATTTTCAAGGCCGTCTCGGGCGTGAGCTGCCACAGGGATTGTACCAGTCCCTTCCCGAACGTCGGCGTGCCCACGACCACGGCCCGGTCGTGATCCTGGAGGGCGCCGGCGATGATCTCCGCCGCGCTGGCGCTGAACCCGTTCACGAGCACGACGATCGGGAGGTTCGGCCATGGCTGCGGCTTCGAGTCACGGTACGTCCTCGAGATGTTGGGCGCGCGACCGCGCGTCTCCACCACTTCCTGGCCGGGGTCGAGGAACAGCTCGCTCACGGCGACGCCCTGGTCGAGCACCCCACCAGGATTGCTCCGCAGATCGAGAATCAGCGACTTCATGCCCTGCTTGGTGAGGTCCGTGATGGCCTGCGTCAGCTCCGGCGCCGAGGTCTCGCTCACGGTCGTGAGCAGGACGTAGCCAACCTTGTCGTCCAGCATCATGGCGACCTGCACCGAACGCACGTGGATCGTGGCCCGGGTGAGCTTGAAGGTGAGCGGCTGCTCGATGCCGACGCGGTGAACGCGCAGCTCGACGGGGCTGCCCGCGGGGCCGCGCAGCTCCTTCACGGCCTGGTCCTGCTTCCAGCCCTCCGTCGAGCGAGCGTCCAACGCGATGATCTGGTCCCCGGACTGGATGCCGGCGCGCTCGGCGGGCGTATCGGGCAAGGGGGCGACGACCGTAATCCAACCGTCCCGCACTTCGATCTGGATGCCGAGGCCGCCGTAGTTGCCGGTGGTCTGCTCATTGAGCGCGCGGAAATCGTCCCGCTTCAGGAACACGGAATACGGGTCGTGCAGCTGGTCCAGCATTCCGTCGATCGCCATCTGGTACAGCCGCCGCTCGTCGATCGAATCGACGTAGAAATCGGCGACGTGGGCGAGCACGTCCTCGAACAGGCGCGCCTGCTGGTAGACGGAACCGGTGGGCTCGGCCTCGTGCTGGAGAAACCACCCACCCGTCGCCAGCGCCAGGCCGGCCGCCGCGGTGACCACGATGACGTTGCGCAGCTTCATGAGATGCCTCGCGTTGAGAGCGCGGTAGCCGCCGTGACCTCGCGCCACGCGGCGTCCTGCACGACCTTCCTCGGTTGCGTCGCGTCGAGGTGCACCACGCCCGGCCCGTGGGCCCGGCGGTACGCCTCGCGCACGCGTTCATGGAACGCGTCGTCCTGCCGTTCGATCCGATCCTGCGTCTTCCGAGCCGCCCGTTGCCGGGCGCGACCCAACTCGACCGGGACATCCAGCACGAGCGTCACGTCCGGCACCAACCCGCCCGTGGCGAGCCGGATCGCCTGCGACACCTCCGCCGCGGGCAAGCCCGCCCCCGCCACCTGGTACGCCATCGTCGACAGGTCGAAGCGGTCAGCCACAACGACCTGCCCCGCGTCGAGCGCCGGCCGGATCACCCGCTCGACCAAGTCCGCACGAGCCGCGAGAAAGAGAAACAGCTCCGCGACCGGAGACATCGCGTGCGGAAACTTGAGCGCCACTTTGCGCGCGGCTTCCGCGACGGGCGTCCCCCCCGGCTGCCGGACCGTGACCACCGAGAGGCCTTCGGCCAACAAGCGCGTCCCCAGCCAGCGCGCCAGGGTCGACTTCCCCGCCCCCTCGGGACCTTCCACCACGATGAACATCTAGCTCAGCGTGATAATGGGGCTCGCCGCCCCCTGCTTCATCCCTTCGTAGATGCGCGCGTTGACCTTGGCCATCATCTTCTCGAAGTTCGCCTGCGCCGCCACGACCTGCTGATACACCGGATTTCCCTGGACGCTCTGGAGCGCGCGGTCGTACTGCTCCACCTGCTCCTTTGTGGGTTCTTTACCCTCCTGCGACGCCTTCTCGATCGTCCCCGCGATGCGCTCGACCTCGGCGAGCAGTCCCCGGCACGTCGCGTCCTCTTTCATACGGTCGCTCGCCCGGAGCAGAGCCTTGTACTCCTCGCTCTGACCCAGGAGCCGTCCGAGCTCCTGTGCCTTCTGGTCGATCACGCGTCCTCCTCGAGGGTGGCCAGCAAGTAGCGTGGCCGGCCGAATAGATCGTCATACACCGCCACACGGGGCCAGTGGCAGGCTTGCGCGAGCGCGCGCACGGCATCCGCGCGCCGCTCGTCGATCTCGAGCGCCAGGAACCCGCCAGGCTCGAGGAGCGCCCGCGCGCCCGCGAGCAGCGCGCGCGTCGCGTCGAGTCCATCCGGGCCGCTGGCCAGAGCGTCCCGCGGCTCCCAGGAACGGACCGCCGGATCGAGGTCCTCGTAGTCCGCCTCGGTCAGATACGGTGGGTTGGAGACGATCGCGCGCAGCCGCTCACCCGTGAGGGGCGCGAGCAGGTCGCCCTCGCGGATCTCGACCGGGACGAGCGGCCGCACCCGCGCGACGTTCTCTCGCGCAAGCGCCGCGGCCTCAGGCGACCGCTCGACGGCGATGACGCGGCCGAACGCTCCCTCTACAGCGAGCGAGAGGGCGATACAGCCCGAGCCGGCACCGATGTCCGCGACGGCACCCCACGGTTTCCGATGTCGGGCGTCCGCCGTCCGGAGCGTCCGGAGGACCAGGTCAACGAGGCCTTCGGTCTCGGGACGCGGAATCAGGGCGCGTGAATCGATCGCGAGATCGAGCGTCCGGAAGTCCGTCCTCCCAACCGCGTACGCGAACGGAGCTCCCCCGGCCCGGCGCGCGACCACGTCTTGAAAGCGGGACGCCACATCGGGAGCGGTTGCGCCGCCACGCGCGAGCCACACGTCTCCGGGCGTCATCGGCGCGCCAGCGACGGCGGCCCAGAGCGCGCGCGCCTCGCGCCCCGCGTCCGCGATTCCCGAGAACGCGAGTCGCCGGGCCGCGTCGCCCAGCGCGTCCGCGAGAGTGACTTCAAGCACTGAGCCGCTCCTTTTCGCCCGCGAGCCGCAATGCGCCGATCAGGTCGTCGAGATCGCCGTCCAGCACTTCTGAAAGGTTGTGCACGGTATAGTGGATGCGGTGATCGGTGACCCGGTTCTGAGGAAAGTTGTATGTCCGGATCTTCGCGGAGCGGTCCCCGGTGCCGACCTGGGCCCGGCGGTCGCGGGCGCGTGCCGCCTCCTGCTCCGCCAGCATCTTGTCCAAGAGTCGCGAGCGCAGCACCTCCAGCGCCTTGATCTTGTTCTGCAACTGGCTCTTCTGGTCCTGGCACTGCACCACCAGGTTGGTCGGCAGGTGCGTGATGCGGACGGCGCTGTCGGTCGTGTTGACGCTCTGGCCCCCCGGCCCCTGCGAGCGGAACACGTCGATCCGGAGGTCCTTATCCTCGAGCTTCACGTCGACCTCCTCCGCCTCGGGGAGCACGGCGACGGTCGCCGCAGACGTATGGATGCGCCCTTGCGCCTCGGTCACGGGCACGCGCTGGACGCGATGCACGCCCGACTCGTAGCGCAGGGTGCCGTAGGCGCCGGGGCCCCGTGCGGTGAAGATGGCCTCCTTGAGACCCCCGAGGCTTCCCTCGGAGAGCGAAACGACCTCCACCTTCCAGCCACGCCGCTCGCAGAACCGGGTGTACATACGGAACAGGTCGGCGGCGAACAGGGCGGCTTCGTCGCCCCCCGTGCCGGCGCGGATCTCCACGATGGCGTCGCGATCAGCCAGGGGATCCGCGGGGGTGAGGAGCGCGGTGAGGCGCCGCTCGAGCTGACCGATCTCCGGGCGCAGGCGCTCGACATCGGCGCGCGCCAGTTGCGACAGCTCGGGATCACGGTCCTGGA
>DASQIB010000105.1:0-6171 GCA_035631795.1 Gemmatimonadales bacterium | reverse complement strand
GAGCGCATCGTGACCCGGCTCGAGGGCGGGCTGGTCGCGGAGATCAAGGAGCCCGACCGCGAGGTGAAGCGAGCGGTGCTCGAGCGGCTCCTGACGCAGCAGAACGTCACGCCCGACCCCACCCTGGTCGACTACCTGGCCGATCGCCCGGCGGACTCCGTGCGCGCGCTGGTCGGCGCGGTACAGCGGGTGATCACCGCCGCAGCCGCGGGGGACGGGCCACTGAACGCGGGCCTCGCACGCGAAGTCCTGGAGGGGCACGCACCGCGCGATACCCGCCGTTCGAGCGGCTTCCGCACGTCGGGGCTCGTGGTCTCGAGCCTCGGCGGCATCAAGAGCCGCGAGAAGATGGTGTGGGAGTGGGCGGATGTGTCGGATCGCGTGATCGAGGAGTTTCGCTGATGGCCATCAAGGGCTCGCTCAAAGAGGCGTCGCTCCCGGACGTGCTCCAGCTGCTGGCGCTGGGGCAGAAGACCGGCTGCCTCTCCATCGCCGATCGCTCCAACTTCGGGTACATCTATTTCGAGAAGGGGCGCATCTGCTACGCCTCGATCGTCAACCGGCGCGACCGGCTGGGCGACATCCTGGTGAAGCACAACCGGATCAGCCAGGAGCAGCTCCTGGCCGCCGTCCAGCGGCAGACCAAAGAGCATGGCAAGAAGCTCGGCCAGGTCCTGGTCGCGATGGACGTGCTCTCCCAGGCCGACCTCGAGCGCTACATGCGCGTGCAGATCGAGGAGTCGGTCTTCTACCTGTTCACGTGGACGCAGGGCACGTTCAACTTCGAGGCGGACGTCCGTCCGGAGCGGCAGGACTTCCTGGTCTCGATCAATCCGGAGTCGCTGCTCCTCGAGGGTGCCCGGCGCGTCGACGAGTGGAGCCTGATCGAGAAGAAGATCCCATCGTTCGATCTGATCTTCGCGGTCGACAAGGACCGCCTTGCCATCAGCGAAGGGAAGCTCACCGATACCCAACAGCGCCTCCTGCCGCTGCTCGATGGATCGCGCGACATGAACCAGGTCATCGAGGATTCGGGGCTGGGGGAATTCGAGATCGGCAAGGCGCTCTACGGGTTGATCACGGCGGGGTTCGTGCACCGCACGGGCCGCAGCGCGTCGGCGGCCGACGCCCAGATCACCGACGCGCGGGTCGAGGAGCACCGCAACCTGGGCGTCGCCTTTTACAAGACGGGCATGTTGGATGAGGCGGCCCGGGAGTTCCGGCGCGTCGCGGAGCTGCGCCCCGGAGAGGCGAACGCGCATTTCTACATCGGCCTGGTGGCGCTGAAGCAGGCGCGCTGGCGCGAGGCAATGGAGACGTTGCGCCTGGCCGCGGAGAAGGGCGGCGGGCGGCCCGCGGTATTCCATAACCTCGGATTCGCCTACGAGCAGATGGGTCGGCTCGACGAAGCGGAATCCGCGTACGCCGAGGCGGCGGGACGCGCGCGCACCGACGCCAAGGTGTACCTCGGCTGGGGCGTCGTGGCTCTGAAGCGCGGCGATTACGCGAGCGCCTCGGGGCGGCTCGACCGCGCGCGCGAGCTGTTCGGCCAGGTGCCGCCCCCGGCGTGGTTTTGGGCGCGCGCGCTCACGGCCGCCGCCGCCGGTGAGTTCGAGGCTGCCGAGGAGGTGGCGGAAGAGGCGGCGGAAGCCTACCCGTCGCATGCCGCGCTGCAGAACAACCTCGCGGTCCTGCGGGAGCTCTCGGGCGACCTGACGGGCGCAGAGGAGATGGTGCGCGCGGCGCGCAAGAACGAGCCCTCGCTCCCGCAGCTCTCCAAGAACCTCGGCGACCTGGCCTACCGGGGGTCCCGCTACGACGAAGCGTGGGACGCGTACAACCGGGCGGTGGAGCTCGCGCCCGACCTGGGCGACGATGTCTACTTCAAGCTCGGCAACATCGCGTACAAACGGAACGAGCGCGACCTCGCGGCCCAGCTGTGGCGCAAGGCGCTCGAGATCAATCCGAAGCACGAGCTCGTCAAGGCCAATCTGGACACCCTGAGCGCGCTGTCGTGACGTCGGAGCAGGACGACCGGGCGTTCCGGGCGCTCACCCACAAGATCACGCGGGCGCGGGGGCTGGTGTGCGATTCCTACAAGGATCGCTGCCTGCGCCGTCGCATCGCCGTCCGCATGCGCGCCCGCGGGGTCCACACCTTCGAAGAGTACGGCCGCGTCCTGGACCAGGACGTCCGCGAGTACGACCTGCTGCTCGACGCGCTGACGATCAACGTCACCAAGTTCTTCCGGAACGTGGAAACGTGGCGCGCCCTCGAGTCCCGGCTCGCGGCGCTCTGGACCGCGCGACGCGGCGAGGTGCGCGTGTGGTCGGCGGGGTGCGCGTCCGGCGAAGAGCCGTACACGGTCGCCGTAGCGCTCGCCGAAACGGCGCGGCACCTCGGGCAGGAGCCGCTCCTGCCTCGGGCGCGCGTGGATGCGACCGATATCGATCGCACGAGCCTGGAGCGGACGCGCGCTGCCGAGTATCCCGAAACGGCCTTCAGCGAGATGCCGCACGAGCTCGTCCGTCGCTACTTCACCCCCGAGCTGCCCCGGCGGCCGCTCCCCGAGCTGCAGCGCATCGTCCGCGTCATCAAGCACGACCTGACGAGTGAGCCGCCTCCGGCGCCCCCCTACGACCTGGTGGTGTGTCGGAACGTCGTGATCTACTTCGATCGCGGCATGCAGGAGCGCCTGTTCTCGCTGTTCGCGGATGTCCTGGCGCCGGGCGGCGTGCTGCTGCTCGGGAAGGTCGAGACGCTGTTCGGTCCCGCCCGGCAGCGGCTCGTGCTCGAGGAGCCGCGCGAGCGCATCTACCGCAAGGCGGCTCCGGTCGCCTGATGCCGCCGGCTTCCCGGATCGAGCGGATCGTGAAGGTGGCGGACTGGGCCGCCGAGCGGGGCGACGCGGTCCTCGTCACGCTCGGGCTCGGGTCGTGCGTCGCGATCATGCTGCACGACGCGGAGGCTTGCGCCGGCGCGATGGCGCACATCCTCTTGCCGTCGAAGAGCCTGGCGCGCGATGCCACCAACCCCGCGAAATTTCCTGAGACCGCCGTGCCGCTGCTCGTCGAGCGGCTCACCGCCCTGGGCGCGGAGCCGCGGCGCCTGATCGCGAAGCTGGCGGGCGGGGCGAGCATGTTCGCCCAGCTCATGACGCCCGGATCGGTGCAGATGGGTGAGCGCAACGTCCTCGCCTGCCGCGCCGTGCTGCGTCAGGCGGGCATCCCGCTGATGCGTGAGGCCGTGGGGGGTGGAGCGGGGCGCTCCGTGCGGTTTTCCGTCGCCGATGGCCGCGTGGAGATCCGCTCGGTCGGTGCCGATGTCATCGTCCTCTGATCGTCGGCCCAGCGTGCTGGTGGTGGACGACAGCGCGCTCATGCGGCGCGTGTTGAGCGACGTGCTGGCGGCCGGAGGGAAAGACGCCCCCGACGGCGAGTTTCGCGTGGTCGGCACGGCCCGCGACGGATTCGACGCCGTCCGCAAGGTCCATCAGTTCGATCCCGACGTGGTCACCATGGACCTCGAGATGCCCGAGCTCGATGGACTCGGCGCCATCGGCTACATCATGTCGGAGTCGCCGCGGCCGATCGTGGTGGTGAGCGCGCACGCGGGACCGGGCACGGGCGCGGCGATCCGCGCGCTCGAGCTCGGCGCCATGGAAATCGTCGCGAAGCCCGACGAGGCGAGCCGCAAGTCGCTCGAGCGCATGGGGCCGAATCTGCGCGCCGCGGTACGGCGGGCGCTCGCCGCGGACGTCTCTCACGTCTCGGTGATGGCGCGGCCGCCCGTGCCCGCGCGCCGCGCGCCCGAAGCGGGTCTGCGCGCGCGCGCGCGGCTCGCCGTCGCGGTCGCCGCGTCCACCGGCGGCCCACGCGCCCTCGCGGAAGTGATCCCGAAGCTCGCCACGGGGCGCGGCGCCGCGGTGCTCGTCGTGCAGCACATGCCGCCCGGGTTCACGCGCTCCCTCGCCGAGCGGCTGGATTCCCTGTCGGCGCTGCACGTGGTCGAGGCGGACCACGGAACACCGATCGTCGCCGACACGGCGTACGTGGCGCCGGGCGATTATCATATGCGAGTGCTCCCCGCGACCGACGGCCCGACGATCGCGCTCGATCAGGAGCCGCCTGTCTGGGGCGTCCGGCCCGCGGCGGATCCCCTGTTCCGGTCGGTGGCGCAGGTCTTCGGCGCGAACAGCGTCGGCGTGGTACTCACCGGCATGGGACGGGACGGCGCCGAGGGCGTGCGCGCGATCCGCTCCGCGGGCGGGGGCGGCATCGCCCAGGACCGCGGCTCCGCGGTGATTGCGGGGATGCCGACCGCGGCCGTGCAGATCGGCGGCGTGGAATCCGTGCTCCCGCTCGCCGAGATCGCGCAGCGCATCGACGCCGAGCTGGCGGTGCGCGGAGCGCGGGCCCGGGAGGGACGATCGTGAGCCGTGGATACCTGTTGGTCCGCGTGGACGGAAAATCCTATGGGCTACCGCTCACCCGTGTGGTCGAGGTCGGCGACCTGGCCGAAGTGCTCGAGGTGCCCCGCGCGCTCGTGGCCATGCGGGGCCTGACGCCGCTGCGCGGGCGGCTGGTGCCGGTCGTGCATCTCGGGGCGCTGATGGGCGATCGCGCGCCGCCGAGCGCGCGCGGCCGCGCGGCCGTGCTCGTCGAGATCGGAGCGGGCGAGGGTGCGCGGTGGGTGGCGCTCGAAGTGGATGACGCGGACGACGTGGTGCGCGAGGCGGCGCTGCCCCTGCCGGAGGGTGAGGCGCTACCCTGGGCCTCGGGCGTGGCACGGCGGCGCGGCGCGCTCGTCCCGATCCTCGACCTGGATGCCCTGGGAGACCGCATCGGATGAGTACCGGCGACGACGTCCAACTCGTCACGTTCAAGGTGTCCGGGCAGGACTTCGCCTTCAACATTTTTCAGGTGGAGCGAATCCTGCGCTACGAGGCGCCGGCGCCCCTGCCCAAGGCGCCGGATTTCCTCGAGGGCGTGCTGCGCTATCAGGGCGTGGCGATCCCACTCGTCGATCTCCGGAAGCGCCTCGGCGCGGCGGCGCCCCTGAGGGAAGAAACGCGCACGGTGATCCTCGAGTGGGAAGGCGGGAAGCTGGGCGTGATCGTGGATGCGGTGACCGAAGTCTTGCAGGTCGCCGCGCCGGAGATCACGTCGCCACCGGGGATCGTGAAGGGTCTCGCCGCGGAGTACATCACTGGCCTCGTCGTGAAAGACGGCCGCACGATCATCGTGCTCAATACCGCGCGCCTGTTGACGTCCAAAGAGAAGCTCGCGCTCGACACCGCGGTGAAGGAGACCGCGACCGCCTGATGGTCGATTCGCCGCTGCCCGCCCTCCGGGCCGAGTACGAGCAGATCGCGCGTCGCCTCGAGTCGGTGACCGGCGCGGGGGGAGCCGAGCGCGAAGCGGTGAAGCGTGAGATCATCGCCTACTTCAAGCAGGTCGATGGGCTGATCGGCGACCTGTCGGCGCTCAAGGAAGAGGTCCGCAAGCTGGTGGACCGCTTCAAGCAGGTGTCGGCCTCGACGGCGGAAGCCTCGGCGCCGGAGTTCACGGGCACCCGCCCGGCGGTCCACGCCGACCATATCGGCGCGTCGACCTTCATCGAGAAGGGGTGGAGTCTCATCTCCCTCGGCGACTACTCCGGGGCGATTCAGTCCCTGCAGAAGGCGCTGCAGCTCTCGCCGGGCGAGACGCAGGCCGAGTCACTGCTCGGATGGGCGCAGATGCTCCACGAGGAGTACGACGACGCGCTCGGCACATTCCAGAAGGTCCTGATGAAGGAGCCGGCGAACTCCCTCGCCCGGATCAACGTCGGGTACATCTGCCTGAAAAAACGGATCTTCGGTGAGGCGATCGAGCATCTCTCCAAGGCGATCCGACTGGACAACGACAAGAAGGCCACGCTGTACGCCCATTTTTACCTCGGCCTCGTCTATCTGCAGCGCGAGATGTACGAAGACGCGCAGACGTTCTTCCAGAAGACCATCAAGCTCGGCCCGAACCTGATCGAGGCGTACTACGAGCTGGGGCGTGCCTACTGGTTCGCCGGCGACCAGGCGCAGGCGCAGCAGACCTGGGAAGCGGGATTCAAGGCGAACAAGTTCAATCCCTGGGGCAAGAAGTGTGAGGACACGCTGGCGCTGGCGCGTCAGGG
>DASQIB010000104.1:0-6130 GCA_035631795.1 Gemmatimonadales bacterium | reverse complement strand
AGGCTCGCGTGATCGGCGAGGCCGAGCGAGTGGGCGGTGCGCGTGATGTGCCACGCGTTCCGCTCGAGCGCCGCCACGACAATCTGGCGCTCGGCCTCGGCCTTGAGCGCGTGAAAGGTGGTCGGCGGGCTTTCGCTGCGTGGACCGGCCCCGTCGCGAATCTCCGCGGGCACGTCGTCGAGACCGATCGTCCCGGCCTCCGTCGCGATGACCATCCGCTCCACGGCATTGCGCAGCTCGCGCACGTTGTTCCGCTCCCAACCATACGCCATCAGGCATTCGAGCGCGTGCGGGTCGAGCTTCTTGAGGTGCACGCCGAAGCGCGCGCAGGTGGTGGCCAGCAAGTGGTCCACCAGGGCGGGGATATCCGAGCGTCGCTCCCGCAGCGGCGGCACGCGCACCACGTGGACGTTCAGACGGAAATACAGATCCTGCCGGAAGCGCTGCGCGCGGATCTCGGCTTCGAGGTCGCGGTTCGTTGCCGCGACGACCCGCGTTTCAACGGCGATGGCGCGATGGCCTCCCAGCCGCGTGACCTGACGCTGCTCCACGACGCGCAGCAGCTTGGCTTGCGCCGCGGGCGGCAGCTCGCCGATCTCGTCCAGGAACAACGTGCCCGTCGAGGCGGCCTCGAACGCGCCCTTGCGGAGCGCGTTCGCGCCCGTGAACGCGCCGCGCTCGTGGCCGAACAGCTCGTCCTCCACCAGGTTCTCGGGGAGCGCCGCGGCGTTGAGCGCGACGAACGGCCCCCCGGGCCTGGCGCTCAGCCGGTGCAGCTCCCGAGCGACGAGCTCCTTGCCGGAGCCGCTCTCGCCCACGATGAGCACGGGGCTCGGGATCTTGGCGACCCGCCCGATTGCGTCCTTGAGCTCCTGCATGGCGGGGCTGGCGCCCACCATCGGCGCGTCGGCGTCGAGCCGCTCCCGCAGCGCCGCGAGCTGGCCCGCGAGCCGCTGCCGCTCCAGCGCGTGCTCGACCTCCTGCACGACGCGCTCCATCGGCTCGGACTTGTCGATGAAGCTCACGGCGCCGAGTCGGATCGCTTCGGTGCACCGGTCATAGTTGCCCGTCCCCGTGTAGACGATCACGGGAACCCTCAACGCGCGGCGCTCCACGGCGCGCAGCACCTCGAATCCGTCCATCCCGGGCATTTCGAGATCGAGAATCACGCAATCCACCGCCTCGCGCTCGAGCACCTCGAGCGCCTCCCGACCGCCGGCCGCCACCAATGCCTCGTAGCGGCCGACGCGCTTCAGGTCGTACGCGTACTGCTGGGCCATGGCGGCCACATCGTCGACGACCAGCACCGTGGTCATTTGGCGGCCACCGGGAGATCCACGAAGAATCGGCTGCCGGCCCCGGGCTGCGTCTCCACGCGGAGGGCGCCGCTCGCGTCCAGCACGAGGCGTCGCACGATCGACAGCCCCAGTCCCGTGCCGCCCGGCTTGGTCGTGTAGAAATCGTCGAACGCGCGATTGAGCTCGTCGCGCGTCATCCCCCTGCCCGTGTCCGCGACCGTAATGCGAACGCCGGGCCCGTTCGTCTCCCCGTCGGTCGGCCCCGTCGAGACGGTGACCCGACCCGCGCCAGATGCCAAGCTGTCGAGAGCGTTTCCGATCAGGTTCTCGAGAATGCGGCGGACCACGAGCGGATCCGTGCGCGCGGGACGAATCGTGTCCGCCAGCTCCAGACGCACCTCGGCCTGTCCGGTGTGCCCCAGGCGGCTGACGGTGTCGCGCACCACCGCGTTCACGTCGCACGGCTCACCGGTGGGTTGGGGGGAGAGGCGGGCGTAATTGCCGGCGAGGCTCTCGAGATAGGAGATGCTCGACTCGACGGTCGGCTGCCGCTCGCGAAACGCTTCCGCAAGCCTCTCCGGGCTTTCGGCGGCGGCCTGCGCGAAGTGGCGGAAGACGTTCCGAATCGGGATCAAGCCGTTCTTGATGTCGTGGTTCACTTGGCGCGCGAGGTCGCCCACGGCGAGCCGGCGCTCGGCCTCACGCAAGCGCGCCGCGCCGGCGCGCAACCGCTCCGTCATCGCGCCCAGGAGCCTAGTCAAGATTCCGATCTCATCCGCGCGGTCGCTCTCGAACGCGACGTCGAGGCGGTCCATATCCACCGCGGCGGTCTTCTCGGCCAGCGCGGTGAGCGGGCGGCTGATCCGCGTCGACAGCCACGCGGCGAGGAGTAACGCGATCGCGCCGGTCGCCAGCACGGCGACCAGGAACGAGAGCGCGACGCCACGGCGCAAAGCGGTGAGCGAGGCGAGCGAGTGGGTGACCACGATGCGGGCCGCGACGAGGTGGGCGGAATCGCCCTCGACGACGAACGGTCGCGTCAGCGTGCTCAAGACCTGTGCGGCAGGCTCGGGTTGCGACACGCTATCGGGCGGAATGACGACGGCGATCGTCAGCTCGGAGTCCGGCGCCAGCCGGGCCAGGAAGCTGGAGTCGACGGCGATCCCGCCCACCAGGGTGAAGCGGCGGCCCCCGAGCCGGAGCGAATCGAGGCGGGCGAGAGCCAGAAACGGCGCTTCAGCGGTGCGCGCGCGAAGGAGTGCCGTGCCCCCGGCCGCCGCCAGCAGTCTGGGAAGGTCGCGCTCGAGCCGGTCGTACTCGTTGCGAAAGTGGCCCGAGCTCACGATTCGCCCGTCGTCGTCCTGAATCTGCAGCATTGCGAGGCCCGCCAGTCGCATCGCGTTGCCGGCATAGTCGAGCAGATACGTCCGCTCGCCACTGCCTGCCTGGAGCACCGCCGTACGGAAGCGATTGTCAGAGGCGGCCGCGTCCCTGAGCGCGTCCAATCGGGTCGCGATCCCCGTGCTCTGACGGTCCAGGTCCGCGCGGATCACGGCGACCAGCGCTGCCACGCGCTGCTGGTACGCCGTCGTCAAGCGGTTCGCCATCACGGCCCGCACGCGCAGTCCGAAGATGACGAGCGGGACGAGGACCACCGCTCCGAACCCGACGAGCAGACGCGCCCGGAACGTCATGGAGAGGCGGAGGGCGAGGCGAACCGCAGCGTGCCGTCCCAGTCGCTCCAGAGGCGCGGCAGCGCGCGGCGGAGCACGGCATGCGAGCGCACATCGAGGAGTGGCACGACCTTGCCCGCGGCGATCCACGCGGGGAGCTCGGTCGCGGCGGCGCGGCACGGGTCGTAGACCCGCGCATGGAGCTCGAGCACGTACCCCGCGTCACCGCCCGCGCGCAACGCAGACTCGAACGCCGTTCCCGACAGGCCGGCGGCGCCCGTCCCGCGTCCGAGTACGCCCAACCCCACCAGGCGCGCGGCCAAATCCGCGGCGCTGCGATCGGCCTGGTTATAGACGATGCGGCGCCGCCGTGCCGCGTCGCCTCCGTCGCGCCCGGCGGGGCCGCCCAGCTCGCAGTGCCCGACGTCGGTGAACCAGGGACGTGCTCCGTCGGACCCGTCTGCCGGCCGGGCATCGCCGTGCACCGCGTCTCGCAGGCTTTCGAGCCGGAGGTCGCCGGCACGCTCGCCCGCCGGCACGAGGAGGACATAGGTTCGGCTCCATTCCAGGGGCACGTCAGTGTATCCACGCAGGCGCGCGGCGTACTCGAGGGTGGCGGGATCGTCGACGACGAGTAGGTCCGCGCCCCCCGCATCCAGCGCGTCGCGCGCCCCGTCGGGTGGTAGCGACGTGATCCTGATAACCGGGAGTCCCCGGCGGGCGACGGGCCGCGCCACCAGTACGTCGGGCGTCCCGGCCTCCGCGCCCGTCACCCAGAACCGCCCCGTCCCGATAGGCCAATTCCCGCCCGGGGCCGGTTTCGTGACGGCGAGGACGGGGTCGGCGAACATCTGGAGCGGAATCTCTGGTCCCCCGCCCTCGGCGCGCCGGCGCACCGACAGCGTGTGATCGTCAGCCGTCGTGGCCGCCCGGGCGAGACTCGAGTCGCGGGAGCGCCACGCGGCAACCACGTCGAGCGTGGTGACGGGAGCGCCGTCCCAGAAGCGCGCGTCCTCACGCAGCGTGAAGGTCCAATGATCGCCGTCCTGCGACCATGACCGGGCCACGCCTGGCAACGTCCGCCCCTGGCAGTCCAGCCGGAGCAGCGGCTCGTAGAGCTGTGCGAACACCAACCGCTCGGCGTCGTTCCTGGGCAGTGGCGCGTGCGCGGGATCGATCCGTTCGGTGACGGCCAGCGAGACCGTGTCGCGCGCGACGACCGCGCCAGTTGAGAGCGCGCAGCTCGTGTCGGAGGGGGCGGCGGCGCCCGGTATCGGAGGCAGCTCCGCTCGCGGAGGACCGGCGTGGCATGCAGCCGCGAGCAGCGCGACGACAACGCAGCGCGTGCGAAGGGGATTCACTGGTCAGAGGCTCCGGCGGGTACCTCTGGGAACGATACCCAGGGCCGGAAGCCCGAGCCAGGACGCAGGTTACGTCCGCGGTTTTCGTGACATCAATGCGAGCACGTTGCCTTCAGAGTCACGGAACTCCCCCAGCCAGAGATCATGATCCGGCGCCCGGTGCACGAGATGCGGCTCGGTGGCGAACTCGACGCCGCGGTCTCGCAGCGTCGCGTGGGCGACCGCGATATCGGGCACGAGGTAATAAATGATGGAGGCGGCGTGGTCGAGCTCTGGCTGCTCCGGCACACCCAGCATGACGCTGATGTCGCCGCACCTGAAGAACGCCATCTGCGGGGGGGCTTGAAAGAGGAAGGCCATGCCGAGGGTATCGCGATAGAAGCGCACGGCGCGGTCGAGATCTTTCGCGCGGATGAAGATTTGGCCGATGGTCGCCAGGCCGAAGTGGGTGGTCGCCGTAGGCATAGCTGCCTCCAAAACGCTAGATAGCGCCGACTGCAGGTTCCTGTTGCGTCAGGCAATGAATTGTCCCAAGTCCCCACACCAGATCCACCGCATGCATTCCGACCACGGGGCGGTCCTTGAACAATTCCCCGAGGATGCCGAGGGCCACGGGATCCTTGCGGTCGTTGAATGTCGGTACGAGCACGGCGGCGTTCGCGATATAGAAATTCGCGTAACTGGCGGGTAGCCGCTGGCCGTCGAACGACACGGGACGGGGCATGGGCAGCTGCACGACGTCGATCTTGCTTCCGTCCTCGAGCCGCATGCCGGCCAGTCGCTCCCTGTTCTCTTCGAGGGCGCGATAGTTGGCATCGCTCCGGTCGTCCTCGCGGCAGAGCACAACGGTGCGGGGACTCACGAACCGGCACAGGTCGTCCACGTGTCCGTGCGTGTCGTCTCCCGCGATGCCTTTGCCGAGCCATAAGACGTTCGTCACGCCAAGCTGGTCCTTGAGAACGTCCTCGATCTCGGCTCGGTGCAAGGTAGGATTCCGCGCCTGTACCTCCCGATCGAGCAGGCACTCCTCGGTGGTGAGCACCGTGCCCCGGCCATTGACATCGATGCTGCCGCCCTCGAGCACGACGTCGCGGTCCTGCGCCCGCGCTTGAAAGAGCCGCACTTTGAGTCGGGAGGCCGCGCGCGCCGCGACGCGGTTGTCGAGCGTCCAGTCGGGGTACTTGGCCCACGCATTGAACCGGAACTTCGCGATCGCGAGCGTCGCGGGCGGTTTGTCGCGACGCACGAAGATGGGCCCGAAATCGCGCGTCCAGCCGCGGTTCGTGGGGAATCGGAGGAACTCGACCCGGTCGCTGTCCGCGCCCACCTGCCGCAGCACGCGCCGCGCCTTGCGCTCGTGCTCCGGCGAATTGACGAGGATGCGCACGAGCTCTCCGGGCACGAGCGCGCGCACGATCTCTCCGTAGACCCAGGGGATCGATCCAAACTTGCCCGGCCAATCGCTGGTATTGTGCGGCCATCCAATCCACGTGGCGCGATGCGGTTCCCACTCGGCGGGCATGCGGAACCCGAGGCCGGTGGGGGAGGGGGAGTCCGGGCGGGACACTACGCGCGATCGTCGAGGAACCGGCTCGCGATGCCCCCATAGGCGTCGATCCGGCGGTCCCGCAGGAACGGCCAGCCGCGGCGCACTTCCTCGATCCGTCCGAGGTCCACCTCGGCCACGACGAGCGCCTCCCGGTCCACCGGCGCCTCCGCGACGATGGCGCCGAACGGATCCGCGAGGAACGACGAGCCCCAAAACTCGATTCCGTCTCCGTCCCCGGCGGCCGGTGGC
>DASQIB010000103.1:0-13991 GCA_035631795.1 Gemmatimonadales bacterium | reverse complement strand
GGTCCTCTACATTCTCGTGTCGGGAATCGCGACGGGCGTCATGTCGTACAAAGACCTGAACGTGCCGGACCCGATCGCCGTGGCGGCCGACCGGGCCGGATTGGGATGGATGTCCTCCCTCATCAAGCTGGGCGCGATCGCCGGGCTCTCTTCGGTCATCCTGGTGATGCTGCTGGGCCAATCGCGGGTATTCTACTCGATGGGGCGAGACGGCCTGCTCCCGCCGGTGGTGAATAAGGTCCACCCGAGGTTCCAGACGCCGTACATCACGTCGATCGTCACCGGCATCGGCGTTGCCATCGTGTCGGCCTTCCTGACGGTGCGCGAGGCGGGCAGTCTCGTTTCGATCGGGACGCTGCTCGCGTTCGTCATCGTGTCGGCGGGGGTCGTGTTCCTCCGGGTGCGCGAGCCCAATCTGCCGCGTCCCTTCAAGACGCCGTTGGTGTGGGCCGTGGCGCCGCTGGGGGCGATTTCGGCGCTCTCCCTCATGGCCGCGCTGCCCTGGCGGACGTGGGAGCGACTCATCATCTGGTTCCTCGTCGGGATCGTGATTTACTTCTGGTATGGGGTCAGGCATTCGAAGTTGGCTTCGCGACAGTAGAGCCGCCGTGGCGGCGGCGCCGCGGACCATCCGTTGGTTCGCGTTCTGGACCCTGCTCGGCCTCCTGGCGAGCGCGCAGGCGCATTTCGCGCACCAGCGCTTCGCCGCCGACCCGCATCCGTGGTCGCAGGCGCTCGAGAGCGCCCTGCCCGAGTGGTACCTCTGGGGCCTGTTGTCGCCGGTCGTTGCCTGGCTGGCGCGCCGCTTTCAGGTCGATCGCGCCAACTTCGGCCGGCACTTCTTCATTCACCTCGGTGCGAGCCTCGACATCGCCCTGCTGCATGTGCTCGGGGCGGTGACCGTTCAGAACGCGCTCCATGCGTGGCGCGGCGAGGCCTTCCCTTTCGCCCAGCGGCTGGTCGACAACTTCACGGTCTTCTTTCACTGGGACGTCGTGATCTATTGGACGATCCTGGCCGTCGTCCATGCGCTCGACTACCATCGGGACGCGGAGCTGCGCCGGGGGCACGCCGCCGAGCTCGAGGCCCAGCTGCGCGCGTTGATGGGCGGGGCGTCCGGAGTCGAGGCCCGGGGCCCCCGACCGCGGTATTCCGACCGCCTGCTTGTGGCCGATGACGGTCGGAGCTTCTTCCTGCGAACGGCGGACGTGCACTGGTTCGAAACGGCGCGTAATTACGTGCGGGTGCACGCCGGCGACCGCGTGCACATCCTTCGCACGACCCTGGTGTCGCTCGAAGGGCGGCTCGATCCGGAGCGGTTCCGTCGCATCAGCCGTTCGGCGGTCGTCAATCTCGACCGTGTGCGCGAAGTGCAGCCGTGGTTTCACGGTGACGCGGTGGTGATTCTCGAGAACGGCGCCCGCCTGCCCCTCTCGCGTCGGTATCGCGCCAACCTGCTGGGCGAACCGGTCTCCTAAGTCCCACTCGTCCGCCTTCCAGTCCCGCCCGTCCCATCTCACTGGGATGGGGCGCGTGGGCCTCGCAGATTCTCCCGATGAACCTCTTCGCCACGAAGCCCATCGCTACGCTGCGTGCCGAAGCCGAGGCGGCGGGCGAGCACGCCCTGACGCGGGCGTTGGGCCCGCTCAATCTCGTCACCCTCGGTATCGGTGCCGTCATCGGCGCGGGGATCTTCGTGATCACCGGGCAGGTGGCCGCGCTGTACGCCGGTCCGGCGGTTCCCCTCTCCATGATCCTCGTCGGCGTCGCCTGCTCGTTTGCGGGCCTGTGCTACGCGGAGATGGCGAGCGCCGTCCCGGTGGCGGGCAGCGCGTACACGTATGCGTATGCCACGCTGGGCGAGTTCGTGGCCTGGATCATCGGGTGGGACCTCGTACTCGAATACGCCGCCGGCGCCGCGACGGTCGGCGTCGGCTGGTCGGGCCACTTCGTCTCCTTGTTGGGCCTGTTTGGCGTACAAATTCCCCCGACCCTCACGGCTCCGCCCACCCAGCTGTGCACGGCCGCGCAAGTGGCCACCCACGCGGCCGGATGCGCCCATCCGGGGCTGAACCTGACCGGCGCGATTATCAACCTCCCCGCGGTGCTCATCGTCGCCCTGATGTCCGCGGTGTTGGTGATCGGGATCAGGGAGTCAGCACGGGTGAACAGCCTCATCGTGATCCTCAAAGTCGCGATCGTCCTGCTGGTGGTGCTCGTCGGCGTGTCCCACATCGCCCCGGCCAATTGGAAGCCGTTCATTCCCCCCAACACGGGGGAGTGGGGCACCTACGGGTGGTCCGGCGTGCTGCGGGGTGCGGGCTTGGTGTTCTTCTCCTATATCGGGTTCGACACGGTCTCGACCGCGGCGCAGGAATCGAAGAATCCGCAACGCGACATGCCCATTGGCATCCTCGGCTCGCTCGCGGTTTGCACGGTCCTGTACGTCGTGGTGTCGGCTGTGCTGGTGGGCATGGTTCCCTACGGAGAGCTCAACCTCCCGGCACCGATGGCGTACGCGATGGAGCGGATCGGTGCGCCATGGTGGATTCGCGTCTCGATCGATCTCGGGGCGGTGCTCGGCATCGGCTCCGTGATCCTCGTGATGCTCCTGGGGCAGTCGCGCGTGTTCTACTCCATGTCGCGCGACGGCCTGCTCGGCCGCTGGGCCGGGAAGGTGCATCCGCGGTTCCGCACGCCGTACCTCTCCACCGTTTACACCGGTATCGCGGTATGTATCGCGACCGGGCTGCTGCCCCTGCAGCTGCTCGGGACCTGGGTCAACATCGGCACGCTGCTCGCGTTCGTGCTGGTCTGCGCCGGCGTGTGGGTCCTGCGACGCACGCGGCCGGACCTGGAGCGGCCGTTCCGAACGCCGCTCGTTCCGTTCGTCCCGATTCTCGGCATTCTCTCGTGCCTCGGGCTCATGCTCACCCTCCCGCTCGACACCTGGATACGCCTCTTCGTGTGGCTCGCGCTCGGGCTCGCGATCTACGCCAGCTATGGCCGGCGGCACAGCCTGCTGCGGCGGGTTTCTCCTTCCTCTTCCCCTTCCCCCACGCCCTCTCCCTAGCGGCTGGACGACCCCTCCGGCGGCCCGTACGTTTGCCGCAGCGTGCGGAGCGGGTGCGTTTCAAACAGGGAGGGTGCGATGAAGCGGCGCACAGCGGTTAGGTGGGGGTCATTCGCCGCGGGCGTGGCCGCGGCCATCGTCGTCGCGTGCTCGAGCAGCACGAGCCCGCATGTGGGGACTCCTTGCCCCAGCTACACTGGTGGCAGCGCGACGCCCACGACTCTCGCGGGTAACTACACCCTGGTCTCGTTCTGTCAGGATACGTTGCCGTCGTTCGGCCCGCCGGCAATCACGGGCACGTTGGCCCTAACCCTCGGAACACCGGACAGTTTCCTGGCGGCGATCAATGTACCCGGCACTCCGGTGAATCTTGCTGGCCCTTATTCGGTCTCCCATGACACGATCACTGTAATGCTGCCGCCACCGTACGGCACGTTCACCGGCACCTACGCGTTCGCCGCGCATGCCGGGGGCGACACTCTGTTCGTGAGCGGATTCCTCCTGGGCAGTCCTCCCCCGCCGATCGCCATCGTCTTCGCGAAATAACCGCCCCGCGGGTTCGTCGTGACCCTCCGCCGGGGCGTGCCACTGTTGCTCGCGATCGTCGCACCCGTGCTCGCGGCCCAAAGCCCGACTGCGGCGCTCATCGGGACGGTCACCGATTCCGAGACCGGGCGCCCGCTCGAGGGGGCTGTCGTTCTGCTCGCCGGCACGCAGCTCCGAGCCGTCACGACGGACGTCGGGCAGTATCGATTAGCGGGCGTCCCGCCCGGCCGCTACAGCGCGCGGGTGACGCTGTTCGGGTACCGCAGTGCGGAGCGGAGCGATGTGGCGCTCGATTCAGGGGCCGTTCACTCGATCGATTTCCGGCTTGCCAAGGCGCTCATCGACCTGCCCCCAATGGTCGTGACGGCGAGCCGGGCGGAGGAGCTCCCGGAGGACGTGCCGGCGAGCGTGGCGGTCCTGACGCATGACGCTCTCCTGCGATATCAGGCGATCACGGTGGACCAGGCGCTGCCGTTCATCCCGGGCGTGATTTTCAACAACGGGCAGATGGACATCCGGGGCGCCTCCGGTATCGCAGGCGGCGTAGGGAGTAGGGTCCTCATGCTCCTCGACGGTCACCCGATCCTCACGGCCGACGGTAGCGAGGTGGACTTCAACGCGGTCCCGATGCTCGACCTCGACCGGGTCGAGATCGTCAAGGGCGCGTACTCGGCCTTGTACGGGAGCAATGCGCTGGGCGGCGTCGTGAACTTCATCACCAAGCCGATCAGCCCCGTTCCCGAGACGATCGTCGCGATGCATGCCGGCTTCTACGACACCCCGCCGGAGGTGCGCTACACCGACGCCGAGCTCTGGACGGAAGACCTGGAGGTCCAGCACTCGCGGCAGCTCGGTGATATCGGAACCCGCGTGGCGGTGCGACGCGAGTTCTCGAACGGATTCGAGGAGGACGGCTGGCTGAGCCGGTGGATGGCCCGAGCCAAGCTGACCTGGCCCGCGGGAGATCCCAATGCGTCGAGCGCCTACGCCATGGTCACCAGCGAGGACGACGGGAATCACTTTGTGTGGGACTCGGCCTCGCAGCCCTACGCGGTCAGCGACTCGACCTACGCCGATTGGAGCCGCGCGCAGAAGATCATTCTCGGCGCGAACGTCAACGCGGTGACGAGCGCCTCGGCACTGTTCCAGGTCAATCCCTACGTATGGTACAACTCATTGCAGAATCATTTTCAGAGCGGGCCGGACAGTCGCGACTACCACCGCGCCACGCGGGTCGGCACCAACCTGCAGCTCTCGCTCAATCCCTGGCCAAGGCACACGCTGACGGTTGGAGGAGACCTCTCGCGGACCTGGGTCATTTCGAACTTCCTCAAGGTGCCGAACACTCCGCGCTCTCCGACGCTCGACGACGGGGCGGTGTACGGCCAGGATGCGGTCGCCTTCACGGATCGGGTCCGCGGGACCGTGGGGGCTCGGCTCGACTATCACGCCGCCACCGGTGGGCAGGCCGAGACCTCCCTCAGTCCCAAGGTCGGCATCGTGTTCAAACCGGGCTCGTGGGTCAGCCTCCGGGCGTCGGGCGGACGCGGTTACCGCGCCCCGTCGGCCATCGAGCAATTCGTCTCGAGCTCGATGTCCGGGATCCAGGTCGTACCGAATCCCGATCTCCGCGGGGAGACCGCGTGGTTCGGCGAGCTGGGCGTGACGGCGACGCGGGGCCGGTGGTTCTGGTTCGACGGAGCGCTGTTCGACAGCGAGTACCACGATCTCATTGGACCCGGCCTGGCGCCGTCACCACCGTTTCCCCTGTTCTCCTTTCAGTTCCAGAACACCGAGCGGGCGCGTGTCCGGGGACTGGACTCGGGCGTCAAGCTGAGCCTGATCGGGGGTCTGCTGGGCCTCGAGGGGTCGTATACCTATCTCGATGCCACGGCGCTCGGGGGTTCGAGCGGGCCGCTGCCATATCGCTCGCGGCACAACGTCACGGGCACCGTCTCGGGATTGGGCGGTCTGGTCGGCCTGGACGTGCGGTACCGCAGCCGAGTGGACTCCGTGCTCGCGTATCCGAGCGATCCGCGTGGCGCCATCACGATCGTGGATGTACGCCTGGGGTACCGCGTCCTGGGCACCATCGTGCAGGCAAAGGTGTCGAACCTCCTCCAGGCCGCCTACGTCGACGTGATGGAGAAGAACCGAGGCGCGCCGCGTCAGTTTCTCTTTTCCGCGTATCGAACGATGTGATGGTGTGGCGATTCCGCGACGCCCCCTCCCGCCTCCCAAGTGCGAGGCCTTCCATCGTATCTTGAGGCATGTCCGTTAACGGTGTCTCGATCGCGCCCGAGCGGGCTCGGGCGGCCGGGGAGATCGCCGCCGTGCTCTCACCGGGTTGTCGCGTGGCCCTCACGACGCACGTCAACGCCGATGGAGATGGCGTGGGCAGCGAGGTGGCGTTGTGGCATCTGCTGACCGCTCGCGGCCTCCAGGCGGCGATCGCGAACCCCACGCCGATTCCGGAACGCTTCCACTTTCTGGTGCCGCGGGGCGCGGACCATTCGGAGCGTGCCGAGCGCGAGATCGAGTCCGCCGACGTCGTGATCGTGCTGGACATCTCCGAGACGAGTCGCCTCGGTGACCTGGCGCGCTCGATTCGCCACTCGCACAGCGTTGCGTGCATCGACCATCACGTGAGCGGGGGCTCCCTCCCCGGCGGTCCCAGGCTCGTCGCCCCGGAGGCGGCGGCCACGGCGGAGCTCGTCTTTGACTTCGCGAGCGCGCTCGAGTGGCCGCTCTCCGCGGAGGCCGCCCGGGCGCTGTACGTGGGGATCCTGACCGACACCGGGGCCTTTCGGTTCGCGAACACGACCCCGCGGGTGTTGCGTGTGGCGGGCGCCCTGCTCGAGCGCGGTGTGGAGCCGGAATCGATCTATGAGTCCGTCTACGCCAGCGCGCCCGAGGGACGGGTGCGGCTCATGACTGAAGTGCTCCAGACCCTCGTGGTCGAGGGCGAGCGGGGCCTGGCGTGGGTCACGGTCCCGCCCGACGCGCTGCACCGCCATGGCGCCACTGCCGACGATCTGGACGGGATCGTCGAGTACCCGCGCTCGATCGCCGGGGTGCGGCTTGCGTTGCTGTTCCGTCAGCTCGCGAATGGGAGAGTGAAAGTGAGCTTTCGGTCGCTCGGCGACGTCGACGTCGCCGAGCTGGCCCATCGGTTCGGCGGCGGTGGGCACCGCAAGGCGGCGGGGGCGTCGCTCGACGGCACGCTCGCGGAGGCACAAGGCAAGATCCTCGCGGCCGCGCGGGAATACCTGAACGGGCGCTAGGGCCGTCGCAAGAACGCGTGGACGAAGTGGCGTTTCGAGAAATCTCCGGCCGTCCATACGCGCCGGAGCAGGTCACTCCCCGGCAGCGCCCGCGCAATTGCGGTGTCGCTCCACCCCTGATCGTGCAACCCATGTATCCGATCTCTCAGCTCGGTCAGGAACTCGAGCTTCTGGCGGAGCCGCGCGGGGCCGCGGTCCACGCGCCCGCGGTGCTGGCAGAATAGCTCCGCAGGTTCCAGGGCCAGGACTCGACGAAGCGAGTCGATCATCGCGTAGACATCCTCATCGGCGCGGAGATACCGGAGCCTCGGGGCGAGATACAGGTCGCCCGAAAAGAGCCACCGGCGCTCCGGCTCGAACAAGGCCACATGATCCGTGGCGTGTCCGGGCGTGTGGATCACGTCGAAGTGAAAGCGGGGTGTGTCGAGCCGGTCGGAAAGGGCGGCCACGCGCGCCGCCGGCCGGGGGCCCCACGCCGCCCGGCGGTACAGCTGCGGGCGTGTTTCGGGCTGCGCCAGCAGTGACACCGCCGACCGATGCGCCAAAGGCGTGATCCCGAGCTCTCGGCTGAGAAGCGCGTCGTTCCCCGAATGGTCCTCGTGATGATGCGTGGTGACGCACTGGCTCACCCGCAGCTCGCCGACGAGGCGCCGCACGTCGCGACCGAGGTTGGGCGGCCCGGAGTCGATGAGGAGGCCGTCCACGAGATAGACGCCCGTCCAGTAGATCGCCCGGCCCAAGAACGCGCGAGCCATGCGAAAGTAGCGAACGTCGCCATAGTCGGCCGGAACGATCACACTGGAGAGTGTAACACGTACTCGCGCGACCGACCCCGGGGCGACGCCCCGGGGTCACGACGCCCTCTAGATGATGCCGCCCAGCCCGATCCCGAACCCGATTTCGTTGAGACCGTCGAAATCCCCCATCCAGTGCCGGTACCGCGCTTCGAGCCGGACGGCGAGCCCACGACCGGCTCGCAGGCGGTATCCCAGCGTGCCACCGAAGCCCACCCCATGGAACGAGGAGAAGTTGGAAATGCTTTGCCATGCGACGTTGGCGGCCACGTATGGGGAGCCGCGCTCGCCAGGCGTCACGAGATAGCCGAGCTGGGCGCCCAGATCGACCATGGTCGTTGAGCTGCCCGAGCCCGAAACATGTGCCAACGACAGCTGGGGCTCGATCATGACCGACGGGGTGGCGAAGAACGTCGCGTAGATGCTCGGCTGCGCGGCTGGGCCGAGGCCGGCCGGGACGCCGATGACGGTCGCCGAACCGCCTGAGCCGCTGAAGAACGTCACGCCGAGCGACGTGCCGATCTCCGCCGACGGCTTTGCCTGGGCTGCACTGGTGGCAGCTGCGAAGCCGGTGAGAACGAGCAATGCTGCGGTGATGCGCATGGGTCCTCCCAGGAGAACTGTTGAATTGCCCCTGTTGACTAGCGTCCGCGGGTCAAGTGGGCGTCAAGACCGGCAGCGGTTTGACAAGCACGCCTTCCAGAGGGCCAATTATCCCCGTCCGGCCGGACCCGGCTCCCAGCGAGGTGTGGTGTGCGACGCTCATCGAGCAGAATGGCACAGCGGACGTTGACGGGAATCGAGATCGACCCCGTCCGCGTCCTGCTGATCGAAGACAATCCCCGTCACGCGCGGCTGCTCGAGAACGCGATGGGCGAGGCGGGTGTGGCGTTCGCGGGAGCTGCGCCCTACGAGTTCTCGCACGCGCCCCGCCTCTCGCAGGGACTCACCCGACTGGGCAAGGGGGGCGTGGACGTGGTCCTGCTCGATCTGTCGCTGCCCAAGACGAGCGGGCTCGAGCCGCTCCAGCGCGTGCGGGAGCGCGACCCAGACGTGCCCGTCGTCGCCCTCACCGGCTTGAACGAGGACAATCTCGCGGCCCAGGCGTTGGGCGCCGGCGCCCAGGATTATCTGACCAAGGGGAAGTTCAGCGCGTCGCTGTTGGCGCGCAGCATCCGTTACGCGGTTCAGGTCCGGCGCCTGCAGATGGGCATGCGGAGCCTTTCCCTCAACGACGGCCTCACGGGTCTCCACAACCGTCGCGGCTTTCTGCACCTGACCGAGCCGCACGTGAAGCTCGCGCAGCGGACCAAGGGTCGCTTTCTCGTGGTCTCGGCCGACGTGGCCCAGCTGCGGGACATCAATCGCGTGGCCGGATACGAGGAAGGCGACCGCGTATTGCGCGAGACCGCCGTGCTCCTGAAGGGGACGTTCCGCGACTGTGATCTCGTGGCGCGCATCGAAGGAAGCACGTTCGCGGTGCTCGCCGCCGACGCAGCGCTCGACAAGCGGGCGATCATCGCGGCTCGGGTGGCCGAGCACGTGCGACGCTACAACGGCATGACCGTCCGCCTGTACAACCTGGTGGTGAATCTCGGCTTCGCCGCCTTCGATGGATCGGGCACCGCGACGATCGAAGATCTCCTCATACAGGCGGTGGCGGATCGCGTCGGGGCGCGCCCCCGGCGTCCGTCTCGCGCGGCGGGCCACGCCCGACGGAGTCATGCATGAAACGCCTGCTTCTCGTCCTCGTGGTCTTGCTCGTCGGCCTCGCGGCCGCAGTCGTCACCCGAACCCTGGGGGTGCACTCGCGCCAGGTGACGGTCACGCCGGTCGCCCCCGAGTCGCTCGACTCGACGGCGCTCGCGCAGCGACTCGCCGGTGCGCTCAAATTCAAGACGATCTCCTACCAGGACTCGACGCAGTTCGAGGCGCGCGAGTTCGAGGGGTTCCAGCGCTACCTCCGCGAGTCGTTCCCCAAGGTCCACGCGACCCTCAAGCTCGAAAAGGTCAACGGGTACGGGCTCCTCTACGAATGGGTCGGCTCCGACACCGGGCTGGCACCGGCGGTCCTCCTCGCCCATCAAGACGTCGTACCGATCGAGCCCGGAACCGAGGGGAAGTGGACCGAGCCGCCGTTCGGTGGCGCGATCGCAGCCGGCTACATCTGGGGCCGTGGTGCGCTCGACGACAAAGGCAGCCTGGTTGCGATCCTCGAAGCCATCGAGCACCTGATCTCGACCGGGGGCAAGCCCCGGCGCACCGTGTACTTGGCGTTTGGCTACGACGAGGAAGTCGGGGGCCGGCGCGGCGCGGCGCACATCGCGGACTTGCTGGCGTCCCGCAAGGTGCGCCCCGAGTTCGTGCTCGACGAGGGAGGCGCGCTCGCTACGGGACTCATCCCCGGGGTAGCGGCTCCGGTGGCGCTGGTCGGCATCGCCGAGAAGGGGTACGTGACGGTCGAGCTCACGGCGCAAGCCGAGGGCGGGCACTCATCGATGCCACCGAACGAGACGGCGGTCGGCATGCTGGCGGCCGGCATCACGCGGCTCGAGCACCACCAGATGCCGCGCGCCATCCGTGGCCCCACCGCCGACATGTTCGACTTCCTGGGCCCCGAGATGCCGTTCGGGCCGCGCCTGGTGATGTCGAATCGATGGCTGCTCGGCGGCATCCTCGCGGCCGGGTTCGGCGGGACACCACAGGGCAACGCCATGTTGCGCACCACGACGGTGCCGACCGTGCTCCAGGCGGGCGTGAAAGAGAACGTGTTGCCGTCCACGGCACGGGCCCTCGTGAATTTCCGGATCTTGCCGGGCGACAGCGCGGGGAGCGTACTCGACCATGTGCGGCGCGCCGTCGACGACCCACGGATCACGGTGCGCGCGCTCCAGGAGACGGTGAGCGACCCGTCCGGCGTGACCAGTGTCAATGGCGAGCCGTTCCAGCTCCTGGCACGCACGATCCGCCAGGTGATTCCCGGTGCGGTGGTCACGCCCTGGCTCGTCGTCGGCGCGACCGACTCCCGTCATTACAGCGGCCTCACGACCAATGTCCTGCGTTTCGTCGGTGCGCCCATTGGACCGGACGACCTGCGGCGCGTCCACGGGACCGACGAGCGGGTGAGCGTCCAGGGCTACGTCAACTCGGTGCGGATCTACATCCAGCTCTTGAAAAACACGGCGCTCTAGGGCGCGGCCTTCGCGAGCCGCTCGCGGAGCGGCGGGTAGAACTGCGTGAAGACGTTGTCGAGCGCGGCTTCCGTGGCGTGGCACGCGTAGCAGGGAGCCGTGCCCGGGAGCTTTTGGCCGGCCGTCGTCTCCCCGGCGAATCCGAAGAACGCCCAGCCGCTCGGGTCGATGCCTTCCTTCTTTACGTGCACGTCGAACCCCGGCTGGCGGTCGCCCTCGTAAAAGCCCGCTTTGGCCGGCGCGGACTTGCGTGACGCCTCGTAGAACGTCAGGACGAGCATGGTCTGCTGCGGGAATGCCCCCGTCGCGATGAACTCGCGATACGCCCAGGGCTGCATGTAGACGTTGTGGAACATGCCGGGTGCCGCGCCCGGTGCGGGAGGCGGCGCCTGGTTGTACGACAGGCCCGCCGACGAGCCTACCATGACCCAGGTCTCCCAGCCTATCGGGGGCAGGAGGGCGCCCTCCCGCGTGAAGTGGGGCAGTTCGTCATCGGGCGGACCAGACGCTCCGTGAGCTACGCGGCAACCGGCCACGCCAGCGAGACCGGCTGCCAGGGCTCCAGCAACCCCTACGATGGCGACGCGTCGACCGCCTTGCATGGACCAATCCTCCGCGCGACACGTGATGCACGCATGGATCGCTCTCTCACGTAATAGAGGTGCGAGCCGTGCCTTTGGTCGCCGACGGGATAGGTCCGGAACTGGTCAACCCGAGCCTGCGTGCACGAGCGCGCCGGGCGCGACGACGGCCGCCTGCCAGGCGGGCCAGGCGGCACCGGCGAGCGTGGCCGCGACGAGCAAGGGTGCGAAACCGAGAGCCGTATGGAGATCCCACGCCGGCAGGCCCGGGACGACGGTCGCGAGTGCTCCCCACAAGAAGAGGCCGAACCACAGGCCGATCGCCACGCCCCCGGCCGCGACGCCGGCCACCCGCAGCAGCACGAAGCCCAGGATATCGCGTCGCCGGGCACCGACGGCGCGGCGCAGCCCGAGCTCGAACGCCAGCGCGCTCACCCACAGCCGCATCACGACGAACGTCCCCATGGTCGCCAGGACGAGGAGGATCCACCCTTCCATCCCGAGCATGCGCGCGAACCATCCCGCGGGCGCGCCCTCGTCGGTCACGAGGTGCGCGACGTCCGTGCGTACCCCGTCGAGTGAGCCCATGGTCTGGCGCACGCCCTGATCCTCGGTCGGGGTCAGCCCGCGGTGATTCCGCTTGCCGACGAACAGGTCGACGACGCGGGCTGGATGCTGGAGCACCGGGACGTAGACGGCGAACGGCGGCTCGAGGCCTGCGCCGAAGCCCACCGGTGGCTGGTCTTCGACGATACCGACCACCGTGTACCAGTCCGCGTCGGCTCCCCCGATCAGGATCCTCCGTCCCACCGCTCGGCCTTGCTGGAAGTGCCGCGTCGCGAGCGAGCGGTTCACCACCGCCACGCGCGGCGCGCTCCAGCGATCCGCCGGTGTGATGCCTCGGCCATCGAGCACGGGCGAGCCCGAGCACGCGGAACGTGTCCGCGCTCACGAGATAGTGCGTAGCCGGCACCGGGTGCAGAGGGTAGGGCAGGCCGCCCATCACGCAGCGGCCGCAATCGGTGATCACGACGTCGACGATCCCACTCCCTACGAGCGTGCCCGGGCTCGAGAGGCTCGCCGCATCGAACGCGCGGCGGGTGTGGAGCTCGTGGAGAATCGAGGCGTACCGCGCGGCGCGGGCGGGCGGCTGCAGATCAGGGCCGGTGACCTGAAAGACGTCCCCTGCCCGCACCCCAGTCCGCCCCGCAATGGTCAGCGGGTCGGCCTGGCGCCGCAGCAGCGCGGCGCCGGCGAGCACGGTGAGACTCAGGCCGAGCTGCAGCGCCGGCACGACCACGCGAAACGGGTTGGCGCTCGAACGGGGGAGCACCGAACGACGCGGAAACGCGACTGGGAGCGCCGCGCCGACTGGAATACCGGCGAGCGTGGCAAGGACCGTCACGATACTGATCGCGGGTGTGCCTGATCCCAGACTCCCGGGCCATGCGACGAGCGCACTTCGTGCGGCTGCCCCCCCGGCCAGGGCGCCGAGTACCAGCGCTCCCATCGCGAGCGCTCCTCCCTCGGCCAGAGCCGCAGCCGCGCCACGCCGGTAGACCGAGGCGCGTTGCGAGACCCGTGGGATGCCAGGCGGAGAGGGACGTGACCGGGAGAAGGGCGGTGAGAGCGGTGGCCGCCGCCCCCGCGAGTACGACACCCGTGCCCCAGTACGCGCGCAGCCCCCAGAGGGCGGCCGCGCCGGCGCGCGTCAGGTTTCGAGTTGAACCGGCGGTCTTGTGCCGCACGATGATACCCTCATGTAGGAAGGGCGGCCCGTCAAGCTCAGCACGGTTCCTCGCACGCCCGTATCCAGCAGAACAGGAGGAGATGATGAGACAATACTTCACGATCATGGGAATGACGTTAGCCGGCCTGGTGATATCGCCGGTCGTGTCTCGTGCTCAGACCCCGCCACCGTCGAATCGCGGTCCGGGCCGGCGCATGGAGATCCTCTTCAAGGACATCACGCTGACGCCGGCGCAGCAGTCCAAGATCGACTCGATTCAGTCGCACTACCGCGAGCAGATGCCGTCGTTCACCCCCGGGAGTCCACCGGACTCGGCCACTCGAGAGCGGGTCCGAGCGATCTTTCGCCACGAGCTGGACGACTTTCGGACCGTGCTGACCCCGGATCAACAGTCGACGTTCGATCGTAACGTGGAGGCGATGCGGGCGCGGCGCGGCGGAGGTTGACAAGTCTTCCGTCCGGTCGGAGACTAGGCCCGCATGACGGCGCCTAGTCTCTCGACCAAGGATCTCCGCCGCGTGGTCATCGCCGCGGCGGTGGGTAACGTCATCGAGTGGTACGATTTCTATATCTTCGGGAGCTTGGCCGCGATCCTGGCGGTCAAGTTTACATAGCCGTCCTCATCGTCGCTGTCCTGGTGTCGTACGTCGGCATGGTGTATGGACCGATCGGGGCGTTTCTCGCGGAGTATTTCCCCGCGCGAATTCGCTATTCGTCGGTCTCCGTGCCGTATCACATCGGCAACGGATGGGGCGGTGGCCTGGTGCCGTTC
>DASQIB010000102.1:0-8801 GCA_035631795.1 Gemmatimonadales bacterium | reverse complement strand
GCAGCTCTACGGCGACGAGGCGTCGTTCGACGTCGTGAACGCCGAGGACGGCGGGGCGATCGCCCACATCGTGCTGCCGTTTCGCCTCGCGGCGGCCGACTGGCGCGGGGCGCAGGAGCCTTGACCGATGCGCCCGATCCGCACGTTGATCGTCGACGATGAGCCCGCGGCGCGCGAGGGGATGCGGCATCTCCTCGCGGCGGACCCTGAGATCGTCCTGGCGGGCGAGTGTTCGAACGGTCGCGAGGCGGCGGCGGCGATTCGGAACACGAGCCCGGACCTCGTGTTCCTCGACGTGCAGATGCCGGAGCTCGATGGGTTCGGCGTGCTGCGGGAGGTCGGTGTGGAGCGAGCCCCGGCGGTGGTCTTCGTGACGGCGTTCGATCAATACGCCTTGCGGGCCTTCGACGTGCACGCCATCGACTATCTCCTGAAGCCGTTCACTGACGATCGCTTCCGCCAGTCGCTCGATCGGGCCAAGCAGCTGGTCCGCCAGGGACGCCTGGGCGACCTCACGCGCAAGCTCGCGGCGCTGCTCGACAACGACGAGTCGGCCCCCGCCCCCGCCCCCGCACCGAGCTACCTCGATCGGCTCGTGGTCAAGTCGGGAGGAAAGGTGACCCTGCTCCCCGTCGGGGAAATCGAGTGGATCGACGCCGAAGGGGACTACGTGCGGATCCACGTCGGCAAGACGTGGCACCTGCTGCGCGAGACGATGAAGAATCTCGAGGACCAGCTCGACGCGGCGCGATTCGTGCGCATCCACCGCTCGACCATCGTGAATCTCGAGAAGGTCAAAGAGCTGCAGCCGTTCTTCCGCGGCGAGTACGTCGTGGTCCTGCACAACGGTACCACGCTCAAGCTCTCGCGCGGCTACCGCGACAATCTCGAAGCCCGGCTCGGCCGTACGTTCTGACGGGGCGACCCGCCGCGCTCCGCCAGCGTCTTGGCGCGCGGCATCGTCCACTCGTCGCCGAGCACTTGGCTGGTGTTCCGTGTCCCGGTAGCCTGGTAGCGCGCTCTCCGACGGAGCGTGATGCTCAGGTCGCGGGCAGAGTGGGACGGCCGCTCTCCCCGACCGACCGAACCCGGGGCGCAAGCACCGGGTTCTGGTTCTTCCGGGTGCGACGTTCGTCGTGCTCCGGATGGCGGTCGTCTCGAGCGACGCGCCGCTCGTCGCAAACTCGTAGCGCCTCCTGGACCGTTCCCCTACCGTGGCGGGAGAGTGGCAGTCCGTCATGTCTCTCTTCCAGGAGGACCCATCCATGCACTTGAACGTTCGAAACGTATGCGCGGCGGCGGCACTCTGCCTGTCCGTCACCTCCCGCGCGCTCGCGCAGGAGCCGGTGACCATCACCGGGAAGGTGGCGGGCGACGGAGGACAGGCGCTGGGCCAGGTGGAGATCGCCATTCCCTCGATGGGGCTGGGCGGCCTCACGCGGGATGACGGCAGCTTCGCGATCGTGATCCCCGGGGCGCGCGTCTCGGGGCAGACGGTCACGCTCGTCGCACGGCGGTTGGGCTACAAGTCGCAGAGTGCCCAGGTCACCTTGACGTCGGGCGGGGGCGGGATCACCCACGATTTCGTGCTCGCGGCCAACCCGCTGCAGCTCGGCGAGGTGGTCGTGACGGGCGCGGGGACGAGCGCCGCGGCCAACGCGCTCGGCAGCGTCCGCAACAACGTCGCGGCCGATCAGATCGAGCGGGCCAGCGAGACCAACGTGGTCGAGGCGCTCGCCGCGAAGGCGCCCAACGTGACCGTGATCCAGTCGTCGGGTGATCCCGGGGCGAGCGCTTTCATTAATATCCGCGGGATCAGCACGCTGCTGGGTAACAACCAGCCGTTGTTCGTGATCGACGGCGTGCCGTCGGACAACTCGACGTTCTCCACGTCGAACTTCAACGCCCCCGACGACGCCGGCGGAACACTCGTCCAGTTCGGGCAGACCGACGGCACGGTGTCGACGAACCGGGCGGCCGACATCAACCCGAACGACATCGAGTCGGTCGAGATCTTGAAGGGACCGTCGGCGAGCGCGATTTACGGCGCGCGGGCGGCGGCGGGCGTCGTGCTGATCACGACGAAATCGGGACGGTCAGGACCGACGCACTTCAGCTTCCGGTCCTCCACCTCGTTCAACGACATCAACCACGCCTATCCGCTGCAGACGGCGTACGGCCAGGGAACCAACGGTATGCACGCCGACACGTCGCTCGGCGGGGCGTGCGACATCCCCGGCACCAGCAGTTGCGCCCGGTCCTGGGGCCCGCTCATTCCCGCCGGCGCGCCCGTCTACGACCATTCGAACGAGATCTACCAGGTGGGCCGCACGCTCGACAACGGGTTCACGGTGTCGGGCGGGAACGACCGGACGACGTTCTACCTGTCGGGGGACTACAATCACGACCAGGGCGTGATCGTCGGGCCGAATAACGTGTTCAACCGCAGCACCGTGAGGTTCAAAGGGTCGCACCGGGTGATCGACAACGTGAAGCTCGGGGCGGACCTGTCGTTCGCCGATACCCGCGCCCGCTACACACAGCGCGGCAACAATACGAACGGCATCCAGCTCGGCGACCTCCGCACACCGCCGGACTTCAACAACATGCCGTACGTCGTGCAGACCGGCGCCGGCCCGCAGCAGCGGAGCTATCGCTTGCAGCATCCCACGAACGGTTCGCTGTTGGACGATCGCACGTTCGACAACCCGTTCTGGACCGCCTTCGAGCAGGAGAACTCCGCAAATGTGGGGCGCGTGTACGGGAACGTGAACGCCGAATACCTGCCGGTGGCGTGGTTGAAGGTGAACTACACCCTGGGGGCGGACTACTGGACCGATGAGCGGCTCGAGGGGTGCCCGGTGAGCTCGGCGTCGCCCTGCATTTTCGGGCGTGTGATCGAGGGCAAGGTCGTCAACTACTCGATCGACCACAACCTCACGGCTACGGCGAACTACACGATCAACGAGAACCTGGGCGGGTCGATCACGCTGGGGCAGAACCTGAGCACCCGCAACACGCGGTCGCTCGGCACGGTGGGCCGCACCCTCGTGGCGCTGCAGCCGTTCAAACTGTCGAATACGGTGACGCAGGATCTGCCGATCGACCAGGAAACGGTGATTCACGACGCCTCATGGTTCGGGCAGGCGGGGCTCGATGTCTCCAACCAGCTGCACCTGATCGCGGCACTCCGGAACGACGGCTCGTCGACGTTCGGGTCATCGAACCTGCGGAGCTGGTTCCCGAAGGGGAGCGTGGCGTGGGAGTTCACCAAGGCCATCGGGGAACAGTCGTGGCTGTCGTACGGGAAGGCGCGCGTGGCGTACGGGGAGGCGGGTCAGGAGCCGCTCCCCTACCTCACGTCGCTCACCTTCACGAGCGGTCTGGTAGGCGGCATCTCGCAGGGCACGGGCAACACCCCGACGCAGAACGGGATCGGTGGCCTCGTGACGCGGTCGGAGCTGCGGCCGGCGACCACCCTCAAGCCCGAGCGCTCCAAGGAGTTCGAGGCGGGCCTGGACCTCGGGTTCTTCAAGGATCGGGCGGACGCGAGCGTGACGTGGTACAACAAGAAATCCTCCGACATCATCCTGCTCCAGCCGCTCAACCCCTCGATCGGCTTCTTTGCGCAGGGGGCCAACGCCGCGACGATGCGGAACCGCGGCTGGGAAGTGTCGTTCAACGTGCGCCCGCTCCAGAAGGCAGACTACGGGTGGGACGTGGGGCTGCAGTGGGCGAGAAACCGCAATCTGGTCCTGTCGGTAGGCCAACCAGTCCCGGCGAGCTGCACGACCACGAGCACGACGACGTGTCCGTTCATCCCGATTGGGGATTTCAACAACCAGGTCGCGATGGTCAACCAACCGATCGGCGCCTATCTGGGCAGTGGGTTCTTCCGGTGCGGCATCTCGAGCAGCAGCGCGGTGCCCGAAGCCGGGGGAGCGGACATGGGGACCCTGTGCGCCGGTAAGCCCCACGGCGCGCTCTACATCGGGAGCGATGGCTATCCGGTGCAGGATCCGGATCCGCGGATCGTGCAGGACCCGAACTACGATTGGACCGGCAGTATCCGGACGGCGTTGCGGTACAAGAAGCTGCAGGTCTCCGGCCTGTTGGACATCCGGCATGGCGGCCAGATCTGGAACGGCCCCAAGGGCGCCCTGTGGAGCTACGGGACGCACGGGGACACCCAGCAGCGGGCCACCTGCACCGATCGCAACGACCCGACGTCGTGCACCGGCAACCCCAAGATCTTCGGGCAGGGCGGCTGGTATGACGGCCCGGTGGTGGGACCAGGGGCGGGGCAGACGGTCTCCATCGGCGAGTACTTCTATCGCAACGTCGTGGCCTGCCCGTTCATCGGGATCGACGAGCCGTGCATCGAGGACGCGGGTTTCGTGAAGCTGCGCGAGATCTCGGTCAGCTACACCCTCGATGCGCCCTGGGTGCAGCGCTCCCTCGGCTTCTCGAGCATCGACCTCCGCGTCAGCGGCCGCAATCTGAAGACGTGGACGAACTACACCGGCTACGATCCGGAGACCAACCTCGGCGGCGCCATCTCGGCCAATGCCGGCGCCGGCGGCGTGGACTACTTCAACAATCCGCAGACACGCTCGTTCGTGTTCTCGGTCACCTTGAACCACTAACCCCGAGGAGACCCGACTATGTATCGCAAGACATATGTCGCGCTCGCGTGTCTGGGGCTCGTCCTCGGGACAGCGGGGTGTGACACATTCCTGACCGGGGACAAGCTGTCCACGAACCCAAACCTGCCAACAGCGGCGTCGGCGCAGCAGCTGTTCGTGGGTGTGCAGGCCGGGCAGTTTGCCTTCCAGGAAGGCACCGTCGCGATGATGATGTGCGAGTGGGTGCAGGCGTGTTCGGCCGGCAATAGCAGGTTCGTGCAGCAGGCCGCACAGTACGTCTTCAATGAATCGTCCAACATCGCGGCGAACAGCGCCGACTGGATCAGCGCGTATGACGGCGGGGGCCTGATCGACATCAAGAACGTCGAGGCGCTCACCGGAGCCAGTGGAGACAGCGTCTGGTTGGGAATCGCCCAGATCTGGGAAGCGTTCACCGTGGGCACGGTATCGTCGATGTGGGGCGACGTGCCCTACAGCGAAGCGGTGTCCGGCAAGACCGACCCGGTGCTCGACGACCGGTTCGCGATCCTGGGCAACCTCCAGACGTTGCTCACGACGGCCATCGCCAATCTCGGGAAGGCCGGCGCGGGGCCGGGCGTCAACGACCTGGTGCTCGGTGGGGACAAGGCCGCGTGGACCAAGGTGGCCTGGACGCTCAAGGCCCGCTACTACATGCAGACTGCCGAGTCGCTCGGTGCGAGCGCGTACACCAACGCGATCGCGGCCGCGACCAACGGCATCAGCGATCCGACGGGTGCGAGCGACATGGCCTCGTTCCACTCCACCGCCACCTCCGAGCGGAACATGTGGACCCAGTTCCAGACCAGCTCGGGATTCGGCACGGACCTCGAAGGGGGCAAGGCGCTGATCGACATCCTCAAAGCGCGCAACGACCCTCGGCTGTCGAGGTATTACTGTCCCGCGACGACGGCGACGTGGCACGCCGGCGCCAAGCTCACGTCCGACGCGGCGATCGTCGACCCGAACGGCAACATGGAGCAGGTCACCGCCCTGGCGGGGGACTCGACGTCGGGGGCCACACAGCCCGCGTGGGCGACCACGGCCGGCGCGACCACGGTGGACAACAACGTCACCTGGACCAATCGCGGGTTGCCGTACGTCGGGGATGACTTCAACACGCCACCCCCGCCCCCCGTGTCACAGTTCAACTGCCTGCCGCCACGGTTCCACGCGGACGCACGGATTCCGTACGTCAGCTACGTGGAAAACGAGCTGATTCTGGCGGAGGCGTACAACCAGACGGGGAACGACGCGCTGGCGCTCACGCACTTGAACAACGCGCGGGCGACGGTGCCGTTATCGCCGCTCGCGGGACTCACGGGCGCGACGCTGCTCGACTCGATCATGATCGAGAAGTACGCAGGCCTCTTCCAGAACATCGAGTCCATCAACGACTACCGCCGGACGTGCATTCCGGCGATCACGCCGTCGACGAACTCCCAGGGGTTCCAGAACGTTCCGGGCCGGTTGTTCTACCCGCAGACGGAGCGGAACGTGAACCCGAACATTCCGACCCCGACCGTGCAGCTCGGGACGCACGGGTTCCGGAATAAGGGAGACGTGCACGCGTGCCAGAACGATAACTCGCCGTAGTCTCGAGGTTGGACAGCGGGATCACAGCGGGGAGTGGATTCGCGGGTTGAATCCACTCCCCGACTCGTTTCGCGGTTAGCAGCCTGCATTCTCAGGGGTATTCCCGCCAGGTCCGTGACGTACCAGGTTTCCGGGCCATGAAGGCCGTACGATTGCACCGGCGCGGTGGCCCGGAGCAGCTCACCTACGAGGACGCGCCCAAACCGACGCCCGGAGCGGGCGATGCCCTCGTGCGCGTGCACGCCTGCGCCATCACGCCGACCGAGCTGTCGTGGGGGACCACCTATACCACGCGCGACGGCGTGGAGCGCCTGCCGACCATACCCGGTCACGAGCTATCCGGGGTGGTAGAGGCCGTCTCACGAGATGTAAGCGCGCCCAGGGTCGGCGACGCGGCGTACGCGCTCACCGATTTCTGGCGGGACGGCGCCGCGGCCGACTACGTCGTGGTCCGGGCTCGAGATCTCGCGCCCAAACCGAAGAATCTGAGCCACGCGCAGGCGGCGGCGGTCCCGCTCTCGGCCCTCACCGCCTGGCAAGCGCTGTTCGACCATGCCGGTCTCGTGAAGGGGCAGCGCGTGCTGGTCCATGCCGCGGCCGGCGGCGTCGGCACCTACGCGGTCCAGTTGGCGAAGGGGCGCGGCGCGTACGTCATCGGCACGGCGCGGGCGATCAACGCCGACTTCCTGCGCGCGCTGGGCGCCGACGACGTGATCGACTACACCGCCGTTCGCTTCGAGGATCGCGTCCACGACGTGGACGTCGTGCTCGACTCCGTGGGTGGCGATACGCTGGAGCGCTCCTGGAGCGTGCTGCGCAAAGGGGGGGTGCTCGTAACGATCGCGGACAGCGCGCCCGCGGAGAAGGCCGTGAAGTACGGCGTGCGTGGCGTGGAGTTCATCGTGGAGCCGAGCCGAGCGCAGCTGATCGAGATCGCGCGCCTCATCGATACGGGAGCGCTGCGCGTCATTGTCGAGGCGACGTTCCCGCTCCCCGAAGCGCGCGGCGCGTTCGTCCGCGGACTCGGCGGGCACAACCGCGGCAAGCTCGTCCTGAGCGTCACGGAATGACGATGAAACTGCGCGAGCGCCTGCTCGCCGAGCCCGGGAAGGCGGTGACGCTCGCCGCCCGGGATCCGGACGACACGCTCGGCCTCGAGAAGGGCGACGAGACCGCGGCGATGCTCGCAACGCATATCGCCCGCCTATCGCGATTTTCAATCGCTCGCATTACGAGGACGTGTTGGTGGCTCGAGTCCGCGGGCTCGTCCCCAAGGACGTCTGGTCGGGCCGCTACGACCAGATCAACCGGTTCGAGCGCCTCCTGGTGGACAATGACATCGTCGTCGTGAAGTTCTTCCTGCACATCAGCAAGGGCGAGCAGAAACGGCGGTTCGAGGAGCGGCTGGACGATCCCACCAAACGGTGGAAGCTCTCGCCGAGCGACTTCGAGGACCGCAAGTATTGGGGCGACTACGTCAAAGCCTACCAGGACGCGCTGGCGCGGTGCAGCACCGAGCCGGCGCCGTGGTACATCGTGCCAGCCGACCGCAAGTGGGTACGGAACTTCGCGGTTTCGGCGATCCTGGTCCAGACGCTCGAGGCCTGTCGCATGAAGGTTCCCAAGCCCGCGGTCGACGTGTCGCGGCTCAAGGCCGCCCTCTAGGAGCGCTTCCTGACGTTGCAGCTAGGACGAGTACCGACGCCGCGATCGCCGCGCAGCTTCATGCCTCCTCTTTGGCTGAGACCTTAAAACCTGCCTCACTCATGCTTCATGAAGTCTCCGCGAATCTTGTCTCCGCGACAGAGTCACATTGCGTAGCAGATCGCAACGTACGCACTCGGAGGAGCGATGACGACGAGAATCCTACAGGCGCTGATCATCATAGTCGGGTTTGGCGGGGCGGCGACGCTGGCGCGTCACGACGCCCGAGCCGCGAAGGGCCTCGTCGTGAACGTCCATACCATCCATCGCGAGGTGATTCCCAGCTTCTCGCGGCAAACCGGGCTCGCGTGCACCGTATGTCACACGACGTTCCCGCAGCTCACGCCGTTCGGACGGCGCTTCAAGTTGAACGGTTACACGCTGACCGGCCTGCAGGTGGTCGAAGCGGGAGATACGGCCAAGCGGTCGCTCAAGATCGACCTCATCCCGCCCGTCTCCGCGATGGTCATGGCATCCGGCACCCGAATCAAGACGGCCCAGCCGGGGACGCAGAACAACAACATCGAGCTCCCGGACCAGCTCAGCCTGTTCCTCGGTGAGGAGATCACGCCCCGCCTCGGGACGTTCCTGCAATTCACGTATAGCGCACCGGACGGGTCGTTCGGGATCGACAACTTCGATGTCCGCTACGCGAACCACGGCAAGCTGGCCGCCAAGGAAGTGATCTACGGATTGTCGCTGAACAACAACCCCACCGTACAGGACGTGTGGAACAGCACCCCTGCGTGGGGATTCCCATGGGCTTCTTCGTCGGTTGCGCCGACGCCGGCCGCCGCGACGCTGATCGACGGCGCCTTGGCACAACAGTCCGCGGGG
>DASQIB010000101.1:0-6851 GCA_035631795.1 Gemmatimonadales bacterium | reverse complement strand
ACCCGTCAGTTGTTCGTCAGGGGATTCTTGCTCCGGCCCGTGTCGGGCTTGGCCGCCCCTTTCTTCTTCTGCTGCTGCGTCTGAGGCTGGGACGGCGCGGTGCCGGTCTTGGACTGTGCCGCCGCCGGGTGGCTCCGGGAGGCCCGGGACTGGTCCGAGCCGCGCTTGCTGCAGGCGACCAGGCCGATGAGCAGCGCGGCCGCCAGGATCGTCCTCGTCATACCGCCCTCCGAGAGAGGTTCCGGCTCCAATATACGACACAGACCCCCTCGCAAGGTCATCCGGCGTCCCGGAGCAGGGGCCGCGTAAGGCAGGTGGGCCCGCCGCCCCCCTTGAGGCAGATCTCCCGCCCGGGGAATTCATCGACCTCCACGCCGGCGCGCTCGAGCCGCCGCCGGGTCTCGGGATTACCCGCGACCATCACCGCGCGACGGGGCGCGATGGCCAGCACGTTACAACCGAGCGTCTCGAACTCCGCGCCCGCCACGTCGACCAGCTCGATGCCACGCGCGAGTAAGGCCTCGCGGAAGGGCACGGGCAGGAGCGGCGCATGGACGAGCCAGAGGTCCTTGTCGATGGGGCTCACGATCGACATCAAGTGAAACACGTCCTCCGGACCGCGCCAATGGGGCAGGGGCACGACGATCAGGTCGTCCACCTCATCCGCCAGGAGCGCGCGGAGCTGCCGGATCCCCTCGTCGTTGGTGCGGTAGCCGCGCCCCACCACGAGTGTTTTCTCGTCGATCCAGCACACATCCCCGCCCTCAAGCGTGCCGGCGCCGCCGATCCGCCCGTGAACGGGCAGGCCTGCCGATCGGAAAAAGGTTTCCTGCGCGCCCGGCTCGGTGCGGCGCTGCGGCTTGCCCATGTTGCAGAGGATGACGCCCCGCTCGCACACGAGCGACGCATCGCGAACGTACAAGGAGTCGAGTCCCACCGCGGCATCCGGCGGCAGGCACGTCACCTCGATACCCGCCCGCGTGAGCAACGCCAGAAAGCGCTCGGATTCGCGCTCGGCGGCGGCGAGGTCCGGCGGGGCCGTGTACCGGAGGTCGCGCCACTGCCGCTCGACGAGGGCGTCGGTTCCAAATGCATCGTGCGCGCGTTTCACTGCCACGCGGCGAAGCCTACCGGTGTCCGATTGTCCTCCGACTACCCGCGCCATCGCTGGCCGTCGCGTGAAGGTCGCAGCAAGTTTATCCCCGTTCCCGCCCCGTGTCATTCCATTGAGGAGACGCTCATGACCAATCGGTCGATCGATCGCCGCAGCTTTGTCGAGTACCTCGCCGTGAGCGGGGCCGTTGCCATAGCGAAACCCAGCCTTCCTGGTTTCCCCGGGCTTGCGCCCGGGGGCAATGAGACGGCGCCTCGATTCGAGCTCGAGGAGGCGACCATCAGCGCGCTGCAGGCGGGGATGACGTCGGGCAAGTACTCGGCGAAGGGCCTCGCGACGGCCTACCTCCAGCGGATCGACGAGCTGGACAAGAAGGGCCCCGCGCTCCGCGCCGTCCTTGAGACCAATCCCGATGCGCTCGCGCAGGCCACCGCGCTCGACGCGGAGCGCAAGGCCAAGGGTCCGCGTGGACCCCTGCACGGCATCCCGGTGCTCGTCAAGGACAACGTGGCGACCAAGGATCGGATGCAGAGCACGGCGGGGTCGCTCGCGCTCGTGGGCGTGACGCCACCGCGCGACGCCTTCATCGTCGACCGCCTGCGCGCCGCGGGCGCGGTGATCCTCGGCAAGGCGAATCTGTCGGAGTGGGCCAACTTCCGGTCCACGCACTCGTCGAGCGGCTGGAGCGGGCGGGGTGGACAGTGCCGCAACCCCTACGCGCTCGATCGGACACCCTCGGGCTCGAGCTCGGGCTCGGGCGTCGCAGTCTCCGCGAATCTCTGCACCGTGGCGATCGGCACGGAGACCGACGGATCGATCGTCTCCCCGTCCACGTGCTGCGGCATCGTTGGGATCAAGCCGACCCTCGGCCTCGTGAGTCGATCGGGCATCATCCCGATCGCCCACAGTCAGGATACCGCGGGCCCGATGGCGCGCACGGTGGCGGACGCGGCGACGCTGCTCGGTGTGCTCACCGGCGTGGATTCCAAGGACGACGCCACCGCCGCGAGCGCCGGGCAGTCGCGCACCGATTACAGCTCGTTCCTCGACGCGACCGGGCTCAAGGGCGCCCGACTGGGGGTGTGCCGCTCCCACTACATGGGCTACAGCCCGGCCACCGACGCGCTCATGGCGACCGCGATGGACGTGCTCAAGCGCGCGGGCGCCGTCATCGTCGATCCGGCGGACATCGCCACGGCCGGCCAGACGGACGACTCGGAGTTCGCAGTCCTCCTCTACGAGTTCAAAGCGGATCTCAACCGGTATCTTGCCGATTGGGCACCGGGGAATGGCCCCAAGAATCTCGCGGATCTGATCGAATTCAACGAGCGCGCCAAGGACAGGGAGCTGATCTACTTCGGCCAGGAGATCTTCGTCCAGGCGCAGGCCAAGGGACCGCTCACCGATCAGGATTACCTCAAGGCGCTCGACAAGGATCACTTGCTGATGCGCACGCAGGGGATCGACGCGGTGATGGCGGACCAGAAGCTGGACGCGCTGATCGCGCCGACGGGCGGGCCGGCGTCGCTCATCGATCTCGTGAACGGCGACGGCGGGGGAGGCGGCAGCTTCTCGAGCCCCGCCGCGGTGGCGGGCTACCCCCACGTGACGGTCCCGATGGGATACGTGCACGGGCTGCCGGTCGGGCTCTCGTTCGTGGGCCGGCCGTGGAGCGAAGGACTGCTCATCAAGCTCGCCTACGCCTACGAACAGGCGACCAAGGCGCGCCGGCCGCCCAAATTCCTCACGACCGCCGATGTGTCGACGACCTAGCGCGCGCTCGCGACGAGTCGCGCGGCGCTGGCGCTCATCGCCGGCCGGGCGCGCCTTGCAGCTCGCGATGACGAAAGCACGTCACGAGGTGATCGTTCACCATGCCGACCGCCTGCATGAAGGCGTAGCAGATGGTGGGCCCGACGAAGCGAAACCCGCGCTCCACGAGCGCTTCGCTCATCGCGTCCGACTCCCGGCTGCGGGCGGGGAGGTCGCGCAGGGTGCGGCGGCGATACTGCTTGGGCACGCCACCCACGAAGCTCCAGAGAAAGGCACCGAATTTACCCTCCTTCTTCTGGAACTCGAGGAACGCGCGCGCGTTGCCGATGGCCGCCATCACCTTCTGCCGATTCCGCACGATGCCCGGGTCCTGCAAGAGTTGCCGGATCTTACGGCCGTCGTAGTGGGCCATGCGGTTTGGGTCGAACCGGTCGAACGCCTCGAGAAAGCGCGCGCGTTTGTGGAGGATCACGCGCCACGAGAGCCCGGCCTGGAAGCCATCCAGGACGAGCTTCGCGAAGAGATCGCGATCGTCGTGGAGCGGCACGCCCCATTCTTCGTCGTGGTAGGCCAGCATCAGCGGGTCGTCGTCGCTGGCCCAGCAGCGCTTGATCATGGTTCGCGAATTTTGCACGGGGCGGGCTCGCCCGGCTAGTATTGCCGCCATGAAATACCTGCACGTCACCGAGCCGCCCGGCGGGGAGCGGTACACGGCGTCGCTGCGCGAGGCCGCCACGCCCGTGCCGGGTCGGGGCGAGGTCCTCATTCGGGTAACGGCGTCGGGCGTGAACCGCGCCGATCTTTCTCAGATCGCCGGGCGATACCCTCCGCCGGCGGGCGAATCGGAGATCCTCGGGCTCGAGGTCTCCGGGATCCGCGACGATACCGGCAAGCCGGTCTGCGCGCTTCTCGCCGGGGGCGGGCATGCGGACCAGGTCGCGGCGCCGGTGGGGCAGGTTTTTCCGGCGCCCGAGGGCCTCGACCTCACGACGGCGGCCGGGATCCCCGAGGCCTTCCTCACCGCGTTTCTCAACCTGGTCGTCGAAGGGGGTGTGGTCGCCGACGCCCGCGTGCTGGTACACGCCGGCGCTTCGGGCGTAGGGCTCGCGGCCATCCAGATCGCGAAGCTGTGCGGCGCCCGTGTCGCGGCGACGACGCGGAGTGCTGAGAAGCTGAAGGCGCTCGAGGCGACGGGAGCGGACGTTGCCATCGATACGTCCCGGGGGGATCTCGTCGCCGAGCTCGAGGCTCGCTGGGGCCGGGATGCGGTCGACGTGATACTCGATCCTGTCGGCGCCGCGAGCGTCGGCGCGGACCTGGCGGTACTGAGGGTGGGCGGCCGCATCGTGATTCTCTCGACCATGTCGGGCTCGCGCGCTGAGCTGGACCTCGCGCTCCTGATGAAGAAGCGGGGCCGGATCGTGGGGTCGACCCTGCGATCCCGGAGCCGCTCGGAAAAGGCCGCGATCGTGGCGCGATTTCGCGACGAGGTGCAGCCCGGCTTCGCGACGGGCAAGCTCCGGGTGACGGTGGATTCGGTCTTCCCGGTCGAGCGGGCGGCGGAGGCGTTTCAGCGGATGCGCGAGAATCGCAACGTGGGGAAGATCCTGATCGGCTGGCGCGGCACGTGAGCGTCTCCGGTGTATCTTACCGCTCCGTGACTCGTCGATGGTTGATCCCATTCGCGTTCGCCGCGGCCTGTCGCGGCGATCGCCGGTCCGCCGCCGCCGCCCACGTGGTGGCCGCGGACACGACGCGACCGGTCGCGGCCGTGAACATCTACGCCCCGGCCGCCGCCGGCCTGCTCTCGCCTCGCGCCGCCGCGGCCCGACCGCTCGTGTACGTACCCAACTCGCACGACGGCACGGTCACCGTCATCGACCCGCGAACGTACCACGTGCTTCGCACCTTCAAGAGCGGCGCGCTGCCCCAGCACGTGGTCCCCTCGTACGACTTGAGCACCCTGTGGGTGGCCAACAACCTCGGCAATACCCTCACACCGATCGACCCCGCCACAGGCCGCGAGGGGAAGGCCGTGGCAGTATCGGACCCGTACAATCTCTACTTCACACCGGACGGTCGGTTCGCGATCGTGGTGGCGGAGCGGCGCCGGCGGCTCGACTTTCGCGATGCCCGCACGATGGCCCTCGTGCAGTCGCTGCCCGTGCAGTGCAAGGGCGTCGACCACATGGAGTTCACCACCGACGGCCGATTCGCCATCGCGACGTGCGAGTTCTCGGGACAACTCTTGAAGCTCGATCTCGAAGCGCGCGCCGTGATCGGGTACCTCATGCTCGATCCCGGGGAGGGGGGGCTCGACAGCACCGCCATGCCGCAGGACATCCGCTCCTCACCGGACGGGCGTGTCTTTTACGTGGCCGACATGAAGGCGAACGGTGTGTTCCTCGTCGATCCGGTGGCGTTCCGCCGCATCGGCTTCGTGGCGACGGGGAAGGGGACGCACGGGATCTATCCCAGCCGTGACGGGCGTCTCATGTACATCACGAATCGCGGCTGGAATACTACGGCGGGCGGACGTCACGGCCCGGGCTCGATCACGGTACTCGACCCCGCCACGCAGCGCATCGTGGCTACGTGGCCGGTGCCGGGCGGCGGCAGCCCCGACATGGGGAACGTGACCGCGGATGGGACGGAGCTCTGGGTGTCGGGTCGCTATGACGACGAGGTCTACGTCTTCGACACCCGCACCGGTCGTCTGACGCACCGCATCCCGGTCGGCCGTGAGCCGCATGGGTTGTGCGTCTGGCCCCAGCCGGGCCGGTTTTCCCTGGGGCATACCGGCAACATGAGATAACCTCTACGGCGGAGTGCGCCATGAAGACTCGTGTGTTGGTCGTTGCCGTCGCCATCAGTGGTGTGGCCTGCAGCCACGCGTCGCCGCATGCGCAGGGACCGGCGCCCGCGGTACAGGCATTCGATCGCTCCAGTCTCGACACCACCTGCGCGCCGTGTCGCGATTTCTTCCAGTTCGCGAACGGTGAGTGGTTGAAACACACCGAGATCCCCGCGGCCTTTCCCAGCTGGGGCAGCTTTAATCAGCTGCAAGAGCACAACCTCGACGTCCTGCACGACGTGCTGGAGGAGGCGGCGAATGACAACGCCGCCCCGGCCGGCGGCAATCGTCGCAAGCTCGGCACGTTCTATCGGACGTGCATGGATTCCGCCGCCGCGGATGCGGCCGGGCTCGAGCCGCTCACGCCGGAGCTCGACCGCATCGCGAGCGTCAACTCGGGCGCCGCGCTCCTCGCGGAAGCGGCGCGCCTCCAGCGCACCGGCGCCCGCGCGCTCTTCTCGTTCACGGCGGGGCCGGACGCCAAGCACTCGACGGAGGTCATCGGCGAGGCGGGCCAGGGCGGCCTCGGCTTGCCCGACCGGGACTACTACACCAAGACCGACAGCGCGTCGGAGCGGCTGCGGCGGCAGTATGTGACGCATGTCGCGCGCATGCTCGAGCTGACGGGTGCGACCGGCGACGAGGCCCGCGCGGCGGCGGAGAAGATCATGGCCCTCGAGACGGCGCTCGCGGGCGCCTCGATGACTCGCGTGCAGCAGCGGGACCCGAACGCCGTCTATCACAAGATGACCGTCACCGAGCTCGGCGCGATCAGTCCCGCCATCGGCTGGGGCGAGTACTTCGGACAAGTCGGCGCCCCGGCACTGGTCGCGCTGAATGTTCGGCAGCCCGACTTCTTCAAGACCTTGAGCGAGATGGTGCGCGACCGGCCGATGGACGACTGGCGTTGGTACCTGCGGGCGCACTTGATCGAGCGGTTCGGACCGTGGCTCGCCGCGTCGATCGCGAGCGAGGCCTTCCACTTTCAGCAGACGCTCACGGGCGTCAAGGAGCAGCAGCCGCGGTGGCGGCGCTGCGTGGAGGCGACCGACAACGCCCTGGGCGAGGCCCTCGGCCAGGAGTATGTGGCGCGCGCGTTCACCCCGGAGG
>DASQIB010000100.1:0-4131 GCA_035631795.1 Gemmatimonadales bacterium | reverse complement strand
CTGGATTCGTCCCGCGTAGCGTTGACTCTCCACGCAGGCGTCGTACTTGTCGACGTCCAGACCGATCGTCCGGGCAAAGTCCCGGAACAGGCTCGCGGGGTTCTTCCCCGTTTGCGCCCACTGGTGGTTGCTGAACAACTGGTCGTGCATCTCCCAGAACTTTCCCTGCTCGCCCGCGCACTGGGCCGCGAGCGCGGCATAGCGGGAGTATTGATGCAGGGGCAACGGGAAGTCGCGGTACCGCCAGCGCACCTTCCCCGTCGCGATCAACTGTTGGCGGATCACCGGCATCTGTACGGTCGCGAACGACGCGCAGAACGGACACTCGAAGTCGGAGTATTCCGTCACCTCAACCTTGGCCGAGTCCGCTCCCAGCGTGAAGCCGTGGAAGCCGTCGGCGGCCGCGATGGGGACGGCCGCGGCCGAGGGCGGTGCCGTCTGCCGCCGGGATCCCAACCAGAGCACGCCTCCGCCGATGAGCGCCACGGCCACCAGCAGCAGGTAAAACCGATTCATTCGTCCCGAGCCCTCCGCCACGGTTCGTCGTCTTCGTCCTCGTCGAATCCGGCCGCCGCGTCGAGCGCCCGCTTTTCCGCCTCTTCCACCAGGCGGCGGCTCTCCGCGATCTCCGGGGTGTCGTACGTGAGTCGTACTTCATAGTGAAACAGCTCGCTCCGCGCGTTGCCCAGCAGCTTCTGCAACTCGGGCGCGTGCTCGAGCAGTTTCCCCGAGCGGTCGAGCGCCTCAATCCGCTCCGCGAGGCCGCGGAGCAGCGCGAGCAGTCGCTTGGCGCGTTCCGGACCGTACACTTCGTCTGATGCATCGCCCATACATCCGCCTTCCTGACCCGTAGTCCCCCTCCCCCTCCCCCTGCCCCTCCCTAGCCGCCCGTTGATGATAATACCGCCACGCCTCTCCGTGGTCCGCCCTTTGCGCTGTCCAAAACAGCTTATTACATTGCGGCGCCGATTCATCGGCGGCCGGGCGACCGCGCCGCCTCGCGCCCACGCCCCCGGTCCCAGAAACGACAGGAGCACGCCACGGATGGCCAAGAAGCGTTCGGAACCCCGTAGAATGTCCCCGCCCACACTGTTCGAGCAGGCTCGTGACGAGCTGTTCTCCCACATTCTGCGTTGCGGCGTCCTGGAAGCCGGACCAGACCACCAGAAGGAATGGTTCGACGACACGATGCTCTACCTGGCCGATCGCTACGACGGCCTGGATGAGCGCCAGCTCGCCGAGCTCCGGGTGCTGGGCGAGCGCTACTGCCGCCCGGTGGTGGGGCGCAACGCCACGGTAGGCGCCACGGCCTGACGATCGCGCCGACGAACACGGTCGGCTGAAGGCGAAGACCTTCTCGCTTCGCTACCAACCCGGCGGGAAGTGCCGGAACCGCCGGCCCAGTGCCAGGCGAACCCCGCCGCCCAACCCAATCTCTCCATACCAGCCCGCCCGCGCCGCGGGCGCCGATTCCACGCCGAGCAGCGCCGTCAGATAACTCGCGCCGCGGACGCGCTGGGCGCCGACGTACGCGAGACCGAGCCCGGCGTACGGGCCGGCACCGCTCTGCTCGCCGGGACGGAGCAGGAATTGCGCGGTCGCCTCGCAGCGAACGCCCAGCACGTGCTCGTAACTACCGGCGGCGGCGGTCACCGCCAGGCGCCCCTGACCGCCCCCGGCGCCGCGCGCCGCGAGGCCCAGCTCCGGGCCAAAAAACGTGTGCCGGCCAACCACCATGGTCGCGGCCGCGGCGAGCTCAGGGCCGTGCAACGCAGGCGGAGCCTGGGCGTGGACCGGCAGCGCCGCGATGGCGAGCGCACCCACGCCGGCCAGCGGCCTAACGAACCTGGACGTCGTACGTGACGCGGATGTCGGGGGCCAGCGAGGCGACGACGGAGCAATACTTCTCGAGGGACAGCTCGATCGCGCGGCGAGCCTTCACTTCGTCTGCTCCCGCGCCGGCGACGGTGAAGAGAAAATGGATCGCCGTGTAGCGGCGTGGCTGCGCCTCCCGGCGGGTCCCTTTCACCGTCGCTTCGAGCGTGCGCAGTTTCACGCGCTGCTTCTCGAGGATCAGCACGACGTCCGACGCGGTGCATGTCGCCGCGGCAACGAGCAGCATTGCGACCGGCGACGTCGCGACGGCGCTGTCGCCGTCGACGACGATCGGCGGGCGGCCCGGCGCTCCGGCCTCGAACACGAGGCGCTCGCGCCACCGCATCGTGATCTCGGCGACCGGAGCCGCCACGTCAGTTGCCGCGTCGCGTGGTCAATCCCACGTAGAAGCGATTGTGGTCGAAGTGATCCATGGCGTGATACTCGAGCAACCAGTTGAACGTCGAGCGATAGTGAAGCTCGAGGCCCATCACGAGGTTGGCCCAGACGGCTGGGCAATCGGGATCGGCGCCGCAGGAGTCGTGTCCCACGATACTGAACCCACCGCCCGCGTAGGGCGTCGCCGTCTGGTCGTCGCTCGTGAAGCGGTACAATGCCTCGAAGCTGCCGATGTAGCTGTTGACGCCGTTGAACACGCCGATTTCGCCGGAGGGCCGGAGTCGGAACCGCGAGCTGAACAGGTGACCCGCATCGAGGCTCACGCCGAACACCATCTGCTTGCTGCCGGACACATCGACGCCGCCGCGCACACCGAACCCGAACAGGCCGAGCCGCGTTCCATGGTCGCTCGAGCGCTGTACGGGCGGCGGATGGAACTCCTGCGCGCCGAGCGGTCCTGTCCCGCTCGCAAGCAAGAGCACGACGAGGCATGCCCTCCGCATGACGTCCCCTCCCTCCCCTCGCGTGTCAACGTTGCGCGCCGGATCCGGATCCCGCGGACCCGCTGGCCCCGCTGGCCCTGGCGGCGGCGCGACCGTAATCCCAGATGGCGTAGAGGCCGACCGCGGCCGTCGCCCAGGCCAGACGTCGCGCGTGCGGCGAGTTCACGATGCAGGCAACCAACGTCAGCAGCTGGAGCACCGTCACGACCTTGCCGCCGGCGCGCGCGGGTAACGCCATGCGTCCCCGCCACAACCACGCTCCCACGTACCCCAGGGTCGCCACGATGTCCCGCGCCAGCACCCCGGCGATCTCGAGCGGATACAACGACCCACTGCGCGCGACCGTCAAGAAGGCCACGGCCATGAAGGACTTATCGGCGATCGGATCGAGCATCGCGCCCGTGCGCGAGCCGCCGAAGCGCCGCGCCAGCATCCCGTCGAAAAAATCGGAGGCCGCCGCCGCGCCTACGATCGCGAGCTGCCATGCCGGCCGATGCACAAACGGGAACGCCGCCGCGAGCGGAAGGCGAAGGGCGGTAAGCAGATCCGCCGGCGTCACCCACGGTTTCACTTGCCCCTCCCTCCGGTGCGTCATAGCTTCGTCCCGTGAACCTCGGCTTATTGAAGCAGGCGGCGATCTTTCAGGACCTGGATGAGGGCGAGCTCGCCCGGGTGTCCGAGGTTTGCCGCGAGCAAAAGTTCGCCGTCGGACAGCAGGTGTTCAAGGAAGGCGAGCCGGGGAACCGGCTGTTCATCATTTCCGAAGGCGAAGTGCGCATTTCGCGGACCATCCCGGGGTCCGGGGAGGAGGCGCTCGCCGTCTTGAAGCCGGGCGCCTGCTTCGGCGAGATGGCGATCTTCGATCGCTCCGAGCGCTCCACCGACGCCATCGCGAACACGTCGTGCACGCTCCTGACCATCGCCCGGTCGGACTTCGAGCTGCTCCTCGACTTCAACCGCGACATCGCCTACAAGGTGCTGTGGTGCGTGGTGCGCCTGCTCTCCGCCCGGCTGCGAGTGACCAACGACAACCTCCGCGGCTTTCTCGCGATGTCGATGTTCTAGGCGGGCCTCCGGCCCCCAGGCCCCCGGCCCCGCCCCCGGAGCAATCCGACGCTCCTGGTGTTCCAATAGGAGTACCACGGCCTCTGGTCGCTCGCGACCGCATCCCCTTACACTAGGCGCCTATGAAACGATACTCGTTTGCGTTGCTCCTCGTCGCGTCGACGTCCTTGACCTGCGTGAACGTCTCCAACTCGGGCCAGCAGTTCCTCGTCATCACGCCGGTCCTCGACTCCATGTTCGTGGGCGACACCCTCGCGCCGCGGACCGTGTACATCCTCGACACGGACGG
>DASQIB010000099.1:0-3704 GCA_035631795.1 Gemmatimonadales bacterium | reverse complement strand
AAAGACCCCGGTCTTGTCCTTCTCCGCGGCGACTTTGCGCGACACGACGTCCTTGCGCTGCGCCTCCCGGCGGTACGCGTTCACCGCGCGACGCTGCTCCTCCGCCGTGAGCGGCTCGACCAACGGGTGCTCGGGCGCGAGTACCATGTACGTCGCGCCGAACACCGTGTCCGGTCGGGTCGTGAAGACCTTGACCTTCAAGCCGGCAGGCGTCTCGAACACGAGCTCCGCGCCCTCGCTCCGACCGATCCAGTTCCGCTGGAGGGTTCTGGTCGAATCGGACCAATCGAGCCAGTCGAGGTTCTTGAGGAGCCGCTCGGCGTAATTCGTGATCGCAAAAAACCATTGCTCGAGGTAGCGTAGCTCGACCTTCGTGTCAGGATGCCGCTCGCAATAGCCGTTGATCACCTGCTCGTTGGCCACCACACTCATGTCCTTCGGGCACCAATTGACGGCGGCCTTCTTGCGGAACGCGAGCCCCGCCTTGAAGAGCTGCAAGAAGATCCACTGCGTCCACTTGTAGTAGCGGGGGTCCGTGGTCGAGAGCTCGTGCCGCCAATCGAACATCCCGCCGAACTGCCGTAACTGGCGACGGAACGTGTCGATGTTCTGCGGGATGAGCTTCGCCGGATGCGTGCCGATCGAGAGCGCGTAGTTCTCCGAGTGGATGCCGAACGCGTCGAACCCGATCGGCTCGAACACCGTGTGCCCGGAGAGGCGCTTGAATCGCCCGTAGATGTCGGCCCCGGTGAAGGCGAACATGTTGCCCACGTGCAGCCCTTCGGCCGACGGGTATGGAAACATCATGAGGTTGTAAAACGGCCGATCCGGTCGATCGAGATCGGGCTCGTTGGCGTGCTCGCGCGCCCATCGCTCCTGCCAGCGCGCCTCGACGGCCGCCGGGTCGTAACTCGGCACCTGAGTCATAAGTCTATGAAATTAAACAGGCTTGCCCCGCCGGGTAACCCTGCGTAGCTTCGCTCCCGACCCTCGACATGTCCAGCCGCCCGCAGCAGTTCCGGCCGAGCTTCCTCCTGACGGGGGCTCTCGTGGCCCTCGGGCTCGTCACCGCCTTCGCGTTGCTCTCGAGCCGGAGCGCCACCCGCGTCGTGCAGCAGCAAGCGAACGCACGCGGGCAGGATGTCGCATCCCACGTGGCATCCCTCGTGAGCCTCTACCTGCGCGAGCGCCACCAGGAGGCGGAGGCGCTGGCGAGCTCGCCTGCGGTCGTGCGGGCGGCAGTGGACGCGTCGCAGCAGGCGGTACGTCAGCGGCTGACACACCTCGATATTCCCACGCTCGAGCGGATGTTCAATCAACGCCGCGAGTTGGGCGGGGATCCGGACCTTGCCTCCTATCTCCACGACTACAGCCACCGCTCCGACTTCGCCGAGCTGTTCTTCACGGAGAGCCACGGGTACAACGTGCTCTCATCGGGGCGTACGTCCGACTTCGTGCAGTCAGACGAGGCGTGGTGGCAGCGGGCCGTGGCGGACGGTGCCTACGACGGTCCGCCGACCTACGACTCGTCGGCGGCCGTGGTATCGCTCGAGTACGACATCGCGATCCGCGCACCTCGAGGACCGCGTCCCGTCGGCGTGCTGAAGGCGGTGTTCGCGCTCGACCGGCTGACGCAGCTCCTCGGGACGGCGGAGCCGACCGGCGCCGCGCATGTCCAGGTCGTTGACTCGGCGGGCATCCTGATCGTGGGGTCGGACAAGGCCGGCTTGCTCCACCCGCTCGCCGACGCCGCTCTCGTGCCCCGCCTGGATCGCCCCGCAACCGCGGTCGTGCACGGCCCCGCGGGAGACGAGCTGGTGGTGACCGTGCCGACGGAGAACGGCAGGTGGTGGGTGGTATTCCGGGAGCCCGTGGCCGTGGCGTACGCGGCAGCCCGCAGTACCGCGGCGAGCATCGTGCTCTGGACGGTCGTCCTGTTCGGGACGACGCTCGCCCTCCTGTTCCTGTTCTGGCGACGGCTCAACCTGCGCGTAACGCAACCCGTCAGAGCGGCGGGCGCTATCGCCAGCCGGATCGCCGGAGGGGATCTCTCCGTGACGGTCGTGACGGAGCGAGGCGGGACGGCCGAGGTGGGCGATTTGCTTTCGTCGGTGCACTCGATGGTCGTCGCCTTGCGTCGCCTAGTGGGCGCCATCCGGACCGCGGCCGACGAGGCGGCGGCGATGGCGACTGAAATTTCGGCGTCGACGCAGCAAATGAGCGCGTCGACGGGCGAGATGTCCGCCACCTGCCAGGATCTGAGCAAGCGCGCCGCGGATCAGGCGCAGCTCGTGCGAGCGGCCGCGGACGACGCGGCGAAGATCGTTCAGATCGCCACGATCCTCGCGGCCGGGGCCGAAGACTCGGTGCGGCGTAACACCGCGGTGACCGACGTCGCGCGTCGCAACAAGGAAGTGCTCGATCAGAGCACGGCGCAGCTCGCGAAGCTCGCCGAGGAAGTCGAGAAGGGGGTCGCCGAGGCCGAGGCGCTCGCCAAGGCGTCGTCCGAGATCCAGAAGTTCGTCACGCAGACCAAGGCCGTCGCGACCCAGACGAACATGCTCGCCTTGAACGCCGCGATCGAGGCGGCCCGCGCCGGTCCGCAGGGCCGCGGGTTCGCCGTCGTCGCGGACGAAGTGCGGAAGCTCGCGTCCGTCGCCGCGGCCGCGGCTACCGACACCGCCGACACGGTGCGCGGCGTGCTGGAGCGCGTGCAGGCGACGCGCGAGCGGCTGGCGCATCTGGCGAAGGGCGCCGGCGTGGCGCGCGAAGCCGCGCAAACCGCCGCGCAGGGGCTCGGGACGGTCTCGGCCGAGGCTCAAGCCAGCGACATCTGGAGCCGGGAGATCGCGAATATGGCGGGCGAGATGCGTACGCTCGTGGAAGAGATCAACACGCGACTGGGGACGATGGCTCAGGGCACGGAGACCCTGCTCGCCTCCGCGCAGGAGATCGCCGCCTCGAGCGAACAACAGAGCGCGTCGACCCAGGAGATTGCCTCGTCCGCGAACCAGCTGGCCGAGGCGGCCGACAAGCTGACGGGAGCCGTGAAGTCGTTCCGCCTCCTCGCCGACGAAGAGCCACCCCACCAGCAGGCGGCGGACTAGTCTCCGGAACCGATCGGCGCCGATCTCCGTAGGGGCGGATTGGAGTGCGTCCATCCCCCTGCGCGGAGCCGTCCACAGATGAAACGCGGCAAGCTGATTCTCCTCTCGGTCGGGGTTGTGGTGCTGGGCCTCGGCGCCATGGCCGCGGTAGGAGGGTTGAACGGGAAGAAGAAAGACGGCCCGAAGGCCGTGGCCGTCGTCCGTGGCTCGCTCGTCGACAAGGCCCTCGCCGTGGGCACCATTGAGCCTCGGGTAGAGGTCAGCATCAAGTCGATGCTCGCCGGCGTTGTGCGCCAGCGCTTCGCGGGCGTCGGCGACTGGGTCAAGAGGGACCAGCCGCTGCTCGAGATCGCCCCCAACCCGACGCCCCTCGAGATCGTGGAGCTGCGCCGCACCGCGGAGCTGCGCCAGATCGAGCTCAAGAACCTGGAACGCGAACTGGGGCGCGAGCAGCAGTTACGTAGCCAGAACCTGATCTCTCCCGCCGACATGGAGACGGCGCAGCAGCGCGTCGATGAAGCGCGCTCGCAGTCCTCGCTCGCGCAGGAGCGGCTCGCGTTGCAGGAAGGCGGCAAGGTGGAAGGCGGCGGCGAGCAA
>DASQIB010000098.1:0-11606 GCA_035631795.1 Gemmatimonadales bacterium | reverse complement strand
CGCCGAGGAAGAGCGGTATCATCTCGTGGCGCAGACGCTCGCGCGCCGGCAGCTGCGCGACCTGCGAGAGCGGCTGGACCGTGCGGGGTTGCGCCTGGGACTCGATCTCGCCGTGGGCGTTCACCCCGACGGCTACGATCCCTGGTCGCGCCAATCGCTGTTCGGCGACGGCATGTCGGTGGGCGCCCCTCCCGACGCCGGGTTCCCGAGCGGCCAGGACTGGGGGTTTTCTCCCGTCCTTCCAGAAGCCTCCAGGCGCGAAGGGCATCGTTACGTGGCGGCCTCGATCGCTCACCAGGCGCGGCTCGCGGGCGTCTTGCGCGTGGATCACATCATGGCGTGGACGCGGCTGTACTGGATCCCGCACGGCATGGGGTTGCACCAGGGAACGTACGTCTCGTATCCCGCGGAGGAGCTGTTCGCGATCCTCACGCTCGAATCGCATCGTCACCACTGCGAGGTGGTCGGTGAGAACCTCGGCAACGTGCCTCCTGAGATCGATAAAGCGCTGCCGCGCCACCGGATCTGGGGGATGTACCTGGCACAGTTCCAGGATTGGAGCGGCAAGGAGGGCGGCCAGCTCCCGACTGCTCCGACCGACCGGGATATGGCGCTCATCGGCACGCATGACACGCCGACCTTCGCCGGATGGCTCGTGGGCAATGATATCGGCGAGCGAGTGCGGTACGGACTCCTCGCGGAACACACGGCTCCCACCGTTCACAAGGAGCGCACACAGACGGGGGAGGCGCTCGCCAGGCGATTCGCCCGCGCGGACCCCCGGGCGTTGTTGGCCGATCTGCTCGAGTGGCTCGGCCGCTCGGAGAGCCCGCTCGTGGTTCCGTGGCTCGAGGATCTCTGGCTCGAGGATGAAGGCGTAAACCTCCCCGGGACGCCGTCCTCGGTGCGACCCAACTGGCAGCGTCCCATGCGGCGGCTGCTCGAAGACATCTTCCAGGACCCCGAGGTCGACGCCCTGATCCAACGACTCCAACACGCGCGGCACGCCCGAGGCGCACGATGACGACGAAGCCGACCCTTTCGTACTGGCAGATCTGGAACATGAGCTTCGGGTTCCTGGGTATCCAGTTCGGCTTCGCGCTCCAGAACGCGAACGTGAGCCGGATCTTCGAGACGTTGGGCGCCAAGGTCGAGAACATCCCGATCCTGTGGATCGCCGCGCCGGTCACCGGGCTTCTCGTCCAGCCGATCGTGGGCTACCTGAGCGACCGCACGTGGAACCGCCTCGGCCGCCGGCGCCCGTACTTCCTGACGGGCGCGATTCTCGCGTCGCTCGCGCTGCTCGTCATGCCGAATTCCCCCGCACTGTGGGTGGCGGCAGGCATGCTCTGGATCATGGACGCGTCGATCAACATCTCGATGGAGCCGTTCCGCGCGTTCGTGGGGGACAATCTTCCCGCCACGCAGCGGGTCACCGGGTTCGCGATGCAGAGCTTCTTCATCGGCACGGGCGCCGTCGTGGCGTCCGCGCTTCCGTGGATCCTCACGAACCTGTTCGGCGTGAAGAACGAGGCGGCAGCCGGCGAGATCCCGGAGTCCGTGCGGCTTTCGTTCTACCTGGGCGCCGGGGTGTTCTTCTGCGCGGTCCTGTGGACTGTGTTCAGGTCGAGGGAGTACTCACCCGAGCAGATGGCAGCGTTCACGGAGAACCGCGCGCGTGAGGATGGCCGTCAGGCTTCCGACAACCGGAATGCCCTTATCACCATCCTGAAAGACTTCCTCGACATGCCGCGGACCATGAGACAACTGGCCTGGGCGCAGTTCTTCTCCTGGTTCGCGCTCTTCGCGATGTGGATCTATACCACGGTCGGGGTGACGAGCCACGTCTACGGCACGAGCGACACGACGTCGGCGCTCTATAACCAGGGCGCGAACTGGGTGGGCATCTGCTTCGCCTTCTACAGCCTCGTGGCCGCCGTGGTGGCGTTCGCCATCCCGCCGCTCGCCAGGTGGTCGAGCCCGAAGACCGCGCACATCATCTGCCTGGTCTGCGGGGCGCTCGGCCTCGTGTCGATCTATTTCATCACGAGCCCCAAGTACCTGCTCGGCTCGATGGTCGGCGTGGGGATCGCGTGGGCCAGCATCCTCTCCATGCCGTACGCGATTCTCACCGGCTCGCTGCCGCCGTCGAAGCTCGGCTACTACATGGGGGTCTTCAATTTCTTCATCGTCATCCCGCAGATCGTGGCGGCAGCGGTGCTCGGCTTCATCATCGGACACTTCTTCCACAAGGAGGCGATCTTCGCCCTCCTGATCGGCGGCGCGTCGCTGCTCCTCGCCGCAGCCCTCATGCTCAGAGTGCAGGACGAATGATTCTCGTGCTCGCCTGGCTGGCGCTCGCCAGCCAGGCTCCCAGTCCCCGAGCGCGCCTGTCCATGGACCCCGGTTGGCGCTTCGCGCTCGGAGACCCGAGAGGAGCCGAGCAGCCGAAATTCGACGATCACACGTGGCGTCGGCTCGACCTGCCCCACGACTGGAGTATCGAAGGGACACCTAGCCAGGATGCACCGGCGGGCGGTCGCGGCGGCTACTTCCCGACGGGGATTGGCTGGTATCGGAAGGCGTTTCGAATCCCTGCCGACGCGCGCGGTCGCGAGGCCTGGCTCGAGTTTGACGGCGTCTACATGAACAGCGACGTGTGGATCAACGGTGTCCATCTGGGCAACCGGCCGTACGGCTACTCGAGCTTCGCCTACGATATCACGAAGCATCTCGTTCCCGGCATCAACGTGGTCGCCGTCCGCGTGGACAACTCGCTCCAGCCCAACTCCCGCTGGTACTCGGGGAGCGGCATCTACCGCCACGTGTGGTTGACGATCGTCGATCGTTTGCACGTTGCTCACTGGGGCACGTACGTCACCACGCCACGCGTCGACTCCGCTCAAGCTGAGGTGGTCGTACGGAACCGCATCGTCAACGACGCGCCCATGACACAACGAGGCGTGCTGCGATCCATCGTTGTGAACGACGCGGGCCACGAGGTCGTGCGTGCCGATTCGATGTTCTTGTTGCGAGGTGACACGAGCGTTGAAGTCGAGCAGCGCATCGTCATCCCGTCGCCGATGCGCTGGTCCGTCGAGACGCCAACGATGTACAGCCTGCGGACGGAGTTACTGAACGCCGCCGCATCGTCCGCCGCCGTCCCCAGCGACGCTGTCGTCGTTGCCTTCGGCCTCCGCACGATCGCTTTCGACAAGGACCGCGGCTTCCTGCTGAACGGCGTGCGCGTGAAGATGCGGGGCGTGAATCTGCACCACGACGGTGGCGCCGTCGGCGCGGCCGTGCCCGAGCGCATCTGGGAACGGCGGCTCGAGCTGCTCAAGGCCATGGGGGCGAACGCGATCCGCACGTCGCACAATCCCCCGGCTCCCGAGTTCCTGGACCTGTGCGACCGGCTGGGGTTCCTCGTGATGGCCGAGGCGTTCGATGAGTGGACTGTCGGCAAGGTGCCGCACGGCTTTCACGAGCACTTCGCCGAGTGGTCGGAGCGAGACCTGACCGATTTCATCCATCGCGACCGGAACCATCCTTCGATCGTCCTGTGGAGCGCCGGCAACGAAATCGGCGAGCAGAGCGCGCCGGATGGAGCCCAGGTCTTGAGCCGGCTTGTCGGCATCTTCCATCGCGAGGACCCGACACGCCCGGTCACGACGGGAAACGACCAGATCTACGCGGACGGCCACCCGGCGACCCTGGCGTTCCTCAATGCCGAGGACATCGTCGGCTATAACTACGTGGACCGCTGGCACGAGCGCCGGGAGATCTTCGCCGAGTCCGATCGGCACGACCATCCCGACTGGAAAATGGTCGGCACCGAGAGCGGCTCCATCTTCCAGAGCTTCGACGAGGGCTATTCCCTCGGCAACGATGCAGGGGTCGCGCGGCCCAACTACACCGCCGGGATGCTGCAAGCCGAGCGGCGCTGGAAGTGGATCGCCATGCGGGACTACTTCGCGGGCGACTTCATGTGGACCGGCATCGACTACCTGGGCGAGAGCATCTGGCCTTTCAAAGGGTTTCCCTCCGGGCCACTGGACATCACGGGACATCCCAAGGACTCGTACTACTTGTACCAGAGTCTCTGGATCGATCAACCGGTGCTCCATCTGTTCCCGCACTGGAACTGGCCCGGGCGGGCGGGGCAGGTGATTCCCGTGCTTGCCTACACCAACTGCAACATCGTGGAGCTGTTCCTAAACGGCCGCTCACTCGGCGAGAAGCGCATCGAGTTTCCCGCCCAGGGCACATCGAGCGCTTGGAACACGTACGCGCTGCCGGTGGTCAACCCCACGACGAACGATCTCCACGTGAGCTGGGACGTGCCGTACGAGCCGGGCGTCCTGCGGGCGGTCGGCAAACGGCGGGACGGCACGGTGGCGTGTCACGACGAGGTGCGCACGGCGGGACCGGCTGCCGCCCTGCGGCTGACACCGGACCGCGACACGATTGCCACCGATCCCCGCGACGTCTCGCTCGTCGGCTTCGAGGTCGTGGATGCCCAAGGCACCGTCGTTCCCACCGCCGACAACGTCGTGCGCTTCACGGTGACCGGAGGCGCCATCGTGGCCGTCGACAACGCTGACCTGCAGGACCACGATCCCTATCAGGTGGACCATCGCCGCGCGTATCACGGTCGCGGGCTCGCGATTCTGCAGGCCACGCAGGTGGGGGGAGGCTTGCTCCACATCATAGCGACCGCGGACGGCCTGAAAGACGCCACCGTGACCGTGGTCGTTCGTAAAGGCAGCGCACCAGCTGTAGTCCCGCCCGCGCGATAATGCCTCGATCGGTCTTCTTGCTCGCGCTCGCACTCTTCGGCGTTGCGACCGCGGGCGTCGCGCAGCGCGTGGCCAACCGGGCGGTCTACCTCGACAATCAAGGCGTCGTACGCTGGCGGGACGACCGCGGAGAAGTCACGCTCTTCGGTGCGAACTATGTTTTGCCGACGGCCTCCGACTATCGCGCGGCGGGGTATCTCCACGCCGATCGCAAGAAGATGATCGACGAGGACATGGCGCAGTTTGCTCGGATGGGCTGGGACGGCCTACGGCTGACCTTCTGGGGGGACTGGGAGGTGTCGGACACCGCCGGCAACCTGATCGCCAACGATCATTTGGACCTCTTGGACTACCTCATCGCCCGGGCGCGCGAGCGCGGGATCTACATGCTGTTCAGCCCCATCCAGTTGTACGGCTCGAACTGGCCGGACGCCTTGCAGGACACGACGCAGCCGGGGTTCGGGCGGCGGTACGGCAAGGCCCGCATCGGAACCGACCCGGCGGCCATCGCCGCCCAGGTGAACTACCTCCGTCAAATCCTCAATCACGTGAATCCATACACGCACGTGGCGTTGAAGGACGAGCCGGCCATCCTGTTCATCGAGCTCGTCAACGAGCCGTGGCATCACCCCGAAGACCTTCAGGGGTCGATCCGCTACATCAACACCCTCACGGATGCCGTGCGGAGTACGGGCTGCAGCAAGCTCGTGTTTTACAACGTCAGCCAGAACTTCCGCATCGGCGCAGCGATCCGGCGGTCCAAGGCGCAGGGCGTGACGTTCGGCTGGTATCCCACCGGACTGAACTCCGGGCACGAGCTGGAGGGCAATTATCTCCGCGGCGTGGACACGTTCCCCGACATGCTCCGGCCGGAGCTGGCGCGACTCCCCCGCATCGTCTACGAGTTCGACAGCCCCGACTTGCGGACGGGCACGATGTATCCGGCGATGGCGCGGACGTTCCGCGCCGTGGGCGCGCAGTTCGCGGCCATGTTCGCCTACGATATGCTCGAGACTGCCTCGCGAAACCTGGGCTGGCAAACCCACTACCTGAACCTGATCTACACGCCGCGCAAAGCGATGAGCGCCATCATCGCCGCCGAGGCCATGCACCGATTGGCGCGACTCCGTTCCTACGGTCCGTATCCCGGAAACACGACGTTCGGTGATTTTCACGTCTCGTCTGACAGCAACCTGGGCGAGCTCGTGGCGCGCGACGCGTTTCTGTATGCCGGGTCGACGCGCTCCATGCCGCCGGAGCCGGCGGCGCTGCGGCGCATCGCAGGCTACGGCTCTTCTCCGGTCATCACGTACGAAGGGGAGGGGGTCTACTTCCTGGACCAGGTGCGTCCCGGCCTCTGGCGCCTCGAGGTCTATCCCGACGCGGTACCCATCGCCGATCCGTTCGAGTCGCCCAACCCCGAGAAGATCGTGACGCGCGCGATCCGCCGATCCTGGCCGATGACCATCACGCTTCCCGACCTCGGCGGCGCATTCACGGTGCAGTCGGTCGCCGAAGGTAACGCGAGAATCGAGAAGGTCACGGGCGGCCGGTTTCCTGTCACCCCCGGCGTGTACGTGCTCAGTGCCGCCGGCCCGGTGAAGGCGTCCGATCTGCCCGCAGCCATGGGCAACGTGGGGTTCACGGAGTATCACGCGCCGCCGCCCGATTCACTGGCCGCGTCGGTTCAATCGCTTGCCGCGCCGGAATACCTCGCCGGGCGCGATGCGGAGATCGTCGCCCGCGTCGCGGAATCAACGCCCTGCGACTCAGCGATGCTGTACATCCGCCCGTCCGCAGGAGGACTCTACCGCGGCTTTCCGATGCACCCGGTGCGCGCGTACCGGTACGCCGCGGTTCTGCCTCGCGACGTGCTGCGGGAGGGCTCCTACGAGTTCGTGATCACGCTCTTCCGCGGAGGCGACGCGGTCACGTTCCCCACCGGCCTGCACGGGAGGCCGACCGATTGGGACTACTATGGGCGGAGGACGTGGAAGCTCGATGTCGTGGACCCGAGGGCCTCCCTCCGCTTGTTCACGCCGGGCGTCGACGCGGGGCGATTGGCCTTCACGCGTATCGGGGACGCGGGCCGGCGCGGGCTCTTCCGCGTCTCGATCTCCGCGGCCACGGGCCAACCGGTATTTCACTTCGCGCTCCCTGTGGACTCGACTGGCTGGAGCCCTCTTGATTACACCGCATCGTTGGTGATCAAGGATCGGATCGGGGCGAGGCAGGAGACCATCACGAGCGCCGATCAGCTCGTCGTGCGGCTGCGCGGCCTCGGACCCCGCCAGACGCTGCGCGTCGCCCTGATGGAAGACGATGGGACGACCTGGAGCACGACGGTGACGGTAGACAGCGTCTGGCGCGAGCGGTCGCTGCCGCTCGCCGCGTTCACTGTCGGCCGCGGGGTCCTGCTCCCGCAAGGGTTCCCCGGGGAGTGGAACTACTGGGTGGGGGCGGCGGCAGGAAGGGGAGGAAGTGGGGATCGGTTACGGCTGGACCGCCTTGAGCGACTCCAGCTGTCTCTGGGTCGTGACGCGGGACCCCCCCCACCCAGCCCCAAGGCCCCGGACCGCTACGGCGTAGAGGTAGAATCGGTCCTGCTGGGATTCGGCCCCTGACGCTTCGAACGCAGGCTGAACGCCAGCATGGTCATCCCGAACACGAGAAGGACCAAGCCCCACCACAAATTCACGTTGATGCCGAGCGATCGCGCGTAGATCGCGTTGTCGGCCGTGAGGCCGAACACGACGAAGAGCGCGCCATAGATCGTGAACAGCAGCCCGATCGGAAGGCGGAGATCGAGGTTCATCCCATCACCAGAAGATGATATTGAGGACGAGCGTCAGCCCCAGCGCGATGATGCCCAGGGTGACGGGCGCCTTGTACCAGGGCAGGCCGTGATCGGTCTGGCGCGGCGTGAGGCTGTAGACCAGTCCCTTGAGATCCGCGTCCGACTTCGTACGCTGGGTCACGAGCGAGATCACGATCGTCGTGGTGAAGCACGCGGTCCACGCGAAGATCGCGCTCCAGAAGTTCTGCGCCATCTCGCTCGGATACGTATGGACAACGGCACCCAGGAAGCCGCCCTTCAAGCCCGGTGTGGCGCCGTGGGGCAGGGTGAGGCCATGCTGGATAGCCGCGGCGGCCGTCCCGGTCAGGAGCCCGAAGAAGGCGCCGTGGCCCGTGGTGCGGCGCCAGAACATGCCCAGCAGGAACGTCGCGAACAACGGCGCGTTCACGAACGCGAAGACCAGCTGGAGCATGTCCATGATATTGTTGAACCGTGTCGTGGCATACGCCGCGGCTCCGCTCAAGATGATGCCGAACACCGTCGCCGCCTGCCCCATGCGGAGGTAGTGCGCGTCCGGCTGCCCAGGCCGCAGGTACGATTGATAAATGTCGTACGTCCAGACCGTGTTGAACGCCGTGACGTTCCCGGCCATCCCCGACATGAACGAGGCCATCAGCGCGGTCAGGCCGAGGCCTAGGAGGCCGGACGGAAGGTAGTGCCCGAGCATGACGGGCACAGCCAGGTTGTAGTTCGGCGTACCATCGCTCTCGAGGGGGAGGAACGTGCCGCGAGTGGCGTGCAACGCAATGGCGAGCATGCCTGGCAGGATCACGAGGAACGGGAACAGCATCTTCGGGAACGCGGCGACGAGCGGCGTACGGCGGGCGGCGGCCATCGAGTCGGCGGCCATCGCGCGCTGCACCACCAGAAAGTCGGTGCACCAGTAACCGAACGAGAGCACGAAGCCGAGTCCCATCACCATGCTGAACCACTCGACGCCCATCGGGTTCGCAGCAGCCGAATCAAGATGGCGCCACGAGTTGGACCAGGCGCGGGCCGGGTATCCCGCATTCGTCGCCACGGTCGTGAGCTTCGCCGTCAGGCCGGCCCAGCCGCCGACGTCCTTCAAGCCGAGCAGGACCAGCGGCAGGAACCCCAGCACGATCAGGAAGAACTGCAGGACTTCGTTGTAGATCGCGGAGGTCAGGCCGCCGAGGAAAATGTACCCGAGCACGATGACGGCCGAGAGGAGGACGCTGGCATGGAAGTTCCAGCCCAGCAGGAGCTCGAGCAGCTTCGCGAACGCGTACATCGAAATCCCTGAGGAGAACACCGTCATTACGGCGAACGTCATGGCGTTGAACCCACGGGTCTTCTCGTCGAAGCGGAGCTTCAGGTACTCGGGGACCGATCGGGCGCGCGAGCCGTAGTAGAACGGCATCATGAAGATGCCGACGAACACCATGGCAGGGATGGCGCCCACCCAATAAAAGTGGCTCGTCATCATCCCGTACTTGGCGCCGGAGGCGCCCATGCCGATCACTTCCTGGGCGCCAAGGTTGGCCGAGATGAACGCGAGCCCCGCGATCCACGCCGGGATAGACCGGCCGGAGAGGAAGAAGTCTTCGCTGCTCCGCACGAATCGCCTGAGTACCCAGCCGATACTGAGTACAAAGACGAAGTACAGCAGCATGACCGTGTAGTCGATCCAGCCGAGCCGCATCATCGCGGCCCCACGCTAGCCCATCACGACCACTCGCGCAACCAACGGGAACCCACGAACTTGGACCGCACCGTGAGCCAATACACGCTCAAGAACACGCATGGAATGGAGCTCCGGGTCCTCGATTACGGCGGGATCATCGTCTCGCTCGCGGTCCCGGATCGCACCGGCCGGGTCGACGACGTCGTCCTGGGATTCGACCGACTAGAGGACTATGAGCGGTGGTCCCCGTACTTCGGGGCGATCATCGGTCGTTTCGGCAACCGCATCGCGCGCGGGCGGTTCACACTGGACGGCCGGACGTATACGCTCGCCACCAACGACGGGCCCAACCACCTGCACGGCGGCGTGAAGGGCTTCGACAAGGTCCTGTGGGACGTGTCCCCGTTCGAACGGCAGGACTCGAAGGGTCTCGTGCTCCGGTATTCCAGCCCTGATGGCGAAGAGGGGTATCCGGGCACGCTGCGGACCACGGTGACGTACACGTTGACCGAGGGGAACGAGCTGATCTTCGACTACGCGGCCACCAGCGACCGGGCTACGCTCGTCAACCTCACGCAACACAGCTACTTCAATCTGGCCGGAGCAGGCGAGGGCGATGTCATGGGCCACGTGCTCACGCTCAATGCCCATTCCTTCACGCCGGTCGACTCCACTCTGATCCCCACGGGGGAGATCCGCAGCGTGGCGGGGACGCCGTTCGATTTCCGTGCGCCAACCGCGATCGGCGCTCGGATCGGCCAAGACGACGAGCAGCTCCGTTACGGGCGGGGGTACGATCACAACTTCGTGCTCGACAAGGATTCCGGCGCGCCCGCGAGCACCACGCTTGCCGCGCGGGTCTACGAGCCCTCCAGTGGCCGGGTGATGGAGGTGCACACAACGGAGCCGGGTGTACAGTTCTACTCCGGCAACGTCCTCGATGGCACGCTACGGGGAAAGAGAGGCACGATATACTCGCGCCGGTCGGGCTTCACGCTGGAAACGCAGCACTTTCCAGATTCGCCGAACCACGCCGAATTCCCCTCGACAATCCTGGCTCCCGGACGAGAGTACCGTTCCCGGACGCTGCTGCGGTTTGGCGTCCGTTGAGGGTCGTTGCATCTCGAAACGGCCGCACCAAACGTCACTAGCGACACACTCCGCCGATGGACAGGTTGGGGCTGAGGAGGTGCACAATGCACCGGTGCTGCCTGATCGCCTGTACGCTGATCCTCTCCGTCGGTTGCTATTTCCACTCTGTGGTCAGCGACGCGTCTCCCAAGCCCGGGTCGACCGTCCTGGTCAAGCTCTCGCAGGACAGCGATCCGCGCCTCACAGCCCTGATCGGGTCCAATGCGTACTTGGTGGATGGTCACGTGCTGAAGAGCACTCCGGATTCGCTCGCCCTGGCGCTCAGCCACGTGCAGCGGTTGGGAGGACATGTCGAGCCCTGGCATGGCGAGCACGTCGCGTTTCCCAGGAGCATGGTCGCGGGCGTCGAGCGCCGGCGGCTCTCCGTGCCGGCGACGACGGCGCTCGTGGGTGGGATCATGACCGGGCTGGTGGCACTAGGGAAGGTGGTTGCCAAGCCGCCGGTCATGCGCTGAGGGAGGCCCCTTGACGCCGTTCCGCGGCTGCGGGGTAGTATTGGCGTAACGGTCGCAAGGTGGCTTCATGGTCTTCCCGCTGCTCGCAGTTCTCGTTCAGGCGTCCCTGCCAACCGCCATACCGCCGGTCGACATCGCTGCGAGACCGGTCCGGGTCTGGCTCGGGACGACTGGGCCGCTCGTGCGCGGTCAATCCGTGCAGATCTTCGTGCAAGCGGAGCAAGACGGCGACCTCATCGTGCTGCATCGCAGGACCGATGGACGCATCGAGGTCCTGTTCCCATCGAATCCCGCCGCCGATCCGTTCGTCCGATCGGGGACCTATGAGATCCGGGGCGGCGGCAACCGCTCCGCCTGGGTCGTGTCGGAGCCCGACGGGAGCGGGATGGTACTGGCCGCCCTGTCGGTCGATCGGTTGCGGTTCGACGAGTTCGTGCACGAGGCCTCCTGGAATTCCACCGCTCTCATCCCGTCGTGGAACGACGCGAACGCCGAGGGCGCCCTGTCGGACATCGTGCAGCGGATGCTCGGCGATGGTGCATTCAACTACGATCTCGTCACCTACACGGTGGCACCGCCGATTTATGCGCAGCAACCCGGTCCTACCCCCGAAGCGGACACCCTTCCCAGCGAGGCCTTGCAGCAGCAGCCCGACACGATGCCGAATTACGCGAGTTATCCGCTCTGTCTGAACTGCA
>DASQIB010000097.1:0-10025 GCA_035631795.1 Gemmatimonadales bacterium | reverse complement strand
AGCGCTCGATCAAGAGCTCCCCGCAGTCCGGACACCACGTGTGCTCCCACCGGTCGACTCGACCGGGCAAGTTGCCGGCGTAGATGAACTTCAGGCCGGCCGCGGCCCCGATTTCGCACGCGCGCACGAGCGTCTCGGCCGAGGTGTCGTCGGGATCGGTCATGCGATAATCTTTGTGGAACGCGGTCACGTGCCACGGGATTTCGGGGCTCACGGACGCCACGTAGTCCGCGGCGCGGCGAAGCTGGGCGCCGTCGTCGTTGAAGCCGGGGACCACGAGCGTCACGAGCTCGAGCCAGAAGCCGCGCTCGTACACCATGCGGATGGCGTCGAGGACATGCTGCAGGACGCCGCCGAGCTCCCGGTAGCGCCGGTCATCCATCGCCTTGAAGTCGATCTTGTAGCAGTCGGTCCAGGGACGGATGAAGTCGAGGACCTCCGCGGTGGCGTTGCCGTTCGAGATGAACGCGGTCTTGAGCCCCTGTGCGCGAGCCGCCTTGAACACCTCGACGGCCCACTCGGCCGTGATCAGGGGCTCGTTGTAGGACGAGCCCACCATGCGTGCGCCCTGCCGCAGCGCCAGGCGCACCAGGCCGTCCGGCGTCACGTCGGTAGGGAGCACTCCCGCTGCCTCGTCGCGCAACGCCTGGCTGGTGAGCCAGTTCTGACAATAGCCGCAATGGAAATCACACCCCAGCATGCCGAACGTGAGGGTGTCCGAGCCTGGAAGTGCGTGGAAGAACGGCTTTTTCTCGGTGGGATCGCATTGCAAGGCTGCCACGTAACCGGCCGGAACGTACAGCGTGCCGTCCTTATTGAAGCGGACCTTGCAGATCCCGCGGCGGCCGGGCTTTACGAGACAACGATGCCCGCAGGCGAAACACCGCACCGATCCGTCCGCCAGCTTCTCGATGAGCGTCCCCTCGCGCACCCGGGCGTCCAGCGCCTGGGCGAGGCTGGCCGCCCCGCCATCCGGCGTTTCGTGCGAGAGAAAGGAGACGATGCTGCGATGCGTCATGAGGCTGCCCGCCCTTCCTCAATATAGCGGAGCATCCCGCGCGCTCAGCGGTTCCCGCGCAGCGAGCCGGGTGCGAGATCGTACAGCAGTTGAACGGTGGCAATGTCGTGCGGCGAGAGGTCCCGAACCTTTGGCTGCGCGTACATGATGTCGCCGGTGTCGTGGGAGTGGTCGAGCCCGAGCAGGTGTCCGATCTCGTGCAGGGCGATCACGCGGACATCGTCAGGCCCGAGCGGCTGTCCCTTAGGGTCGAAGGTCGCGAGGGTGACGGTGCCGCCCGTCAGCTTGCCCTCGTCATCCCATTGCAGCTCCGTCTGCCCCGACTTCTCACCCTCGAATTGAATGCGCCACTGGAACCGTACCTCGGCCGTGGACGTGTCCGCGTCGAAGGTGAAGCGGACCGGGATGCCGACCTCGATCCAGCGTTGGAACGCGGCCCGGACCTGATCGAGAAACGCCGGCTGGAAGTTCGCCGTCGTGGACGGCGCAAGCAGCACCCGCACCGGCGACCCGATGCGCCCGTCCCACCGATGGATCTCCGAGTCCGGGCTCGCGGCCACGATCTCGTTCATGTACGTGAGGCCCGCGCTGGCGCGGATGCGTCGGCGGATCTCGGAGCGCGCGAGCAAGACGATGTAGCTCGGGCCTCCGGCGTCCGCGGTCGGCGGCGACGGGGCGACGCCCGGGGAGGTGGATGGAGTCAACGGCTGCACGCCGGGCGAGGTCGTCACGCTGTCGGCCGCGGCGGTGGGCGCCTCGGCGGCACGCGAGGGATGATGCACGAAGGTGTTCCACAGGGCGGCGGATACGAGGAACACGACGAGCGTGGACACGAGAATCAGAATGCGTCGTTCGAGCATGCGCGCAATATGGGAGCGAGCGCGGTTACGCCGCTAGCTTTGGTCCGTTGCGGTCTCTATGATTGTGGCCTGCCTATGCTTGGCCAATAAGTGATCACGTTGCCCGCCGCACCCATTATCCGCCTGCGCGGGTGGGTCATCGCGGCGTGGGCGGCCCTGGCGTTCTTGTTCGGGCCGCGCGCGTGCCATGTTCAACAGGCCCTCGCGCTGCGCGGCAGCGGGAGCGAGACCACGGAAGCCAGCCGGGCCACCGAGCTCCTCAAGAAAGCCTTCCCGACCCCGTTCGCCGACTACGTGGCGATCGTCGTACACGGACCCGTCCGCTGGACCAACCCGCGGTTTGAAACGGTCCTCGATACCTTGAAGGCGGCGGCCGAGCGGCGCCCCTATGTCGGCCAGGTGATCTCGCTGCGCTCCATCGGCGAGTCCACCTTCGTGAGCGAGGACCGGCGCACCACGTTTCTCATCGCCGCACTCACCCCGGAATCGACGCGCGACCTGAGTGCGAGCTTCGTGCCTGATCTGCGCGCCGTGATCCGCGACGCACTGGCCAGGGCCCCGGGCGCCGCCGGGTTCGACGTGATGGTCACTGGATTCCCCGCCCTGGACCACGACGTTCGCACCATCAGCGCCGAAGACACCGAGCGCGGCGAGCAGCGCGCCCTGCCCCTCACGCTGCTGGTTCTCATCGTGGCGTTCGGGGCCCTCGTGGCGGCGGCGCTCCCGGTCATCGTGGGGGTCCTGGCGATCACCATCGCGCTCGGCCTCGTGACCATCGCCGCCCATTACACACCGATGTCCGTCTTTGTGCTGAACATCACCACGATGGTGGGGCTGGGCGTCGGCATCGACTACTCGCTGCTGATCGTCACCCGGTTTCGTGAGGAATTGAACCGCGGTCTCTCGGCGGCCGACGCCGCCATCCGCACGGTGGAGACGGCAGGCTCGGCGGTCGTGACGTCGGGGCTGACCGTGGTGGTCGGATTCGCCGCGCTCGTCACGACCCCCCTCTCGGACACCCGTTCGGTGGGCGTTGGGGGGTTGTTGGTCGTCGCCGTAGCCGTGCTGCTGGCCACCACGTTTCTCCCTGCGGTACTCGCGCTGCTGGGACGGAACATCGACCGCCCCAAGTGGCTGGCGCGCCCGCTCGCCCGGTTTCACGCGCCGACGGGCTGGGAGCGGTGGGCCCGCTGGCTCGGCCATCGCCCTTGGCGAGCCGTGGCGGTGGGCGGCATGGCCGTCGCATTGCTAACGTTTCCCCTCAGCCAGATCCGCCTGGGCCTCCCCGCCACCAATTGGTTTCCGCCCGAGTCGGAGTCTGGGCAGGGGCTCGAGGCGCTGCGCGCCATGGGGGCGAGCGGCGTGATCCAACCGGTTCGCGTCGTGGTCCAGTTACCCGAAGGCGAGTCGGCCATCTCCGGTCGCCGCCTCCCCGGCCTCAAGGCGCTCACCGACTCGATCCGGAAGGATCCCCGCGTGAAAGAGGTCCGCGGCGTGGCGACCATCAAGACCGGTATGTCGACGCTGCAGCTCGCCATCTACTACAGTGACCCCGACCAGGTACGCGCCAAGAACCAGAAGTTCTTCGACGCGTACTTGAGCGCCGACAACCGAGTCACGCTCCTCGACGTCATCCCGGCCGACACGGTCTCGCTCACCGGCCTCATGGACGTCGTCCGCCGCGTACGGGCCATCGTGTCGCACGGCGTGCGGGCACTCAACGGGGCGGAGGTGTTGGTCGCCGGCTTCGCCGCGTCGAACGTCGATACCCAGCAGGAGCTCATGAGGCGCTTCCCGGACACGGTGGGGCTGGTCCTGGGGATCACCGCCATCATGCTCTTCGTGGCGTTTCGGTCGCTGCTCGTGCCCATCAAGGCCGTGGTGCTTAACCTGCTGTCGGTGGGGGCGGCGTTCGGACTTACGGTGCTCGTGTTCCAGCACGGGTACGGTGGCCGCCTCTTCGGGCTCGCGGGGCCGACCCAGGCGATCTGGGCGGTGGTGCCGGTGCTCGTCTTCGCGATCGTTTTCGGCCTCTCGATGGACTACGAGGTGTTCCTGCTCACCCGCGTGAAAGAGGTGTTCGACAAGACGGGCCGGAACGACCACGCGACCATGGAAGGGCTGTCGGCGACGGCCTCCACGATCACGAGCGCGGCATTAATCATGATCCTCGTGTTCGGGACGTTCGCCTTCACGCGAGTCCTGGCCGTGCAGCTCATCGGCTTCGGGCTCGCGGCGGCCGTGCTGCTCGACGCCACGCTGATCCGCATGGTGCTGGTCCCCGCGATCATGCACATCGCGGGACGATGGAATTGGTGGCCGGGCGTGCGGGCACCAAAGATGGAGAGAGAGAACAGCGATTAGGAGGTAGAACAGGCCGTCTGTTCACCGCTGTGCGTCTGTGCGTCTCGTCGTCGCACTTCCTCGCGCTAACCGGTTCAGTCGTGTGCCCCAGATATCCCAATGCCACGCCGGTACCCTCATGCCTGTCCTCGGGTCTTTGAGCGGCTTGTACTGCAGCCATTCCGCGCGCAGCTCCAGCTCGCGGCCGAGCGCGACGAGCCGATCCCTGTCAGCGCTGACGAGGTGGACCATCGGCTCGTCGCGGATCCGATGCCGATGAAGCCAGACGCCGCCGTCGAGGGCGAAGCACATCCCCTCGCGGCGGCGTTCGAACTCCCGATAGAGCGGCTCTACTGGCAGGTGATACGGCCCTCGATGGTCGCAGGGGCGACGGGCGCCGCTGTGCCCGAAAAGAGGGCACATTGGCGGCCGGGCGCGTACAGGCTCGTGGTCGTCGCCGCCCAACCCGAACCTGTCGCTTGGCTGATGGACAGCACGACGCCGGTAGATGGCGCGAAGTTGTTCATGAGGGCGAAGTTGGTCGTGTATTTCGAGCTGTCGTAGAAGAAGGCCTCCTCCGCCGTCGCGAGGTTCCGGAGGTCGGACTTCATCGCGGCCACGTACGCCTTTTCTTTCGTGTTGGAGAACTTCGGGATGGCGATGGTCGCCAAGAGCCCGATGATCACCACCACGATGAGCAGCTCGATCAGCGTGAAGCCACGTCGCGACATCACCGCCTACCCTCCGGGCGCGAAAGGGCGTCGGACCACGCACGGCCGGGTCCGACGCCACGAATAGTTAGCGCCGACATCCATTCCTGCAAGAGCTATGCTTATCCCTTGGCGTCGACCCAATTCGTTCCAAGACCGATACTTACGACGAGTGGCACGCGCAGAGCGGCCGCGCCCTCCATATGGCTTTTTACCACCTCCGTTGCGGTCTCCCGCTCCCCGTGAGGAACCTCAAATACAAGCTCGTCATGAACTTGCAGGATCATGCGGGACGCGAGACCCCGATCGCGGAATGACCGCGCGATCCGGATCATGGCCGTCTTGATCAGGTCGGCCGCCGAACCTTGCAAGGGAGAGTTGGTCGCCGTGCGCTCTCCGAATGCCCGGATGTTGAAGTTGCGGTCCTTGAGCTCCGGGATGTAGCGCCGGCGTCCGAACAGCGTCTCCACGTAGCCCCTGGTGCGCGCTTCCGCGACGGTCCGGTCGAGCCACGCACGGACGCCGGCGAAGCGGGTGAAGTACTGGTCGATGAACCGCTTGGCATCGTCCAGGGTGATGCCGAGCTGGCGGGATAGGGCGAACGGCCCCTGCCCGTAGATCGTGGCGAAATTGATGGTCTTGGCCTGCCCCCGCATCTCCGATGTTACGCGCTCTTGGGGCACACCGAAGATGACGGCCGCGGTTTGGCGATGAATGTCCCCGCCCTTCTCGAACGCCTCCACGAACGCCGGATCACCGGAGAGGTGGGCGAGCAGCCGTAGCTCGATCTGAGAGTAATCCGCAGTGAGGAGCTCCGCGCCGGGCGACGCGACGAACGCCCGACGAATTGCTTCGCCCCGCGGGGTCCGCACCGGGATGTTCTGCAGGTTGGGGTCCGAGGACGAGAGCCTGCCGGTGGCGGCGCCCGCCTGGTTGAAGCTCGTGTGGATGCGGCCGGTCCGCGGATTGATGAACCCGGGCAGCGCGTCCACGTACGTGGACTTGAGCTTCGAGAGCTCGCGGTACTCGATCAGGAGTTTGGGCACCTCGTGTCCCATGACCGCGAGCTGCTCCAGGACTTCGTAGTCGGTTGACGGTCCAGTCTTGGTCTTCTTGAGGATCGGAAGCTGGTGCTTCTCGAACAGGATGTGACGGAGCTGCGGCGTCGAGTTGATGTTGAATTCCGTGCCCGCCGCCTGGTAGATCGCGCGCTCGAGCTCCGTGAGCTCGCGCGCGAAGGACCGCGAGATCTCCCCGAGACGCTCGAGGTCGACCCGCACGCCTTTCCACTCCATGTCCGCGAGCACGGCGATGAGCGGAATCTCCAGGGTGTCGAGCAAGCGCAGGAGCTGATGATCCTCCAGCTCGGGCTGAAACGCCGCCTGCAGACGGAGGACGGTCTCGCTCTCCAGGGCGGCGTAGCGCGCGGCGTCGACCATCGGCACCGCGGCGAACGGCCGTTCGGCCTTGCCGCGTCCGACGATTTCCGCGCGCGTCGGCAGGCTCAGCGAGAGTCGCTCGCGCGCGAGATCGTCGATCGCGTGCGAGCGTCGACCCGGGTCCAGCACGAAGCTCGCGAGCATGGAGTCGTACGTCACGCCCGCCAGCTCCACGCCCGACCGGCGCAACAGCAGGCCGTCGTACTTCAGGTCGTGCCCCGCCTTCGGCACGCGCGCGTCCTCGAGCAGCTCACGCAGCGGGGCGAGCGCTTCGCTCGAAAGCGCCGGCAGGTTCCTGGGCGGCGTGCCCCCGGCCAGTTCACCGTCGGGGGCCACGTGCGCGAACGGGAGGTACCACGACCGGCCCGGCGACACCGCCAGCGATACGCCGAGAAGCTCGGCACGCATGGCGTCGAGCGACGTCGCCACGACGTCGAGGGCGACGAGCGGGGCGCGACGCCACTCCGCGGCCGCGGCGGTGAGCGCCGCCGGGTCATCGAGGATCGACGGCTCGGCGTGCGCGACCGCCACCGCGACGGGGGCCAGCGGGCCGGACACCCCGGTGGGGGCTGGGGGGGCGGGGGGGGCGGGGGGGGCGGGGCCGGCCGGCCGCATGCCAGGCGCCGGCCCGGCCACGACCTCGATGGAGGCCAGCTTGGGAATAAGCGACCGGAATTCGAGCTCCGTGAACAGCTCCGTGAGGCGAGGCACGTCGGGCGAGCGCACGCGCAGCCGCTCCAGGTCGAGCGGGGGGAGTGGCACGTCGCGCTGGATGGTGACCAGATCGCGCGACAGCCGCGCCAGGTCCGCGTGCTGCTGCACGGCTTCCCGCGCGCGCTTTCCCGCGATGCGATCCGCGCCGGCCAGGATCGCGTCGAGATCGCCGAACGTCTTGAGCAGCTCGAGCGCCGTCTTCTCGCCCACGCCCTTCACACCGGGCACGTTGTCGGAGGTATCACCGACGAGCGCGAGATAGTCCACGACCCGCTCGGGAGGAACGCCGAGGCGCTCGCTCGCGTTCGACTCGTCCACCCAGTGCTCCTCAATGCCGGCTGGCCCGCCACGGCCCGGGTTCAAGAGCGCGACACCTGGCCCGATGAGCTGGTAGAAATCCTTGTCGCCGGACACGATCACCGCCTGGAGTCCCCGCGCCGCCGCCGCCGTCGCCATCGTCCCGATGACATCGTCCGCCTCGTAGCCGTCCGCGCCGATCAGCTGCAGGTGAAACGCATCGAGGATCTGCTCGATGCGCTCCACCGACCGGTCGAAATCCTGCTGCAGCTCGCGGGTGAGTTTCTCGCGCGTGGCCTTGTAGTCCGGGTACGCCTGCTGCCGGAAGGACGCGCCCATGTCGTGCACCCACGCGAGGTAGTCGGGGCGCCGGCGCTCGAACAGGCGCAGCAGGAAGTTGGTGACGCCCCAGGCCGCCGAGGTGTTCTCGCCTCGACGCGTCGTGAGCGGCCGCGCGATCATCGCGAAGAAGGCGCGGTAGATGAGCGCGTAGCCGTCGATCAGATAGAGAGTCGCGCGGGCCTCAGACATGCGCCGAACAATAACCCGAGAAAGAATGAAAAACCCCGCCCGATGACACGGGCGGGGCGGATCGACGCCGAATGGCGCGGGGGCGGGGGGCGGGGGCCGGGGGGCGACGGTTACACCCGAACGACGTTCTCCGCGTGTAGACCCTTGTCCCCGGTCTTTACCTCGAACTCCACCTGCTGGCCTTCGGCCAACGTCTTGAACCCATCCATCTGGATCGCCGAGAAGTGTACAAACACGTCCTCGCCGCCCTCCTGTTCAATGAAGCCATAGCCCTTGGCGTCATTGAACCACTTCACCTTTCCCTTTGCCATTCGGTCCGCCTCCTGCGAAGTCACTCATGGGGCGCAGAGCACCCGGCCCGGCACCGTGTCGGGCGCGATAGAAATGACGCGCGGCGGAGGGGTTGTCAAGAAACCTGCACACGGCTGCGCATGGCACCCGTAAGTTTCGGGCGATCAATTGGTTGAGCCGAGATACAACGCGCGATAGAGCTCGCGATTCCGCAGCACCGCTCGCACGTACCCGCGCGTCTCCTGAAACGGAATGAGCTCGACGAACTCGTCGGGATCCGTCGCTCCAGGACGCGAGAGCCAACGCGCGACCGCCGCGCCACCCGCGTTGTACGCGGCCGCGGCGACTTCGACGCGGCCGTCGAAGCGTTGTAGCAGCTCCTGCAGGTGCGCGGCGCCGAGGTGGAGATTGAGGTCGGGAACCGTGATCCACTCCGGATAGAAGGTGACGTCGAGGCCGCGTGCGGTGAGTGCGGCGGTGCCCGGCAACAGCTGCGCGAGGCCCCGGGCGCCGGCGGGGGAGAGCGCCTGGGCGTCGAAGACGCTTTCCTGACGCACGATCGCCACGAGCAGCAGCGGGTCAACGCCGAACTCGGCGGCCTCGGCTTCGACCGCCCGGCGGTTGGGCCAGGGAAAAATTGCGCGAAGCACGCGCGGATCGTTCGGCGCCTTCAGCGCCGCCTGCCATCCGAGGCGCACCGCCGCCGGGCCGAAGCCGCGGGCGGAGAGCGCGCCGCTCCACGCCAGCAGGTTGTCGAGATCGAGTTGGGGCGCGCGCCCGAGCACGGCGCGCACCTCCGCTTGTGCGGCGGTATCGAGACCGGCGAGGAGGAGCGTGTCGATGCGACCGAGGGCCGTCGCGACGGGTGGCGGAGGCGCGGGGAGCGTGGCCGCCGCGATACGGAGCGGCGCCAGGCCCAGCTCGCGCCGCGCGCGGAGCCCGTAGTATCCGATCGAGTCCTCGCGCGCCAGCGTCAACCACGTGACCCGCGCTGCGGTCGAATCGCCACCGAGGCGTTGGAGCTTGCCGAGCCAGAAGCGAGCGCTCAACCGCTGTGGCGCACCCGCGTCGACCTCGCTCTGAAAGAGTCCGGCGGCACTGTCGCTCAACCCTTCACGCATCGCCTGGGCCGCGACCCGGAAGCGCGCGAGGGATGCGCGCAGGTCCGCCGGGTACCGCGCGATCAGCTCGCTGAACCATCGCTCCGCGCCGGTCCAGTCTCCGCGATCCACCAGCATGTCGCCCAGCATGTACAGCGCGGTGGGCGCCGCGGTATCGGACGGGTACGACTGGGCGAACCCCGAGAGGGCTTCCTGCGCGCCGGCGTCCCCCAGGCGCACGAGCACACGCGCGCGCCGGTAAATGGCGAGGGAACCGAGCGTGGGATCACGGGTCGCGGCCCGGTACGCGCGCTCGGCCTCGCGGTAGCGACCGTTGGTCGCGCACAGCTCGCCCGCGAGGACCAGGGTCGAAGCGCTCGAGTCGCCCTGGCGCAATGCTCGCTCCACCTCGAGCTTCGCGTCCCCCGCCGCCCCGTGTGATTTCATCGCGCGCGCCAGCGCCACCCGCTCGGGTGGCGACCGGGGCCGGAGCGACGCGAGCGCCACGCCCACGGCGGCACCGCCATCGTCCGACTCGGGTGCGCGTGCCATGAGCCCGTACAGGGCGTCGCGGGCCCGGCTCGAGTCGCCGAGCGCGAGCGCCAGGCGCGCGACGTCGAGTGAGCGACCTACCTGGGCGAGCGCCTCGAGCGCCGCCGCCGAGTCCCCGGCCGCGAGCAGCGCCTGCGCCCGGGCCCCGCCCGCCTCTCGCCCCGCGGGCG
>DASQIB010000096.1:0-5436 GCA_035631795.1 Gemmatimonadales bacterium | reverse complement strand
TCGCCCAGGCGGCCATGAGGAACGCCACCATCATCATGATCCCGTAGCCGGTGATCGTGATCGGGCCCAGATGGAACGAGAGCGGATAGATCGTCATGAGCGCGCGGCGCCGAAGGTGAGGGGGACGGGCTCGAGGCCCGGAAGGGGCAGATCGGCCTTCGCGTCGAGCGTCCAGTCGCTCGTCTCGCCGAGGCTCAATCGATGCCATCCCGCCCGAGCGATCATGGCGGCGTTGTCCGTGTTCAAGCGCGGGCTCGCGACTGCCACGCGCGCGAGGCCGGACAGCCGCTTGGCGGCGAGCTCGGCGAGCGCGCGGCTGCAGGCCACGCCGCCGCCCAGTACGGCGGCGCGATAGCCGGTGGCCCGAACGGCACGCTCGAGCTTGGTCACGAGCACGTCCAACACCGCGTCCTGAAACGCGCGGGCCAGGTGCGGCCGGTCGCGGTCCAGATCGTCGCTCCCACGCACGGCGTAGAGCACCGCAGTCTTGAGACCGGAAAACGAGAACTCGAAGCCCTCGTCCCGCATTGGACGCGGGAACGTGAAGCGCGCCGAATCTCCGGCGGCCGCCAACCGCTCGATGACGGGGCCCCCGGGATATCCCAGCCCGAGCAGCGTCGCCACCTTGTCGAACGCCTCACCTGCGGCATCGTCGCGAGTCGCGCCGAGCAGGCGATAGCGGCCCCACGCGGGGACGTCGAGCAGCATGGTATGGCCGCCCGAGACGAGCAGCGCGACGAACGGCGGGGCGAGCTCGGGGTCCTCGATCGCGGGCGCGAACAGATGCCCCTCCATGTGATGCACGCCGATCAGCCGGCGCTGGCCGGCGTAGGCGAGGGCCTTCGCGTAGACGACACCCACGAGGAGCGCGCCCACGAGACCGGGTCCCTGCGTCACGGCCACGGCATCGACCGCGCTCCAGGCGAGGCCAGCCTCGGCGAGGGTGCGATCCACCACCGCCGGCAACGCGGCCAGGTGCGCCCGGCTGGCGAGCTCCGGGACGACGCCGCCGAACACGCGGTGAATGTCCTGGGAAAGGATGACCAGCCCCGCCAACTCGGGCCGCCGCCGGTCGCCCACGAGCACGGCCGCTGACGTCTCGTCGCACGACGTCTCGATGCCGAGGACGACGTCAGCCACGGCCGGTCTTGCGCCTCAACGACACGGAGTCCGGTACCGCGTGCGCGACGATTCCGGGTGGCGCGCTGACGGTGAGCCTGGCGTAGCCGCCGGGACCGGCCTTGCCCACGAGATGGGCTACGACGCGCACGCTGTCGCGCGTGAGGGCGTTCACGCGCGCCTCCGGACCGCGCACCGTCACCGCCACGCGCTCCGGGGACAGCAGAAAACCCGTGAATCCTGATGCGGCCGTGGTGATCGGCACGCCGCCGATCGACCGCTCGATGATGGCGGTCACCTCACCCGCCATCCGGACCGCCTTCGGCGTGATGCGGACGACGCCGAGGGGCGCGGTGTCGATCGGGACCGTCTGGAAGAACGGGCCGTTCACGCTCGAGATCACCGTCGGCAGGGTCGTGACCGAATCGATCCCGGCGAGGCTCTTCTCGGGGCCGATCAGTCGCGCCAAGCTCGGCGTGATGGAGAGCCCGCGCACGACGTACCCCGACTCCGCTTCGACCTTGACGCGCGGGACGATGCGCACGTCCCGGTGGGTGACCGAATCCAGGACAACCTCGATGTCGCGAGGCCGGATGTCCGCGACCTGCACGTCGATTCCCTTGGGGAGCTCGATGTCCGCCGGTCCGAGCTCGGCCCGCCACGACGATGCAGAGAACGTATCCGGGATGGTCTTTCGGATCGCCCGCGGGAACGAGCGCAGCTTAAGAATCTCGCTTCCCTTTCCGGACAGGACGACGGTGACGCCCGCCGGTTGCTGCCGCACCGTCCGGCCGGGGGGCACGGTCACGGCGAGCCGCATGGCGAAGCTCTGCGACAGCGGCTGCTGAGCGGCGACCGCGATGTACAGCATGACGGCGAAGAACGCGGCCGCGAGCTTGATCGGCCAGTTGCGCACCACCATCTGCATGATGCTAGCGCGCTTGCTCATCGAGCAGCCGCCGGATCAGGGTTTCGTTCACGGGACCGTCCCACTCCGAGGCGCCGATCACCTTCTTGATGATCACGCCGTCGCGGTTGATCACCCAGCTTTCGGGCACGCCCGTGGCCTGGTAGTCTCGCTTGATCGCGCCACTCTGGTCGTGGAGGATCTGGAAGGTAAGCCCCAGCTGACGCGCGAACGCCGCCACCACGGAATCACCATCCTCGTCGATGCTCACGGCCACGATGTGGAAATCGGTCCCCCCCCCGAGGCGGCGGTGCAGGCGCTCCAGGGACGGCATCTCGACCCGGCACGGCTCGCACCAGGTGGCCCAAACGTTCAAGAGGACCACCTTGCCGCGGTAGTCCGCGAGCGTCATCGCCCGGCCGGTGGCGAGGTCCTTGCCGCGGAACTCCGGGGCGGTCGAGCCCACGCCCACGAGATCGATCTGCGGCCGGATCTTGATGACGAGCGCCGTCCCGAAGACCAGCGCCATCGTCACGCCGATCACGACCGTCCACTGCCGCGGCCCAGTCATACGGTCACCAGGCAACGCTGTCGCAACGCCCGCACCTCGGCGGCCGGATCGCTGCTCGTGAATACCGCATTCCCGGCCACGAACGTATCCGCTCCCGCGGCGTGAGCCGCCGCGATGGTATGCGTGGTGATGCCGCCGTCCACCTCGAGAAACGCGGGCGAGCCGTGTTCGCTCAAGAGTTCGCGCGCCCGCCGGATCTTCTCGTTCCCCGCTGGGAGGTACGTCTGCCCGCCGAATCCGGGATTGACCGTCATCACCAGGAGCACGTCCAGGTCCGCCACCAGTTCCTCCGCGAGGGCCAGGGGCGAGCCGGGGTTGAGCGCGAGGCCCGCCAGCATGCCGTGCGCCCGCACCGCGGCGAGCTGCCGCTGCACGTGGATGGTGGCCTCGGGATGAAACGTGAACACCGACGCGCCCGCCTCGGCGAACGACTCGATGTAACGCTCGGGCTCGACCACCATCAGGTGCACGTCCAGCGGCTTGTCGGTGAGCCGGCGTAGCGCTTCGATCATGCTCGCGCCGAAGGTGAGGTTCGGCACGAAGCGACCGTCCATCACGTCGATGTGCAGCCAATCGGCGCCTCCGGCGATGACTTGCTTGACCTGCTCCGCCAGCCGCGTCAGATCCGCCGATAGAATGCTCGGTACGATGCGGATCCCATTCGTCATTGAGGGCTCCGTGCCACCACGATATCGACCACCGTCCCCGGGGCGGCCAGTGTAGCCGCCGCCGGCTTTTGTCCCACGACCGTGCCCGGATTTGCGTCGCTGGTTCGGCGCCGCGTCACCGTACCCAGCTCGAGACCGTCCAGCTCGAGGCGCGTACGCGCGTCCGCCTGGGACAAGCCGAGCAGATCGGGCACCGCGATCGTGGGCGCCCCGCGGCTGACGACCACCGTCACCGGTGCCCCGGGAGCAAGCACGGTCGTCGCGGCCGGGCGCGTCAGCATCACGACGCCAGGGGGCGCGGCCGCCTGCACCGACTCGACGGCCGCGACGCCGAGCCCCGCCGCCGTGATCAGCCGCTGGGCGAGTGGGGCCTCGAGCCCGGCGACATCCGGCACCGCAATCTTGGGCGGGCCCTCGCTCGACACCAGGGTCACTCGCAGCCCCGCGGGCGCGGTCACCCCGGGCGGCGGATCCTGCCAGATGATCACCCCCTGCGGCGCCGTCGGATGCGGCTCCGTTCCCCCGTCTTGCACCTGCAAACCCGCATTGCGGAGCTGCTCCGACGCTTCCTGCAACGATAGACCGAGCACGCGGGGCACCACACCGTGCCCCTGCAGGAGCGAGGCGGGAAACAGCACCAGGAACGCCGTGAGGTACCCGGCCACCATTGCGCCAACGAGGGCGAGGGCCCAGCGCCGTGCGCCCATCGCGGAGAGCTCCGGCAGTTTCCACGGGAGCTTCCACTCGTGCACCGGCGGGATGTGGCGCCGGAAGCGCATCAGGTCGCTCGCATCAGCCGCGCGGCGTACGCGCCGTCGATGCCGTGCCGCTGGGGGAGGGTCTGGAAGTCTCCGTCGGTCGTGAGCAGGGTGTCGGGAACTGCCCCCGCCCCCGATCCCGCCCCCGCCCTTCTTCCCGCGGCGGGTGCCCGGGCGAAATCGGTGTGGCGAGCGAGAAACTCGGTCACGATGTCGCCGTTCTCCTCCGGTTCGAGCGAACAGGTCGCGTAGACCAGTAATCCTCCCGGCTGCACCAGCTCCGCCGCCGCGGCAAGCAACGCCCGCTGCCGGGCGGCCGCCCGCACGATCGTCTGAGGCCTCAGACGCCAGCGGGCATCGGGATGCCGGGCGATCGTACCCGTCGCCGAGCACGGGGCGTCGACCAGGACGGCCGGGAACGCTCGGGGCCGGAACGGAGCCGACAGAAGATCGGCGACGGCTACCCGAATTGCCACTCCCGCACGCCCTGCCGTCTCTCGCAGCACGCCCAACCGTTCGCGGCGCGCCTCCCCGGCGACCACATGCGCCCCACCACGCTCGAGCATCGCTGCTTTGCCGCCCGGTGCGGCACAGGCGTCGTACACGGTGGTGCCGCGAGGAATGGCGGCGTAGCGGCAGAGCAGCGCGTGAGCCGGGTCCTGCACGATGAAGGCTCCTTCAGCGAACCCTGGTAGCGCGGCCGGGAGCAGGGAGCGGGGAGCGGTTCCCCCCGTCGTCACCTGAAGCCCCGCGTTGTATGGCGCTTCTCGTACCCCGAATCCCGCCTCGGTGAGCCGAGTGCGCAGCGCTTCGCTCGTCCACCGCAGGGGTTGGAGAGTAAGCACGGGCCTGCAATCGTTCCACGCTACCAGCCGCGTGGCCCCGTCGGCTCCGAACTGCTTCTTCCAACGGGCCAGGAGCCAGTCCGGATGGGACGGTCCCGCTCCCCCCTCCCCGCTCCCCGATCGTGCGAGCTTCCGCAACGCCTGATTCACATAGCGCGCCCCTCCTTCACCGGCGATCTGACGCGCCAGCTCCACACTCGTTGACACCGCCGCGTACGGCGGCACGCGCGTCAGGGCACGCAGCTGATACGCGCCGAGGCGCAGGATGTCGTGGAGGCGTGGGTCGACCGTCTCGAGGGAGAGCGTGCGGTCGAGCTGGGCGCGGCGCCGCAGGACGCCAGCGGCCAGCTCGTACGCGAGGCGCCGGTCGCGCTCGGCGAGGGGCGGAAGCGCGCGGTCGCGGGCGGTCTGGAAGTTCGCCCCCGCTCGCACGGCATCGAGAATCCGCAGGGCGGCGCGGCGGGCGACCGTAGCGTCGTTAATCCAGCAATCCTTCGAGCGGCGAGGACGGCACGGCGACCTCGCGTCTGGGCATGCGACCCGCGAGGTACGCTCCCCGGCCGGCCTC
>DASQIB010000095.1:0-6672 GCA_035631795.1 Gemmatimonadales bacterium | reverse complement strand
ATCTCCTCGGCGGTGTACCCCTTGATCTGCTCGGCGCCTCGGTTCCAGCTCATCACGCGGCCGGACGGATCGAGCATATAGATGGCGTAGTCCCGCACCGTGCCTACGAGTAGGCGGAACCGCTCCTCGCTGTCGCGCAGGGCGGCTTCGGCCCGACGCCGGTCGGTGCTGTCTACCCAGGAGCCGAACACCTCGAGCGGCTGGCCCGCGGCGTCCCGACTCAGCCGCGACTCGTCGTGCACCCAGTGGTACGTCCCGTCCTTGAAGCGGAAGCGATACTCCGTGGACAAGTGCCCCTTCTCGATCAGCGTCGCCATTTCGGCGAGCACGCGGGGACGATCGTCGGGATGCAGGTGGTCGATCCACCAGCGAGCCTGGAGCGCCTCCGCCTGACCGTGGCCGGTGATCCGGGTGACGTTCTCGCTGACCCAGCTGGGCACGAAGGTCTCTCCGGTGACCCGATTGGCGTAGATCACGGCCGTATTCGAGGCGAGCACTTCTCGGAAGCGCGCCTGCGCGGCCCGGAGCGCTTCCTCGGCACGCTGACGCCCGACGAGCTCCCGCCTCACCAGGACGCCGGCCGCGAGCGCGAGGACCAGGGCCAGGAGAGTGCCCAGGAGGACGGCGAGACGCGTCTCGTTGGCCCTGGCCTGCAGAGCCGCCGAACGCTCGCCGAGGAGTCGCGTCTCGTCATTTTCCATCCTGGCCGCCATTCCACGAATCTGACCCATGAGGTCCCTGACGCGGCCGGTGTTCATCACCTCGGCCGCCGCGGCGAATCCGTGCCGCCGGCGGGCGTCGAGCACCGTCTCCAGGAGGTCGATCCGCCTCGTGGTCAGGATCCGCAGAGAGTCGATTCGGGCTTGCTGCAGCGGATTGTCCCCCGTCAGCGTCCGGAGCTGGGCCAACAGGCCCGGCAGGGTCCTTCGGGCGGCCGCGAACTCGCCGAGAAACGCGGTGTCGCCGGAGATCTCGTAGCCCCGAACGCCGCTTTCCGCTGCTGACAAGGTCGCCACCGCCTGCTCAAGGTCACTCCGGACGTCGAGGGTATGGGCCACCCAAACCGCACTCTCGAGCGTCGCCGCGGAGCCGCGTAGCGCGGCTGCCCCGACGGCAACGATGATCGCGACGCCGATGCCGAACCCGATCTGGATCTTGCGCTCGAGCGAGAGCGTCATCCGGGGTGCCCCGGTTTCATCGTTCGAGGGTTCCCGCCTTCATTCGTCGAGGACCTCCCGCACTTTCTGGCCGAGGGCGTCCGGTGTGAACGGTTTCTGGAGGTAGGCCAGGCCCGGCTCCAGCACGCCGTGTCGCGTGACGGCGTCGTCCGTATAGCCCGACATGAAGATGACGCGCGCTTCGGGCCGCAGGTCGGCGAGTCGCGTTGCGAGCTCGCGGCCGCTGAGCCCCGGCATGATCACATCAGTGAGGAGGAGATGGATGGCGCCCGAGTACCGGGCCGCGATGTCCAACGCGGCCTCCGCACTCGGTGCCTCGAGCACCGTATAGCCGTGGCGCTCGAGTACTTGCCGCGCGACGGCCCGCACGGGCGCCTCGTCTTCCGCGAGGAGGACCGTTTCCGAGCCCCGCGTAACCTGGCGGCGCGCCGCCGCGGCCTTGGCGACGTTCGCGGACTCCTGCACCCGGGGGAGGTAGATCTTGAACGTCGTGCCGTGCCCCAGCTCGCTGTATACCCAGATGAACCCGCCGCTCTGCTTGACGATGCCGTACACGGTGGCGAGCCCCAACCCGGTGCCCTTGCCTTTTTCTTTGGTGGTGAAGAACGGCTCGAACATGTGCGCCTGCGTCTCTTCGCTCATGCCGGTTCCCGTGTCGGTCACGGCGATCATGACGTACGATCCCGGCTGGGCCGGGTAATGGTCGGCCGCGTACCCCTCGGACAGGTCCACATTGGACGTCTCGAGCGTGAGCTTGCCGCCGTGCGGCATGGCATCCCGTGAGTTCACGGCCAGGTTCATGAGCACCTGCTCGAGCTGTCCGGGGTCGGCTTTGACCCGACCGGTGTCCGGCGCGAGCTGCGCGGCGAGCGCCACGTCTTCGCCGAGGAGCCGGCCGAGCATCTTCTGGAGGTCGCCTACGAGGGTCTTCACGTCGATCACACTGGGCTGCAGGACCTGCTGCCGGCTGAACGCGAGCAATTGGCGTGTGAGTCCGGCGGCTCGATCGGCGGCCTTGCGGATCTCCGCGACGTCCTGATGCCGAGAATCGGTGGGACGCAAGTCTTCGAGCAGCAGGTCCGCGTAGCCAGTGATGGCGGTGAGGATGTTGTTGAAATCGTGAGCGATCCCCCCCGCGAGGCGGCCGACCGCTTCCATCTTCTGCGCCTGGCGCAACTGTTGCTCGAGCTGCACGCGCTCGGTGACATCACGGCCGATGCCGAGGATGCCGATGAGACGTCCTTCGAGGAGCTGGGGCGTGGCGGAGAATTCACCCAGGCGGTAGTCGTGCTTCGCGGTGGAGACCCGGAACTGGCTGACGGCCCGAAGGTCGCCCCGTACCACGCGGCCGAGCAGCTCGAGCGCGAAGGGCAGGTCCTCGGGGTGCACGAGCTTTTCGAACGGTCGGCCGACCCATTCTTCGCGGCGCCAGCCCGTGATCGTCTCGAACGCCGGATTGAGCGATGTGATCGTGCCCTCGGGGGAGAGGGCGAAGATCACGTCTCGCACGCCTTCGACGAGGGTTCGGTACCGCTCCTCTTGCTCCCGCAGTGCCGTCTCTGCGTGCCGGCGCTCGGTCTGATCGCGGAAGTTGATGACGATGGCGCCCACGGCCGGCTCCGCCAACCGGTTGACCGCGACCGCATCGATGTTGCGCCACGAACCATCCGTATGACGCCAGCGCAGCTCCATGGCGCGCGGGCTACCCGGGAGTGCGGCGATTTCGGACAGCGTCGCCCGCACGCCGGGGAGGTCGTCGGGGTGAATCCGGTCGAAGCCCGGCCTGCCCACCAGCTCAGCTGGGGAGAATCCGAGCAAACGCTCGGTCGATTGGCTGGCGAACAACATGGTGCCATCGGGGGCGAGGAGCGCGACCGCGTCGGCGCCGTGCTCGATCAACGCTCGGAACCGCTCCTCGCCTTGCCGGCGAGCCTCCTCGGCTCGGACCCTTTCACTCCGCGCTCGGCGGAGGTCGAGCGCCCTGAGGACGGCGGGCCCAAGGCGCTCCAGGTGATGCTTGACGACGTAGTCCGCCGCGCCGGCCTTGATGTACTCAGCGGCCGTTTCCTCGTCGAGGCTGCCGGTGACGATGATGAGGGGCGTGTCCGGAGCCTCGAGGAGGGCGATGCGCAGCGCGTCGCTCGCGCCGAACGCCGGCAGTGAGTGATCGGAGAGAATGATGTCGGGCGTAAACTCGTTCAGCGCCGCGCGAAAGCCGCGCTCCGAGTCCACACGCCGGGTGGCGCCCCCGATGCCCGCGCGCCGCAGCTCGCGCTCGACGAGCGCCGCGTCGTCCGGGACGTCTTCCACGAGGAGTATGCGGATCGGCGCGGGCATCGCGTCAGCGCGGCTGTTCGTTCAGGAGCACCCAGTACAATCCCACCTCGGAGACGGCCCGGGCGAACGCCTCGAAATCCACGGGCTTGACGATGTAGCTGTTGGCCCCCAGTCGGTACGCCGCCGTGATATCGGGCTCCTCGTTGGACGACGTGAGTACCACGACCGGCAGCGACTTGGTGCGCTCATCGGCCCGGAGCCGCCGCAGGACTTCGAGACCGTCGACCTTCGGAAGCTTGAGATCGAGAAGGACTACGCGGGGCGTGACACCGATGTCACGCAGCGGATGCGCCCCGTCGCTGAAAAAGAAGTCGAGCGCCTCCGCGCCGTCGCGCGCCACGAAGACCTGGTTCGCGAGGTTGCGGGCGCGGAAGGCCCGCAAGGTGAGCTCCACGTCGTTCGGGTCGTCCTCGACCAGCAGGATCTCCACTTCCGGTGCCACGCTCATGGGGTGCCTCCGGAGTGCTGCGCCGCGGTCGACTCTAGGTGAAATCGTAGCATGCAGTTATGGGGTGGACGGGGAAGAACGCTAGGGCGTTTTTGCGGCACCTGGGGGTGGTTTTGCGGCAAGTCGGCGGACACGAACACCAATCTAGGGAAATCCGAGGAAAAACGCGGTATGGCGCGTGCGCACCGACAAGGAGGCCGCTTTGCCCCCTGTGGGACAGCTCCCGAGGCAGGACTCGAACCTGCGACCCGTAGCCCGAGCGAGCCGGGGGCGCCCACCCCAGACCGTGTAACTGAGGCTAAAACAGGAGCGGAGTCTCCGCCACCGGAGCGGCCCAGACGCGAAAAGTCGGCCCCGAAACCGTCACCGAAACCGTCACCGCGCAAGCGGCGCTCGTGAGCGGCGGCGGCGGCGATCGGTCCGCGCCGCCGAGCGAAGAGCGGGGTCTCCAAGGCGGAGCGTTGAGGCCCGGCACAGCCAGGGGCCGAACCTGCGTTGACCCAACCGAGCAAACCGTTAATCGTGGCCGAAGAGCGCATGCTCGAGTGCGAGATGGGGGACGCGCACGCAGCCTACAGCAGCCACACCTGGCGACTGGCTGCTGCACTTCTAACCGCGCGCAGCCCTACGGTTGGGGGGACACGGATGATGGCTACTGATCGGCATACCGCCTGGCCGCCGCCAGGTCGCGGCGCAGCTCCTCCGCCGTTCGGCGCGGACCGTAGCCGGGGGTATCGCGCTGGATGCGCCACCCCTCTCTCAGCGGGCCTGCGTCCACCGTATCGAAGCCGAACTCGTCAAGCAAACGGGTCACTCTCGTCTTGGCGTCTTGGTCGTTGCCAGCGATGGCCAGCGCGCGCCGATTCTTGGTTCCCGCCGGCTGCCCGTCGGTCGTGAGCGCAGCGGCGTAAATGTGGTTGAAGGCCTTGACGACCTTCGAGGCCGGCAGATGCGCCTGCAGCAGTTCGGCCGTGGTGGTCGACTCGTTGTCGAGCTCGGGGATATGGCCGTCCCGCTGGGGGTAATAGTTGTTGGTGTCGATGACGATCTTGCCCGCCAGCGGCTCGATCGGAACCTGCCGGTAGTTCTTGAGCGGCACCGACACGACGACCATGTCTCCAGCCTTTGCCGCCTCGACGGCGGTCGCCGCCCGGGCTCTGGGACCAAGCTCCGCGATGAGCGCGGACAACGTCTCCGGCCCGCGTGAATTGCTGATCACGACATTGTAGCCGTTGGCGACCGCGAGTCGTGCGATCTGACTGCCAATGTGTCCGGCGCCGATGATTCCGATTGTCGTGGTTTTGGCCATCGCGTTTCCTCCGATGCTCTGTTGCGCAAGTCGAGCCTTCTACGGGATAGAGAACCCCGTGGAAGGCGTCCCACAGGTTTGTGGCGCCCGACAGCCTGCGACCGAGCCGCCGCGCCTCCGCCTTACTCATGGACGTTTCAGGAATCTGAAGTAGAAGGCCGCGAATACCAGGACGATTCCTACGTTCACCGTCAGCCGTTCCCAGAAACGGTTCTTGAAGAACAAGAAATCGATCGCGACGATCACGGCTGCCATCAAGGCTACGTAGAGTGCGGTAGTCGTCTGGCTTCCCATTTTAGTCCACGATTAACTGTTCGGCAGCGGCTGCCTAAGGGATCGCGCGTCAGCTGCGGGCGACTCGCCCCTCGGCGGCAAGGATGTGGGACGACAGTCCGCGCCGCCACGGCCGGTACGTTGCTTGCTATGGCGGGCGGCTTTCACCTCTGCGCCTCAGCAAAGCGCTTGAAGGCCTCGATGTGCCGGCGATGGGCTTTGCGGATAGCACCCTGGGCGAGAAGGCCGAGGAGCTTCGCACCGACACCGTTGAACCGGAAGACTTCTTCAGAGATCAGGCGCGTCGTTCCTGGCCCCGTCGGAACAAACCGTCCCGTCACCTGAACAGTCACGTGGGACGCCTCTAGGCTTAGATTCGCTTCGTACGGCAGATTCCTCGCAAGAACCGTGGCGGTGAACACCATGTCGCCTTTCTTGGGCATGAGCCGATACTTGGAGCCCAGTGCGCCCAGCTCGCCGGCTACCGGCTCGACCCGGTCGACGTCCTCCATCCATGCTGTGTTACGCGAGGGATCGGTGAACAGTGCCACGACGCGCGCCTGTGGCGCTTCGATGTCGACTTCGATGACGCTCTTCATTCCCTTCCTTCGTCTAGCGCAGGGCCTACCTGAGATCCGTCCGGGCCTGAACGCAGAGCACGTTCATGAACACCCAGGAAACCGTGACTGCGCCAACGGCGCGTGAGCCACAAACGGTGATGCCCCGGCATGTGACTGCAGGGGCACGGGCTCGCCGTGATGGCGCTCGTCGGGTCCACGGGGTTCGACGCTTCTTGTAGAATTGCTGCGTGCCGCGACGATCCTTGCTCTTGCCGTCCCCCGTTTCGAGACGGTGTCACCATCAGGCCTCGCCCTTCGGAGCGCTGCTAGGCGTAGGTCAACTCGTCCTGCACCTTGCGGACGCCCGTAGTGGCCCACGCCGCTCGCACCGCGTCTTCCCGTTCTGCCCATGAGTGCACTTTGCCACGGAGCGTGACGCCGCCACCGTCCGCGATATCAACCGTGATTCCCTGTGCGTCAGCCTCCGCACTCCGCGTCAGCGCTGCCTTGATGTGTTGCTTCACGTCGGTCGAGCTCGCCGGTGAGGGGGAGACCACGATCAGATCC
>DASQIB010000094.1:0-7648 GCA_035631795.1 Gemmatimonadales bacterium | reverse complement strand
GGGACGGGAGAGTCCCCACGCCCTGTATCAGCCCTCGTACGCCACGTTCGGCAAGGACAACGTCTACAATCAGCGCGACGCCGAAGGGTTCATTCATCTCTACGGGCTATCGATCAAGATCGCGGCGGGGCTCGAGGCCGCGCGGCGCCAGTCCGAAGTCGGCGCGGCGGCGGAGTGATGGCGCCCCCCCCCTCCCGCCCGCCCGTAGAGACCCCACCCGCGGTCACCGCACCGCCCGCGTCGCATCAGATGTGGGGCGGCCGGTTCGGCGCGGGCCCGAGTGAAGCGCTCGACGCGTTGAATCGCAGCTTGCCGGTGGATCACCGGCTCTGGCCTCAGGATGTCGCGGCCAGCAAGGCCTGGGTGCACGCGCTCGGCCGAGTGGGCGTGTTGACCTCGGCCGACGAAACGCAGCTGCTGGACGGTCTCGATCGCGTGGCCGAGCGCCTGGCTGATGGCGCGGCCGTGGGAGCCCCCGACGAGGATGTACACACCTTGGTCGAGCGTTTGCTGTACACCGAGGTCGGAGCGGTCGCGGGGAAGCTCCACACAGGCCGGTCACGCAACGATCAGGTCGCCACGGATCTGCGGCTGTGGACGCTCGCCGCGGTCGATCAGCTCGACCGGGACCTGGCGACGCTCGGCCGGGCGCTCGTCACTCGCGCCGAGGCCGGCGTGGACCTCCTGCTGCCCGGCTACACGCACGGGCAGCGCGCCCAGCCGGTGCGGTGGGCCTATGTCCTGCTCGCGCACGCCTGGCCGCTCGTTCGGGATCGCCAGCGCCTGGCCGATGCCCGGCGTCGCGTGGCGGAGCTTCCGCTGGGTTCGGGGGCGCTCGCGGGATCGGGGTTTGCCGTCGACCGAGTGCTGCTCAAAGAGGCACTCGGGTTTCGCTCGGTCTCCGCGAACGCCCTCGACACCACCGGGGACCGCGACTTCGTGGCGGAGGTGCTGTTCGCGCTGGCCCTCGTAGGGACCCATCTCTCGCGTCTCGGCGCGGAGCTGGTGACGTACACGAGCGCCGAGTACGGCTTCGTGCGCCTGGCGGACGATTTCAGCACCGGGTCGAGTCTCTTGCCCCAGAAGCGCAATCCCGATGTCTTCGAGCTCGCCCGCGCCAAATCCGGGCGGCTGCTCGGTGACCTGGTTGCCCTCCTCACCACCCTGAAGGGCCTCCCGGCCGGGTACAGCAAGGATCTTCAGGAGGACAAGGGGCTGCTGTTCGACGCGTTCGACACGCTGGCGCTGGTGCTGCCCGCGGCCACCGGCGCGATCGCGACGCTGACCGCCGATGCCGACCGGATGCGGGCCGCCCTCGATGCCGCGCTGCGCGCCACGGACCTCGCCGATTTCCTCGTCGAAACGGGGGTCCCGTTCCGAGAGAGCCACGGGCTCGTCGGACGCCTGGTCCGGGAGGCGGAGCGTTCGGGCGTGCCTCTCGATCGCGTGCCTCAGCCTTTGGCGGCGGGGATTCACCCGGCCCTCGGCGCCGCGCTGGCCCAGCTTGGAACGTGGGAGGATTCCGTGGAGAGTCGCGCCACACCGGGGGGCGCGTCGCGGGCCTCGGTGGTGGACCAACTGGGAGCGCTTCGGGTTGCATTCGCGGAGGGCGGGGGCGTGTGAGTTAACGCAACCTCTTGCCGGGCCTTAGCTTGTTGTGTAGCATACGTGGCCGTCATGCTCACTCCGGGCAAGACGGCCGCTTCGTCGCTGGGGGATGTCCGTGCGCTGTCTAGCCCTGAATGCCTCGTTCGAGCCGCTGACCATGGTGCCTGTGCGCCGGGCGCTGCGGCTGGTCATCGACCGCAAGGCCGAGATCGTCGAGGCGGACGGGCCCCTGGTCAAGAGCGAGCGCCTGGCGATTCCCCGGCCGGCCGTCATCCGGCTGGTCAAGTTCGTGCACGTGCCCCGGCGCTTCCGGCGCCAGGTGACCAACACCTTCCTGTTCGCCCGCGACAACTACCGCTGCCAGTTCTGCGGGCGCAGCCAGCCTGAGTTGCGGCACCGGGAGTGCTTGACGCGTGACCACCTGGTGCCGCTGTCGCGTGGGGGCACGAACGCCTGGACCAACGTCCTCACTGCCTGCAGCTCGTGTAACACGCGCAAGGGCAACCTGCTGCCCGAAGAGGCCGGCATGCATCCGTTGCGGCCGCCCTTCGAGCCGCACTTCGTGCATCTGGCCTGGGCGGTCCGCCGCCTGACCTCGATTCAGTCGAAGTACATCCGCCTGTTTTACGGCGGCGAGGTCCTGGCCACCCTCGAGGCGCTCTGAGCCAAAGGGTTCCGTGGGTGATCGCGGGGGTGGCGGCCATCGCCGCTCTCGCCGTGCTGGCCGTCAAGCCGGGTGCCGGAGGCACGGTACCGCACCCCGAGCCGCGGCCCGGGGTCACGGCGGAGCGGGTCCTGCCTCCATCCCTGCTCCCGAGCACGCCGGGAGCGGCGGAGGCCTACGCCGCGGCGCGGAGCGCGCCTCGCGTGCTCGATGGCCTGTACTGTCACTGTGATTGTTCCAAGCATTTCGGGCACCGCTCCTTGCTCACCTGCTTCGAGTCCGACCATGGCGGCCGGTGTGACATCTGCATGGGCGAGGCGATGCTGGCGACGCAGCTGTCCTCCCAGGGCAGCTCCCTTGAGGACATCCGCCGGGCGATCGATAGTCGGTTCGGTTCTTAGTTCGCTTCAGGCCGCTTGAACGTCTCGGACCGCGCTTCCAGTGTCAGGCGCGGGAGGCCGGCGATTCGCACCAAGAGCCGTTGCGCGCCGCGGGCCAGCGCGTCGCCGAGATTGCCGCCGCCCGAGACCGCCGGACTGACGTCTCCCTTGAGCCAACGCGTGAGCTCTTCCAGGTCGGTCTCGTTGAGCGTGGTGACCTCGAGGCGGCACAGCACGTAGAAGTTGCCTCCGCCTTTCGCCCTGAGGGTCACGCGATACGGAACCTCGAACGCGCGCTCCAGGTCCTCGGCCGAGCCGTACCGGGCCACGGCGCCGCCGGTGCGGATCAGGACGAAGTCGTCGGCGAGGGGATCGTGACGAGCGACGGCGTCCCACGACCAGTCAGTGATGTGCTGATCGAACCAGCCGGACCGCGCGCGCCACAGCTCAAGCCGATAGTGGAGGCGCAGGGGGAATCCCGATCGCATCAGCGTCGCGAACTTTCCGTCGGCCAACAGGCCCGTCGCCTGGATCCGCGCGACGTCTTTCTGGAGGATGACGGTGAGCGCGGGCGCCTGCGCCACGGCCCGAGGGACCGTGGCAGCGCCGAGCAGGGCCAGGACGACGAGGCCCGGCCTCACCTCAGAAGCGGTGGTCGAGTCGGAGGGTGAAACGCAACGGCTCTCCGGCCGTCACCGCTTTTGCCGCATACACACCGAAGCCGCCCCAGTCCACACCCAGGCCGAGGTCGGCGAGCCAGCTGCCAGGGGTGGGCAGGCGATCCAACGGGAGGCGTCCGGGCCCGCTCCCGACCAGCCACGCCTGGCCCGCGTCCGCGAGAACGACCACGTCGAGTCCCCGGAGCGTGAGCAACGACTTGGACGCTTCGTCCTCCGGCGTCGAGGAGCCCGACGCCCAGTGGAGTGACAGGTGCCCGCGGTACTCTGCCTGCGCGAGAATCACCCGATCGCACGCGGCCACCTGGGTGTTGGTGAACGCGGGATCGATGATGTCCCGGTTGCATGCGCTGTGGCGGAATCCGTACCCCGCGAGGGGATCGGGCCCGCCGATCGAGAGCCGTTGCTGGAGCGGCAACGGGTCGCCGCCGATCCAGCCTCCGGCCAGCACACGCAGGTTCACGCGCCCCGACGGGCTCACGCGCGTGTAGCGGCGGAGGTCGAAAAACAGACGGTTGAACTGGTAGGACCCGTCCGTTGGGATCGGACCGCGCACGGCGCTCGGCACGCCGGTCTCGGGTTTGACGTCGTCGGAGCCCGAGTGCTCGAAGCGAGCGCGGAAGAACCACCCGGCGGTGGGATCGAGCCGATCGTTCCGTGTATCGAACGTGACGCTCGCCCGGAGCGTCGTGTAATGCCCGTCGTCGATCGGCGGATTGGGCCGCCAGGCCTGGTCGTTGCGGAACACCGTCCACGGGTCCCGCGCCGCGACGGTCGTCTCCCAATCGTGGTGCAGCTCGAGGTCGACTCGCAGCGGCCGATTGGGTTGAACGAACACGCCGCCTGCGAGCCCCTTGCTCAGGTAGTAGTCGCGATAATCCCGTTGAAACAGGAACGCCGCCCAGCCGACTTCGCCGCTTCGCAGCCCCCAGTCCTCCACGGGTGCGACGTCGTCGAACGCGCGAAATTCTACGCCGTACGCCGGCAGCTCACCGCTGCGCAGCTCCGTACGGAACAGGTATCCCAGATCGCTCCGCTTGTCGGTGAAATCGCCCGCCGTGCGAAAAACCCCGACCGCGTCGATGCGCAGCCGCAAGTTCTGATGGAGCTTCCAATCGAACAGCGGGCCAAACGCGATGGGCAGCCCTTCCACGCGATTGAACGTGCCGCCGGTCGCGATGGACAGGGACGAGCGCGAATCGGCCGTGCCCCACGACTTCTCGATGCCGAGGCTCTGGAACCAGCGCCGCAGATCCGGGGGCGCGAGCGCGATCTCCTCGCCCCCTCCCTTGACGCGATAGCTGAGCGGCGCCGGATACACATGGACAGCGCCGCCGACGGTGACCGTCGCGCGGCGTGCCACCGTACCGCCGACCACGATGACGTCGCCCGTCACCACGGCGCCGGAGTCGAGGATCGCATCACCGTTGATGACGAGGAGCGTGCCCTCGATGCGCCCGGCCAGTACTACGCTGCCGTTCCGTACCGCGACGTCACCACGCCATTCGTTGCCTGCGGGCAGCCGGGACCGACCCACGAGTCGCGTGGTGGTCGGCGCGTTGTAGCGGCGCACCGCGTCCTCGGCCACCTCGCGCGGCAGCTCGGGTGGCCGGACGAACACGCTGCCGCTCTCCGGTTGAATGACGATGGCCGTGTCCTGCGCGGCCGCGACACCGGGGGCTACCGCCCCGAGAATCAGTAACACGAAGGGGACACGCATAACGGACATCCTGGTTGAGGCGATGGGCTCATCCCGCCGCGTTGCGCGGAGGCTCGAGACCGAGCCGGCGCATGCGGCGATAGAGGTTGGCGCGATCGGTCGCGAGCCGCCGGGCGGCCTCGGCGACGTTGCCACGGGCGGCCGAGAGCGCGCGCGCGATGAGGGCGCGCTCGAACCCGTCGAGGGCATCCGCGAGGGACACGTCTGTCCACTCTTCGGGCACTGGTGTCGGGGCTCGGGCTCCGTCCATCGGTACGACGCGCGCCACGTCGTCGGCGGTCACCACCTCCCCCGCAGCGAGGATGGCGAGTCGCTCCAGGATATTCGCCAGCTCGCGCACATTGCCCGGCCATGGATACGAGGCGAGGAGCTGCACGGCCCCGGCGTCGAACCGGACGGGCCGGCCAAGGCGGGCCGCCTGGCGGGCAGCGAAGTGCTGAATCAGGGGCGGAACATCGTCCGCGCGCTCCCGCAGCGGCGGGATGTGGATCGGCAGCACGTTCAGCCGGAACAAGAGGTCGTCCCGGAATTGACCGTGTTGCGAGGCCTTCCCAAGGTTCTTGTTCGTCGCCGCGATCACGCGCACGTCCACCCGGAGCGGCTTCTCCCCGCCCAGCCGCTCGATCACCCCCGCTTCCAGGACCCGCAGCAGCTTGGCCTGCGCTTCGGGGCCCAGATCGCCGACCTCATCCAGGAACAGCGTCCCGCCGTCCGCCAGCTCGAACCGTCCCACGCGTCGTTCCGTAGCGCCGGTGAAGGCCCCCCGCTCGTGCCCGAACATCTCGGATTCCACGAGGTCCTTCGGGATGGCGGCGCTGTTTACGCACACGAACGGCCGCGCGGCGCGCGTGCTCTGCCGGTGGATGGCCGATGCCACGAGCTCCTTCCCGGTGCCCGATTCGCCTGTGATCAGAACCCGCGCGTCGGTGGGGGCGACCCGGGCGATCAAGGCCCGGAGCCCTTCCATGGCCTTGCTCACGCCGACCAGCGGGTCCGCGTGCCCGAGCGCCTCGTGCAACCGACGGTTTTCCGCGAGCGTGCGCGACAGCGCGAGGGCCGCCCGGAGCGTCGTGAGCACCCCTTCGGGGGTCAGCGGCTTCTCGAGGAACTGAAACGCGCCCAGCTTGGTGGCCCTCACGGCGTCGCCCAGGTTGGCCTTGCCGCTCATCATCACCACCGGGAGGTCGGGCGCCACACGTTTGAGCTGCTCGAGCGTCGCCAGGCCGTCCGGTCCACCGGGCATCATGAGGTCGAGGAGTACGGCGTCCGGCCGATCGCGCTCTACAGCCGCGAGCGCGGCGGTTCCGTTGGGGGCTTCCGCGGTCTCGAAGCCCTCGGATTCGAGCAACGCCGCGACCATGCGGCGGATATTCGCCTCGTCGTCGGCCAGCAGGACCCGGGGGCTCATGCCGCCGAGAGGACGACGGAAAACGTCGCCCCGCCACCCGGTGTCTCGGCCACCCTGATGGTGCCGTGGTGGGCCTCGATGGTCTGTCGCACGAGGGCGAGCCCGAGACCGGTCCCGTCCTGTTTGGTCGTGAAGTACGGTTCGAACACGCGCTGGCGCAGCTCGTCGGGAATGCCCGGGCCGTGATCGGCGATCGTCACGAGGAGCCCGGATCCCTCCGTGGTGACGCCGACCTCGATCGCCCCCTGGCCACCCATCGCCTCCGCGGCGTTCCGGAGCAGGTTCGCGAAGGCGCGCCGCAGCGGATCGTAATAGCCGAGCAGCCGGCACGATCCGCCATTCGCGCGCACGTGCACGTCGACCGCGGGCGGCACGGCGGTCTTCCCGAGATCCATGAGCAGGTCCACGAGATCCACCTCGCTCTTCGGCCCCTCTGGCAGACGGCCGAACTCGGAAAATTCCTTGGCGAGGCGCTCGAGTCGCTCGGTTTCCGATTCCATGACATCCACGGCGACACTCGACCGCCCGTCCGCCGGACCGCCAGACCGACGCAGTTGGTCTACCGCGATCCGCATGGCGGTGAGCGGGTTCTTGATCTCGTGCGCCACCCGCCGCGCCACTTCGCGGAACGCGCGCAGCCGCTCGGCCTCGAGCTCGCGGTCGCGCGCGGTCTCGAGCGCGCTCGCCAGCTCGCGCAACGCCTGGCGCAGCGCCTCGAATTCCGGTGCACCACGCGTGGGGGGACCAGCCGGCAACGGCATGCGGCGTCGAATGAACCGCGTCCAGCCCACGAGCTCGTCGATCGGGCGGGACAGTTGGCGCGACAGGTGGCCCGCGATCCTCACCGCGACGATGATGGCGAGGGCGCCGAACACGATCACCACCGCCGCGAATCCGCCGGCGTAATAGCGCAGGTACGTTTCGGCGCGGCGGGCGAGCGTCACGGAATTCGAGAGCTGGTCCAGGTGGTCGCGCAGCGCCGCGCGCTCCCGCGGCGTCAGATGCGTCGTGTCGACCTTCTCCACCATCTGCCGGGCCGAGGCCGCGACCTCTTCGAGGGCCACCCGGGCGCCCGCCGATGGCGCGACGGTCCGTACCGCGAGCGCCCAGCCCACCACGGCCAGGGCCGTGGGCACCGCGGTCAAGGCCACCAGGATCACGAAGATCCGTTGCCGGAAGGGAAGCGGCATG
>DASQIB010000093.1:0-2597 GCA_035631795.1 Gemmatimonadales bacterium | reverse complement strand
GGCGGCGTCGAGCTTGCGCAGCACGATGCGGCTGCCGTCGTGCATCGTCACCGGCAGCGCCTCGCCTTCGGCGTAGGCGGCGGTGATCTCGCGCTCGAGCGGCACGAAGTCGGCGTGCACCGCCGGCTCGTAGTGCTCGCGCGTGTAGGCGTAGCTCTTGGTCGAGCCCTCGTGGTCGTTGAAGGTGACGCACGGCGAGAGCACGTCGATCAGCGCAAAACCGCGGTGCGCCAGGCCCGCCTGGATGAGCGGCACGAGCTGCTGCTTGTCGCCGGAGAAGCTGCGCGCCACGAAGGACGCTCCGAGCGTCATGGCGAGCAGCACCGGATCGATCGGCGGCTGGAAATTGGTCTCGCCCTTCTTCGCCCTGGTGCCGATGTCGGCGGAGGCCGAGAACTGCCCCTTGGTGAGGCCGTACACCCCGTTGTTCTCGATGATGTAGAGCATGTCGACGTTGCGGCGGATCGCATGGCAGAACTGCCCGAGGCCGATCGAGAGCGTGTCGCCATCGCCCGAAACGCCGATGTAGGTGAGAGCACGGTTGGCGGCGTTCGCCCCCATGGCGATCGAGGGCATGCGGCCATGCACGGAGTTGAAGCCGTGGCCGCCGGAGACGAAGTAGGCCGTGGTCTTGGAGGAGCAGCCGATCCCCGACAGCTTCACCACGTTCTGCGGCTCGAGCGACAGTCCCCAGCTCGCCTCGACGATCGCCGCGGTGATCGAGTCGTGGCCGCAACCGGCGCACAGCGTCGACAGCGCCCCCTCGTAGTCGCGCCGCGTGAGGCCGAGCGTGTTGCGCGGGAGCGAGGGGTGGGCGACCTTGGGTTTGGCGATGAAAGTCATGCCGGAACTCCGGAAATCTTCGCCTGTGCCATGCGCTCGGGCTGCAGCTCCGCGAGCACCCCGTCGACGATGAACGCCGACGAGATCGGCAGTCCCGAGTAGTGCAGCAGCGAGCGGAGCTTCGACTTCTCGACGGTGGTCTCGAGCGTGAGGAGCGAGCGCAGCTGCGCGTCGCGGTTCTGCTCGACGACGAACAGCAGCTCGTGGGCGGTGAGGAACCTCTCGACGTCCTCGCTGAAGGGGAAGGAGCGCACCCGCAGGTAGTCGAGGGTGACGCCGCGCTGAGCCAGGAGGTCGCGCGCCTCGCGGATCGCCCCGTCGCAGCTGCCGACGGAGACGATGCCGACCCTCGAGTTCGCGGTCGCATCGATGATGGCGCGCGGCACCAGGCGTTTCGCCGTCGCCCACTTGGCTTTGAGCCGGTCGAGCACGAGCTGGTACTCGGCCGCATCCTCGGTGTAGACGCCGTACTGGTTGTGGCCGGAGCCGCGCGCGAAGTAGGCGGCCTTGGGATCGACCCCGGGGAACGTGCGGTAGCCGATGCCGTCGTCGTCGACGTCGAGGAAGCGGTAGAACTTCTTCAGCTTGCGGACTTCCTCCTTGCCGAGGACCTTGCCGCGGTCGGGACGGTAGTTGTCGTCCCACTTCAGGTCGGGGCACATCCAGTCGTTCATGCCGATATCGAGATCCGACAGCACCAGCACGGGGGTCTGCAGCCGCTCGGCGAGATCGAAGGCCTGCGCCGCCATGTAGAAGCATTCCTCGGGGTTGGCGGGATAGAGGCACACGTGGCGGGTGTCGCCGTGAGATGCGTAGGCGGCGAGCACGATATCGCCCTGCTGGGTGCGGGTCGGCATCCCGGTCGAGGGCCCGACGCGCTGGATGTCGAAGATCACCGTCGGCACCTCGGCGTAATAGGCGAGCCCGAGGAATTCGTTCATGAGCGAGATGCCGGGGCCGGAAGTCGCGGTGAAGGCGCGGGCGCCGTTCCACATGGCGCCGATCACCATGCCGACCGCCGCCAGCTCGTCCTCCGCCTGGATGAAGGCGAAGTTGCGCGCGCCGGTGTCCTTGTCGACGCGGGTGCGGTCGGCGAACATCTTGAACGCGTCCATCAGCGAGGTGGACGGCGTGATCGGATACCAGGCGGCGACCGTGGCGCCGGCAAACACGCACCCCAAAGCCGCGGCGGTGTTGCCGTCGATCATGATGTTGCCGGCGGTGCGGTCCATCTTCTCGACCTTGAGCGGCAGCGGGCACTCGAAGCTGGCCCGCGCGTAGTCGTAGCCGAGCTGGATCGCCTTCATGTTGCTCTCGACCAGCTGCGGCTTCTTGGCGTAGGTCTCGGCGAGCAGCTCGCGGATGCGCGCCAGATCGAGATCGAGCAGCGCCGCCAGCACGCCCGCATAGCAGATGTTCTTCATCAGGATGCGGGTGCGCACGCCGTTGAAGCTCTCGTTGCAGAGCTTGGCGAGCGGCACGCCGAGCACCGTGATGTCGTCGCGCTTGAGCAACGCCGGCCGCGGCCAGGTCGAGTCGTACACCAGATAGCCGCCCGGGGCGACCTCGCGCGCGTCGCGTGCGTAGGTCTCGGCGTTCATCGCCACCATCAGGTCGACGCGGCCGGAGATGGCGGCATAGCCCTCGCGGGTCACGCGGATTTCGTACCAGGTGGGCAGGCCCTGGATGTTCGAGGGGAAGTAGTTCTTGCCCACCACCGGGATGCCGCTCCTGAAGATCGACTTCATGAGGAG
>DASQIB010000092.1:0-24226 GCA_035631795.1 Gemmatimonadales bacterium | reverse complement strand
GCGCGCGGTGGCTTCTTTGAGCTCGTTACGGCCAGCGGCCTCGTGCTCCCAGTGCTCGCCGGTGCGGATTGGTTGGTGCGGAACGACTCGCGCGAGCACCGACGCACGTTTCGGCAGCTCGCGATCGTGCTGCTCCTGTTGCTCGCCGTTGTTATGGCATCCGCGCTCGCGCGCATGCGGCTCTACGTGGGCGCGTTCGGTCTGTCGGAGGTCCGGGTCTACGCGACGGCCTTCATGCTATATCTCGCGGGCGTCTTCGCCTGGTTCGCGTGGACCACGCTGCGTGGGCAGCGGCGGCGTTTCGCCTTCGGGGCGCTGGTCCAGGGGTTCGTGGTCCTGGGCGGCCTACACCTGCTCAATCCCGACGCCTTCATCGTCCGTACCAACCTCGCGCGCCCTCCCGCCGAGCGGGCGTTCGATGGATGGTATGCCGCGTCGCTCAGCGCCGATGCAGTCCCGTTCTTATTGGAGGCACTCCCGCGTCTGGACGGGCAGGCGCAGTGCGCCGTCGCGAAAGGGTTGCTCGAACAACGCGACAGGCTCGAGAGCGGCGATTGGCGCAACTGGAACTTCGCCCGCAGCCGTGCGCTGCGTCTGCTCAGAGACCAGACCGCCAGACTGACGGCGGACCGCTGTCCCGACAGCGGGTCATGAGTGGTCGATGCGGTCGCGACTCGAGTGGTTCCTTGGCAGCGCGTTAGTGCTGCTTGCCGCGCAGCTTGGCTTCGCGGCCTGGCACCGCGACTCAACGTGTAAATTCTCCGCTGAGCCATGGATCTCGGCGCGGTCATCCACAGCTACGGTGGGCCCCTCTTGTTCGTGTGGGCCTGGCTGCAGGGAGAAGCAGCCGTCATTGTCGGCGGCTCCCTGGCCGCGCAAGGATTCTGGCCATGGTGGGCGGTTTGGCTCGTCGCGTGCGTTCCCGCCGTCGTCGGACATCAGTTCTACTTCGCTCTGGGCAGGCGCTTCGGCGATCCGCTCGTCGGGCGACTCCCGATCGGCTGGCAACCCGCTATCGCACGGGCCCGCGGACTCGTGCAAGGCCACGCCAGTCGCGTCATGTTGCTCATGCGCTTCGCCTACGGCGTACGCCTCCCCCTCCCGATCTTGTGTGGCGCCGTAGGCATCGCGCCCCTCCGATTCCTTCGCTATAACGCGGCCACCGCGTTCGTCTGGGCCGGCCTGTTCACGTGGATCGGATACGCCTATGGCACCGCCGCCGCCCGCATCGCCATTGGCCGCGTCGTCCACTACGAAACCTGGGCGCTCGCCGGTGCGATCACGATGGGGCTCCTCTTTCAGGCGCTCTCGCCCCGCGTGGGAAGGAGGCTAAGTTAGAAACATGGGAGTGCCGATCGTACAGGTGGATGCGTTCGCGGATCGCCCCTTCGCCGGAAACCCTGCGGCCGTGTGCGTCTCGAGCGGGCCTCGGGACGAAGCGTGGATGCAGAACGTGGCCCGCGAGATGAACCTCGCCGAGACGGCGTTCCTGCATCCGGAGAACGATGGCTACCGACTGCGCTGGTTCACGCCCGCGAACGAAGTGGCGCTGTGCGGCCACGCGACGCTCGCGAGCGCCCATGTCCTGTGGGAGGACGGCCACCTCCCCGCGGGGCGCCAGGCACGCTTCCACACGCAGAGCGGCCTCCTGACCGCCGACCGCCGCGGCGATTGGATCGATCTCGACTTCCCCGCGACACCGCCGACGCCCGCCCCTCCGCCCCCCGGTCTGGCCGCCGCGCTCCGCGTCGGCTCACGCTGGGTCGGCCGATCCAAGTTCGATTACCTCGTCGAGCTGGACTCGGAGGAAGCCGTTCGCGGCCTCAAGCCCGATCTCCTCGCGCTGGAACGCGTCGAGGCACGCGGCGTCGTCGTGACCAGTCGCGCCACGACGTCCGGGTTCGACTTCGTGTCGCGATTTTTCGCGCCCCGCGTCGGCGTGCCCGAGGACCCCGTCACAGGCTCGGCGCACTGTGCCCTGACGCCGTTCTGGAGCGAGCGGCTCGCTCGCACCGAGATGACCGCCTACCAGGCGTCTGCGCGCGGCGGGGTGGTCCGCGTGCGACTCGCGGGCGACCGCGTGATCCTCGGCGGGCAGGCGGTGACGGTGCTCCGGGGCGAGCTCCTGTGAGGTCCACCACCTTCGCCTGCAGCGGCTCAGCCGCGGACGCGCGTGCCCGGCTCGAGGCCGTGATCGACCGCCGGCCGTGGGATACGCCCGGGCTCGACGGCTGGATCCGTGGAGAGAGCGTCGTTCTCTACTATCGGGACGCGGCCCGGTACCGGGCGCTGTTCCGGCCGACATTCGTGGGCCGGTTCCGTGAACGCGAGGGTCACACCGTGCTCGACGGACGGTTTCGTATGACCTGGTTCGCGCGCGCCCTGCTACCGGTGTGGCTCGCTCCAGCGATCGTCTGCCTTGTCCTCGCTCTCGTGCCCACGCGACTCGAGCCGCGCGCAGCCGCGATGCGCGTGGGCCTCGCCCTGCTCGGCGCCTTACTCGCCGTGCTCGCCGTCGGGCGGTTCGCGCTCGAGTGGTGGGGCCGGCCCGGGGACGTGGAGGCCATCTCCACGGCGATCCGGACTGCGGTTCGGCAGTAGATCACGTCCTGCGCCAGTCCCGCTCTGAGGCGGGGGCCCGCGCCCTAGCCGGAGCGTCCCGAAGCCGCCTATCGTTCGGCCCATGACTACGCCAACCGCACCCGCCACTCCGCGCACCAGTCGCGTCACTGGGTATCTCCTGGCGCTGGGCGCCGGCGCCACCTGGGGGACCACCGGCCCGTTGTCCACCGGTTTGTACGACCTCATGCCCGCGACGAGCATCGGATTTTGGCGCGTCCTGCTGGGAACGGCCTGCCTTGCGCTCTGGGGTCTGGCTTTCCGGCGCGACCTGTTCCGAGCGGACGCGCGAGGTTGGCTTCTGGTGGGCCTGGGCGGTGGGTTCCTCGTGGCGCTGTTCGAAATCGCCTACCAGTTCGCCATCGCCGGCGCCGGCGTCGCGGGCGCCGCCGCGATGCTGTACACCGCGCCGGTCCTGGTCGCAATCCTCGCGCGGGTGGTTCTCCAGGAAGCCCTCACCCCGACGCGCGTGCTCCTCGCCGTTCTCGTGATGGCGGGTGTGGCCCTCACCGTTACGGGCGGCAGCAACGCCGGGGCCGAGGCGGCTCGGCTTGGCCTCGGAGCCGGCATCGCGGGCGGTTTGCTCTCCGCCGTGAGCTACGCCTGCACGACCCTCATGGCGCGGTTCGCTGTGCCGCGCTACGGGGCGGTCCGCGTCCTGTTCCTCGAGGCCTTGGGAGGCGTCGCGATCCTCGGCGTCGGACTCACGCTCGTCGGCTACGCGCCCGCGCCCCCGCCATCCGGCGCCGCGTGGCGAGGCCTTGCGGGGCTCACCGCTGGCTCCGTGCTGGCCGCGAATATCCTGTTCTTCGGTGCCGTGAAGCGGATCGAGGCCGCCCCCGCTGCCGTGGCTGCGACCATCGAGCCGGTCGTGGGCACACTCCTCGCGCTGGTCCTGTTCAATCAGCGACTCACTCCGCTCGGCTGGCTCGGTCTCACCATGGTGGTCGGCGGGGTGGCTGTGGGGTACTTGTTGGAGGCTCGACGTGCACCCCTGTTAGACCCTCAACGCTGAGGAGACGTAGATGCTGGCCCTCGCGCTCGTGCTGGTGGCACTCCAACAACCGACCACGGCTCCCGCTCCGACGAATCCCGGCCTCCCGCCCCAGATCGGCGACACGTCGCCGTTCCGACGGCTCGCGCTCCCGACTCCCACCATGATCCGCGAGGGCTCAGGGAGGCCCGGGCCGCGCTACTGGCAGCAGCGCGCCGACTATACGATCCGCGCCGCCCTCGACACCGCCACGCACACCATCACGGGCTCGGAGACGATCCGGTACACCAACAACTCTCCGGACTCCCTGCGATACCTCTGGCTGCAGGTCGACCAGAACATCTACAAGGCAAACAGCCGCGGGGCGGCCTTGAATCCCACCGATGCGCGGTTCGCCGGCCGTGGGTTCGAAGGAGGCTACACGATCGACTACGTGCGCGTTGTGCGGCGGGCCGGACAAGCCACCGGCCGGATCCCGCTCACGAGCACGACCAACGGGACCATGTTGCGCGCGGAGCTCGATCGGCCCCTCGCCCCCGGGGGAGGGCGCACGGAGCTCGAGCTCGCGTACTCGTTCGAGGTACCCGAGCACGGATCCGACCGCATGGGACGCGAGCAGCTCGCGGCGGGCTGGCTGTACGAGATCGCGCAGTGGTATCCGCGGGTCGCCGTGTACGACGACGTGCGCGGCTGGAACACCGAGCAGTACCTCGGCCAGGGTGAGTTCTATCTCGAGTACGGCGACTTCGACGTGTCGATCACGGTGCCGCGCAGCTTCGTGGTAGCCGCCACCGGGACCTTACTCAACCCCAATGAGGTGCTCACGGCGGGCGAGCGCGTGCGGCTCGCTCGGGCGGCGCACGCGGACACCACCGTCGCCATCATCCCCCGAGCCGAGGCCGGACAGGGCTTCACGCGCCCCGCCGGGCCACGGCCCATGCTCACCTGGCATTTCAGCGCCAAGAATGTCCGAGACGTGGCCTGGGCGGCGTCGGCCGGCTTCATCTGGGATGCGAGCGGGTACGACGGCGTGCTCATCCAGTCGTTCTATCCGCCCGAAGCGAACGCCGACTGGGGGCGGTCCACGGAGTATGCCCGCCATTCGATCAAGCACTACTCCGAGAAATGGCTCCGCTATCCCTACCCCACCGCCATCAACGTCGGAGGCCCGGTCGGAGGAATGGAATATCCGATGATCGTGTTTTGCGGCCGTCGCGCCGCAGGTCGCGCCTTGTTCGGCGTGACCACGCACGAGCTCGGCCACGAATGGTTCCCGATGGTCGTCGGTTCCAACGAGCGGCTGTACGCGTGGATGGACGAAGGGTTCAATACGTTCATCAACATCTATTCGACGCTCGCGTTCTACCACGATACCGCGCCCGCGGACCGCGGCAATGCGACGCAATGGGCCCGGTTCGTCACGACCGGCTTGGACGAGCCGTCGATGCTGCCCGCCGACCGTGTCACGCCCGCCCTCCTCGGCCAGGCCGAATACAACAAGCCCGCCACCGGGCTTTATCTGCTGCGCCAGCACATCCTCGACGACACGACGCGGTTCGACGTCGCCTTCCGCGAGTACATCCGCCGCTGGGCCTACAAGCACCCCACGCCCGCGGACTTCTTCCGGTCCATGGAGGATGGCCTGGGCGAGGATCTGTCCTGGTTCTGGCGCGGATGGTTTTACCGGACCGACGTGGTGGATCTGGCGGTGGACTCGAGCGCGACCCAAGCAGACTCAACCGGGACGCTGACCGCCCGTATCTATCTCTCGAGTCCGGGCGGCCTTCCGATGCCGGTGGAGCTGCGCCTGACTTACGCGAGCGGCCCTACGGAGAACGCGCGCCTCCCGGTCGAGATCTGGTTTCAGGGAAACCACTACGCCTACGTGCGCAAGGTGCCGGCGGAAGTGGTCAAGATCGAGGTAGATCCTGACCAGCATTTCCCGGACGTGCGGCGGGAGAACAACGTCTGGGTGAAGCGATAACGCGAGTCCGACACTACGACGCTACGTTGTAGGCCTTACGACGTAGCGTCCTGGCGTCGGGTGACGCTGTTCATCACCAGCTCGTAGATCACCAGCACCACCCCACCCCACAGGAGACCCGGAAGCTCGCTCGGGTCGCGCCCGTACCGGATCCACAGCCACCCACCCATCAGGCGGCACCACATGCCCCCCGCGAACCATCCGGCGACGCGAACCAGCCGCCCCAAGCCGACGTCGATGCCCGGAAGCCCGAGCAGCAGCCTGTCGAAGTAGGGAGCGAGGAAGGTGAAGCAGAACGCCACGGTGAAGACGTCGACGAAGTCTCCGAGAAACGATCCGTGACGGCGCACCGCCATCAGCAGGAGGAGCCCCAGCACCACTGCAGCGATCGTGGCGCGATTCAGCGTCTTGAGGAACGGCTCGCCCATCAGCGAGCGCCGGTCTGGGGGGAAGGGGCGGGCGTCAAATACTGATCCAGCCAGTCGAGCACCGTCCCCCACCACAGACGGCGGTTGCGGGGCCGCGTCACGAAGTGTCCTTCGTCTGGGAAGAACAGGAATTTGGCGGGCACGCCCATCATCTTGGCGGCCGTGAACGCTTCGTATCCCTGCGACAGATCTACGCGATAGTCGAGCTGCGAGTGCACGATGAGGATCGGGGTCTTCCAGTCGCGGACGAAGTTGTGCGGTGACCACTTGTCGTAGAGCGTGCGGTTGGCGTACGGCGTCCCGCCGAACTCCCAGTAAGGGAACCAGAGCTCCTCCGTCGAGCCGGCCATGCTGGTCAGATCGAACACGCCGTCGTGCGCCACGAGCACCTTGAACCGGTTCGTGTGCCCCGCGATCCAATAGATTGCGTAGCCGCCGTAGGAGGCCCCCGCGGCGCCCATCCGAGTCGAATCCACGAACGGGAGCCGGGCCACGGCGTCCAGGCCTTTCATCAGGTCGTCGAACGGATAGTCGCCCCAGTGCTGCGAGATCGCGTCCGTGAATTTCTGCCCGTAGCCGGTCGACCCGTGGAAATTGACTGCCGCGACGACATAGCCGCGCGCCGCGAACATCTGGTAGTTCCAGCGCGAGTGCCAGTTGTCGTCCCACGCGCCCTGTGGACCCCCATGGATCAGGTACACCAGCGGGTACTTGTGCGCCGGATCGAACCCCGGCGGCTTCAGGATCCAACCGTGCACGGAATCGCCCAGCGCGCCCACGAAGCCGAACGCCTCGAGCGGGCGAAGGTCGAGCGACCCCACGCCCGCGTCGGTGTGGTGAGACAGCTGCCGTCCCGTGCTCCACACTTCTGCGGGTTGCGTGTTGCTCTGGTGGAGATAGACCAACGTCTTGCCGTCGGGGGCGACGCTGACGTTTGTGTTGACACCGGAGCCGACGGCGACGGAACGACGGAAGGACGGAACGTCAATTCGATAGAGATTCTCGCGGCCGCGCTCCTCCACGACCGCGTAGAGGCACTTCGAGTCCGGGCACCACGTGTACGACCCTACGGACAGCGTCCAACCGGCCGTAATCTCCGTCGGCGCCGCACTTTCCGTCTTTCCGTCGCTGCGTGGCTGGATCATGAGCCGCAGCCGATCCGCCTCGAACCCCGGGCCCTGCATCGAGAGGTACGCGAGCCACTTACCGTCGGGGGAATAGCGAGGTGTGTTGTCGGCCCCGTGGTTGGTCGTGACCGCGTGCATCCCGGAGCCATCCGGCCCCATCACGTAGACGTCGACGTTGGTGTTGTCGGCCACGGTGGAGTCGCCGTGCATCGCGAACGCGATCTCCCTGCCGTCGGGCGCCACGCTCACGTCCCCATCGCCGCCCGTCGCGATCGTGGGCACGTCGTGATCGAGCAGCGTGATGTCCTTGGCGGTGCCGTCTGAGAGCGCGACGGTGAAGAGGTGCTGGCGCTTGCCGGCGCGCCAGTCGTCCCAGTGGCGCCACATGAGCTCGGTCCAGAGGCGGGCATCCGTGGGGAACTCGCCGCTGCGGCGGTCGATCTCCTGCTCGGCGGGCCACTTGATGTCGCTCGTCACCACCAGGCCCGTGCCGTCTGGAAGCCAGAGCGGATCGGAGACGCCATCGGGGAGGTTGGACACGCGCCGCCCCTCACCACCGGCGACCGGCAGCACCCACAACTGGGCGCCATTCTCCCGCGTCGACACGAAGGCCAGTGTCCGCCCATCGGGCGACCACCGGGGCTGCCGGTCGGAGCCGGGCCCCGTGGTGAGCTGCCTGGGTGGCGCACCTCCCGCCATGTCCGCGAGCCAGATGCGGGTCGTGCCACGGTTCTCCTTGAGGGAGTACTCGGTGACGGTGTAGGCCACCCACTTCCCGTCGGGCGAGAGCTGCGGGTCACCTACGACGGGGAGCGCCAGGTAGCTCTCGACGGTGATGGCGCGTTTCTGGGCGGCGAGAACGGGAACGGGGAAGGGAGAAAGGGGAAGGGTGAAGCACCCGAGCAGGATCAGCAGCCGTTTCATTCCGTCGCCTTTCATTCCGCCGCCTCTCTAGTAGTCCGGATGCGTCAAAATCGCCTTCACCAAGTCGTCGAAGAGTTTCGATTCCCGCGTGACGGCACCGGACCCGTCGGTATGTACGTTCCAGGCGCACAGCTCGTTCAGCGCGGTCGCCTCTTCGTAGGTCAGGTGCAGGACGTAGCCCTCGCCTGATCGCGTGGCGCCGTCCAACGCCTTCTTCAGGACGTCAGGAAGGTGGCGGGCCCCCCGGACCGCGTCGTACTGCACACGACTGACCGCGAGATCCATGGCTCCCTTGCTTTGGCGCGTCGGGGGCGAAATCTTCCCCCGTCCCCCCGTTCCCGCAAGGAAGACCGATGCCACGCACCGAATTCATCGCCACCGGCTTCCACGTTCCCGAACGGGTCGTCACCAACGACGATCTCGCGGGCATCATGGACACGTCCGACGAGTGGATCAGGCAACGCTCGGGCATCAAGACGCGGCATTGGGTGTCCGACGGCGAGACCGGCGTGACGCTGGCGCGCGAGGCAGCCTGCCGCGCCCTCGCGAACGCCGGGATGGACGCGTCCGATCTGGACTGCATCGTCTACTGTACGTGCACGCCAGACCATTTCGAGCCGGGCAACGGCGTGTTCCTCCAGCGCGAGCTCGGGGTTACCGATATCCCGGCGATCGACGTGCGCAATCAGTGCTCCGGCTTCATCTACGGACTCTCGGTGGCGGACGCGTGGATCCGCACCGGTCAGTACAAGCGCGTGCTGCTTGTAGGTGCCGAAGTCCACTCTCGCGGGCTCGATAGGACGACACGCGGCCGGGACACGGCGGTCCTGTTCGGCGACGGCGCGGGGGTTGCGATTCTGGGCCCGACCGATGACGAGCATCGCGGCGTGCTGTCGACGCACCTCTTTGCGGACGGCCGTCATGCCGAGAAGCTGTGGGTCGATGCGCCGGGGCTGGCACACGATCCCTACGTGAGCGAAGAGCTCCTGCGGCAGGGAAGGCACCGCGCGGTGATGGAGGGCAAAGAGGTCTTCAAGTACGCGTCGGTGCTGATGCCGCAATCCGTGGCGGCGGCGCTCAAGGCGAACGGGCTCACGACGGCGGACATCACCCTCCTCGTCCCCCATCAGGCCAACCTGCGGATCCTCGAGATGGTGCAGAAGGCCACAGGCCTGCGCGACGATCAGGTCTACGCCAACATCGAGAAGTACGGCAACACGACCGCGGCCTCGATTCCCATCGCGCTGCACGAGGCGGTGTGCGCGGGGCGCATCGCGCGCGGCGACCTGGTGCTGTTCACGGCGTTCGGTTCCGGCTTCACCTGGGCGAGCGCCGCGATCCGCTGGTGATCTACTTGATCTCCTGCCCCCACACGTCGCGGTACACGATCGGCCCTTCGTTCAGCGCCTTGATACCCGCCTCGATCTGACTCCTGTCGCCGACCACCACGATGTCGAAATGGTCGGGATCGATGTAGCGACGCGCCACCCGTTGCACATCGTCGGCCGTCACGGCGTTGATCCGCTGGATGTACTGGTCGTAGTAGTCGAGCGACAATCCGTACGCGAGGAGATCGCGGAACCGGGCCGCGGCACCGCCCGTCGTCTCGAAGTCCCCGGGGAGTCCGAGGGTCACGTAGGCCTTGGCCTTGCTCAGCTCCGTCGCGGGCACCGCTTGGTCGCGAATCCGTCGCAGCTCCTTCAGGAATTCGATGAGCGAGCTATCGGTCTTGGCGGTCACGACCGACGCGAGCGCGACGAACGCCCCCGACAGACGCCGTGCGGCAAACTGCGAGAATGCGCCGTACGTGTAGCCGTGCGTCTCACGCAGATTCTGATTCAACCGGGACGTGAACGCCCCGCCGAGGATCGTGTTCAACACCTCCAGCGCATACCAGTCGGGTGTGCTGCGCGGCGGGCCCACGTGGCCGATCCGGATCACCGATTGCGCCGCGCCCGGCTTGTCGATGAGATACACGGTCCGGGCGGCGAGGGCGGTGGCCGGAGCGGTCGGAAAGGCGGGCACGTCGGCCTTGTCCCAGGCGCCGAAGCGCGTGGTCACGAGCGTCCGTGCCTCGGCGAGACTGACGTCGCCCACGACCAGGACGCGTGCGCCAGCGGGCCGGTAATACGTCCCGTAGAACTGGACCACCTGGGGGCGCGCGATCGCCGCCGTGGCGGCGTCCGTACCGTTCAAGGGATGCCCGTACGGATGGGCCGCCCCGAACACGATCGCCGGGAACGCCACGTTCGCCACGGCGACGGGCTCGTCGCGCTGCTGCACCAGTTGGGCGCCGCGGAGCTCGCGCTGCCGGTTGACCTCTGAATCGGAGAACGTGGGCCGGAGCACGACGTCGGCCAGCAGGTCGAGGGCCGCCTCGAGCCGTCGCTTGGGTACGTGCACCGATGCGACCGCCACGTCGAAGGACGCGGTGGTGTTGAGCTCCGCGCCGAGAAACGCCGCCTCGTCCGCTACCTCGAGCGCCCCTCGCGTCCCCGCTCCCTGCTGCAGCATCGCGGCCGTAAACGTCGCGAGCCCCGGGGCGTCCGCGGGATCGCGGGCGGCCCCGGCGTCGATCATCACTTGCACGTCGACGACCGGCACTTTGTGCATCTCGACGACGGTCAGCTCGAGCCCGTTGTCGAGTTTCGCCGTCTGGATCGCCGGCAACTTGAGAGCGGGTGGTGGCGGCAGGGTCGGCGGTTTGGTTCGATCGACGGCTTGGGCGGTTAGGCCGGTAGCTGGGTAGGCGGTTAGCAAGAAGACCACCGGACTAACCGCCCAACCAGCTACCCGCCTACCCGCCTTCATGGCGTCGCCCCTTCCTTTACCGCCAGCTCCGGCTTCCCCTCTGGCACCACGCTCAGCACCACCCGATGCGGCGCGACGAGATATGTGCGCACAGCCTGCTGCACCGCCGCTCGAGTCACCCGGCGATACCGATCCAGGTCCTTCTGGAAGTAGTCCGGGGTCCCCACGAAATAATTATAGAAGTTGAGCTGGTCCGCCTTGCCACCGACCTGTTCCATGCGCGACAGGAACTGCGCTTCGAAACTGTTTTGGGCGCGCTCCACTTCGCGCGCGGTCGGACCCTGTTCCACGAGCTTCTTCAGCTCTGTGTCGATCACCTGTTGGAGCTCACCGAGCGCGTGCCCCGGGCGAGCGGTGGCGTAGATCTCGAACTTGCCGTCGATGCGGCTGCCGTCCTGGAACGCCACGACGTCGGTGGCGATCTGCAGCTCGTACACGAGCCGGCGGTAGAGACGAGACGATCGGCCGCCCGCCAGCACGTTCGCCACGACGTCGAGTGTGGCGTCGTCTGGAGCGAAGGCCTTCACAGTGTGCCAAGCATCGTACACGCGCGGCACCTGCACGCGGTCTTCGATCACGGCCTTGACGGCGTCCGCAAGCTCAACGGCAGGCGGCGGACGGCGCGTCACCGCGGGCCCGCGCGGAATGTCGCCGAAGTACCGCTCGACGAGCCGTCGCGCGTCCCGCGGGGTGATGTCACCGGCGATCGCCAAGGTCGCGTTGTTGGGCGTGTAGTACGTCTGGAAGAACCGCCGCACGTCCTCGATCGTGGCCGCCTGGAGGTCCGTCATCGACCCGATCACCGGCCAGTGGTAGGGATGGTCGGCGGGATAGAGGCGCTGGAGAATGTTCTCCTGGGCCAACCCGTACGGCCGGTTCTCGTAACTCTGGCGCCGCTCGTTTTGCACGACGCCCCGCTGCAGGTTCACCTTGTCGGGCGTGATCTCGGGGAGCAGGAAACCCAAGCGATCGGAATCCAGATACAGCATCAACGCGAGCGCGTTGGCCGGCCCGTCCTCGTAATAATTCGTCCGATCCTCGGTGGTCGAGCCGTTGTTGTCCGCGCCCGCCGCCTCGAGCTGCCGGTCGAACTCACCGGTGGGCACGTGGGCGGAGCCCATGAACATGATGTGCTCGAACAGATGCGCGAATCCGGTGCGCCCGGTCCGCTCGTCGGCCGAGCCGACGTGAAACCACGTGTTCACCGCGACCACGGGCACGGAGTGGTCCTCGTGCAGAATGACCTGAAGGCCGTTCGGCAGGGTGAACATCTGGTAGGGCACCCGCAGGTTCTGGGCAGCGAGCGGGGGCGGGCCGGCGGACAGGAGCCCGAGCGCGATCAGCGCGGCGGCGATGCGCGGTATCATCGACTCCTAAGCTAGCCTCGGTTCCGACTCCTCGCCCCGCGTCCACTGGTTTTCACACAGAACTCGAACACATTTCCTAAAGGCGGTACGGTGGAAACTCCCCGGCGCGCGGGCGCGTAGGGCGCGCGACAAGGAGACGAAATGGTCGGTCTGTTGATTGGCGTCGCGGCATTGGGCGGCGGGTTCGTGGGCGCGCGGAACTTCGTGCGTCGCCGGCTGCGCTACGTCGATGCGATTCAGAAGCCGGTGGCCCCGCTCATCGCGGGCGTCGCGGCCGCCGTCGTGGCCCTCCCGGTGGCGGCACTCCCGCTGGTCACGATGTGGACCGCGGCGGCATTCGGCGCGGGCGTCGCGGGGGGAGTCGCGAGCGGCCGGCGCGACCCCCGAGCGCTCCCCGGTCCCGGCGACTAGACGACGCGCAATCCGGGCTGCTGGTCCGCCGTGGCCTCAGGCCGCGCCGATACCGTGCGCAGCGCCCGAACGGCGTCCTTCGCGAACGTCTTCCCCGCCCCCTTCTCCACTTCCTCGAGCGCGCTCCACTTGGGAAACGCCGGGCGGACCGGCGTCGCCATCTGCAGGGTTTCGAACGCGTCCGCGACCGCCAGGATCTTCACCGTGATCGGCAGCGGCAGCGCTTCGATATCCCAGTCTTCGCCTACGATCTCGTAATAGTGGCCGTACTCGCCGATGATCTCGGCCGCGCCGCGCATCGCGCGCGCCACGCCCACCGATGAATCACTGACCGATCGCGAGAGCAGCCGCAGTAGGCGCTGATCGCGCGTGCCGACCTCGTGCAACAGCGCGGCAACGCGCAGATTCTCGATCGTGTCCTCGGGGAGGTTGAGCTCCCGGCCGATGGCCGCCGCGACGTCGGCGACGCGGTTCGAATGCCCCTGCTGATGGCGCTCCGTGGATTCAATGTGGTAGGTCAGGAGCTCGAGGGTGGCGAGGTACGCGTTTTTCACTTCGGCCAGCCGCGCTTCGCGTTGCTCCGCCAACCCGCCGACCACGTACCCGGTCAGAATGAGGAACCCGGCCCACGGCATCAGCGCGAACAGGGCGTCCGCGTAGAAGCCCGGGAGCATATCGAGCCCTTGCACGTACTGATAGAAGAGAACGAGCGCGACGACGAACACACCCGCCATGACGGCGAACCGCCGGCCACCGTAAAAGCCGGCGAGAATCATCGGCAGATAATAGAAGCTCAAGAACGCGAACTTCTGGTCGACCAGGTCGTGAATCGCGACCATGGCGAGCACCAGCAACAGCACGAAAATCCGCTCGAAGTGGCGGAAGAAGAACAGCTTGGCGCGCTCCAGCGAACGCTGTTGAGCCACGAAGGTCCTCGCGAAACGGGGTCGGGACGCGGACCCAAGGTGGGAAGTTCGAACCGGCCGCGCAATAGCAGAACTACGCGTTGTGCTCAAAAAAACGCTCGGAAAAAGGGGAGAAGGGAGAGGGGCGAGGTAGCTAATCGGAGCGAACCTCACCCTTCTCCCCTCTCCCATTTTCGTTGTTCGGACCTGTTTCGGTGTTCGGACCGGCCTGTTCGTAACCGTTGCATTCCAGGACTGGGAGCGCCGGATACCGCGGGAATCGCTCGTCCCAGTCCGCCTGCCCGCAGCGGTAGAACGTGGACCCGCGCCGGTTCACCACGGTGCGCATCCAGCGGCAGGAACGGCACAGCCCAACGGTATCGGCTACGGTCATAAGCGACCCACGCCAAGATAACCCGGCGCTCTGGCATTTTCGCTCCGGGTTCTCACATCTTGGTGCATGGTTGCGGACTCGGCGTCACCTCCGGAGCTGCCGCCGGGCTTGCTCGAAGAGTACCTCCAGGGCATGCGCGAGCAGCTCGGTCTCCTGGCGGACCTGGCGGCGCGGCTCGCCGCCGCCGGGAACGACCGCGAGGCGCTCGACGCATTACGACGCGAGACCCATAAGATCCACGGGTCGGCCGGCTCGTATGGCTTCTGGGGAGTCTCGCGTCTCGCCGCCGGAATGGAAGCGACGGTGAAAGACTGGGCGGCCCGGCCCGACGATGTGGACGCGGACCGCGGGTCCGTCGCCCACTGGTTCATTGGCCGCCTCGCCGAGGGCCTGGGTCTCGAAGCGCCCGCGGCGGGCAGCGACCACCGCCCCCGGGCGTCACCCACGCAACCTCCGACACCCGAAGCGGGGGCGGAGGGAGGGGGAGGGAGAGGGGGAGGGACGGCGGTCCCGGATGTCATCCTCGTGGAGGACGATCCGGCGCTCGCCGAGCTGCTCGAGTATGGCTTGCGCTCACGCGGCTATCACTTCGCCTCTTTTCGGAACGGACGCGACGCGCTCGATCATCTCCTCACGTTCGAGATCGGGCGGTCGCATCCACTGTTGCTGCTCGATGTGGACCTGCCCGCGCTGGACGGCTATTCGATTTTCGCGGCGCTCCAGCGCGAGCGCCCGGGAGCGTATCGCGTGGTGTTCACGACCGTTCATGGCGACGAGAGCGAGCAATTGCGCGGGCTCGAGGCGGGGGCCTTGGATTACCTCGTCAAGCCGATCAGTCTGCGCGTCGCGCTCGAGAAGGTTCGCCGCTGGGTGGGAAAGTGACGAGTCGCCACTTTCTCGCCGTGGTGGCGATCGCCCAGGGGGCGCTCCTCGTCGCCCTCATCATTCTCATCATCCTCAACCGCTGGTTCCGGCTGCGCCGGCGCGCCAGGCTCCATCCACGGGTGCTCCGACTGAACACGGCCATGCAAAAGTGGGCCTTCGGCTCGACGGACCTGGGCAGCGTGCTGGTGAACCTGGCCCGCCTGCCGATCCCGCTCGCGGTGGATGCGCTCGTGAGCTGGTCGGCCCGCATCCCGGGTGATCGCTGGCGTCAGCTCGCCGCCGCGCTCCGCGGCCATTGGTGGGCGAGGATGGTCCGGTCGAACGCCTCGTCCGGACGGTGGTGGAAGCGGCTCGAGGCGGCGCGCTTCTTTGCCGTGGCCGCGACGGTGGAGGACACGTCGAGCGTCCTCAAGCTGTTGCACGATGCGAATCCCGCCGTGCACATCGCCGCCGTCGCCACGCTCGAGCGGCTCGAGAGCCCGGCGCTCACGACCGCCGCACTCGAGCGCCTGCCGCGGCTCGCGCCCACGGTCGGTGCCTACTACGCGGGCATGCTCCGCCGGTCGCGACCGGTGGTGGTGAAGCTCCTGCTCAAGATGCTCCAGCGCACCGACGACCCCGCCTTGCCGCGGCTCACCGAGTTCGCCGCGCGTCTCAATGAGCCCGCGCTGCGGGAGCCGTTGACCACACTCGCCGGGCACGCCAATCCGGAGGTCCGCGTGCAGGCGGCGCGCGGGCTCGGCGCGTTTCCCCACCCCGCCACGATCGCCGTGCTGACAAAGCTGGTCCGCGACGAGGCGTGGGCCGTCCGGGCACAGGCCGTACGGTCGCTGGGCATGATCACCGATCGGGCCACATTGCCCCTGGTGCGAAACGCGCTCCGCGATCCAGAGTGGTGGGTCCGGATTCGCGCGGGCCTCGCGCTCACCCGGTTCGGAAGTGTGGGCCGGGACGTCTTGCTGCAGGACGAGCACGGTCCCGATCAGGGCGCGCGCGACATGGCGCGTCTCGTCCTTGGTCTCTCGGCCCAGGCCCTGGCGGAGTACGCCACGTGAGAGAGATCCTCGCGAGCGGCGGCTACGGGATCCTCGTGTACTTCCTGGCGCTCAACTCGTTTTACGCACTGCTCCTGATTCTCTCGATCCCCGAGATCTGGGAGCAGACGCGCCTGGCGGAGGACGACGATTTTCAGCGCATCATGCAGAGCGACGCGCTGCCGCCCATCTCGATCCTCGTGCCCGCCTACAATGAGCGCGCCACCATTCAAGCCAGCGTCACCGCGATCCTCACCCTCGAGTACCGCAGCTTCGAGGTAATCGTCGTGAACGACGGTTCCAAGGACGATACCTTCGAACGGCTGCGGGAGGCATTCGACCTGTACGAAGTGCCCCGGACCTATCCCGAGGGGATCGCGACGCGCCCGCTCCGAGGCGTGTACCGGTCGCGCACCCGTACACGCCTGGTGGTGCTCGACAAGGAGAACGGCGGGAAGGCCGATTCCTTGAACGCCGCGATCAACGCCAGCCGCTTCCCGCTCGTCATCGCCGTGGACGCCGATACGCTGATCGAGCCCGACGCGCTCCTCCGGCTCACCCGGCCCTTCCTGCTCGGCCGCCACATTGCCGCCGTGGGCGGGACCGTGCGCGTGGCGAACAGCTGCATCGTGGAGCACGGTCGCGTCACCGACGCCCGCGTGCCGCGCCGCTTCCTCCCGGGCGTCCAGGTCGTCGAATACCTGCGGGCGTTCCTCTTCGGGCGGCTGGGCTGGAATCGCCTGGGCGGCAACCTCATCATCTCGGGCGCATTCGGGCTGTTCCGCAAAGAGGATGTGCTCGCCATCAACGGTTATCGCACGGCGAGCGTTGTCGAGGACCTGGATCTCGTCGTCCGGTTACACCGCTACCTGCTGCAGCGGCACGTCCGCTACGAGATGCCCTTCATTCCGGACCCCGTCGCGTGGACCGAAGTGCCCGAATCCGCGAAGGTGCTCGCCCAGCAGCGCGAGCGCTGGCATCGCGGCCTCCTGGCGGCGATGTGGACGTACAAGACCATGCTGTTCAATCCGCGGTACGGGCGCGTGGGCCTGATCGCGGTTCCGTTCTACACGTTCGGCGAGGCCTTGGCCCCGTTGATCGAGGTGCTGGGGTACGTGATCACGGTCGCCGGTCTCGCGCTGGGCAGCGTGAACATCGGCTTCGCCCTGTTGTTCATACTCGTCGCGTGGGGCTATGGCATGCTGCTGTCGCTGTGGGCCGTGGTGCTCGAGGAGGCGAGCTTCCGTCGCTACCGGCGGTTCGGGGACTTGCTCCGTCTCTTGGCGTTCGCGACGCTCGAGAACTTCGGGTATCGCCAGCGCACCGTGTGGTGGCGGCTCAAGGCGTTCTTCACAGTCTGGAAGTCACAGCGCGTCTGGGGAGAGATGACACGGACAGGATTTGAATCAACAGGACAACAGGTTGCCGCACCTACAAAGGCTAGACGCGCAGACGCACAGGGGTGAACAGATGGTAGAGTGCAGGTCTTCCTGTCCCCTCCTTGCTGTTCTCCGCTGTGCGTCTGTGCGTCTAGCCTTTGCCTTTCCGCGCTTCTGCCGCTACGCGTTCCGCCGCTCGCATTACCCGAAGCGCATTTAGCCCCGCGACCTTCCTGACGTCCTCTTCACTCCATCCTCTCTTCAACAGCTCCGCGATCAGGTCCGGGAATTTCGACACATTCTCGAGTCCGACCGGCACCTCGGTGATCCCGTCGAAATCCGAGCCCAGGCCGACGTGGTCGATACCGGCCACGTCGCGAATGTGCTCGATATGGTCCGCCGCCTGCTGCAGCGTGGCCTTCGGACCGCGCGCGGTCCACGCGTTCACGGAGTCCGCGATCGCGGCCGTGTCCACGCCGGCGGCCCGCAGGGCGCGAGACCGCGCCGCTATGCCGTCCTCGTTCACCCGGACCGCTTCCGACACGAACCCCGGATTGAAGTTCACCATCACCACGCCGCCATTCGCCTTCACCATTTTCAAGATGGAGTCGGGCACGTTGCGCACGTGATTGCACAGGGCGCGCGCCGAGGAGTGGGAGAAGAACACCGGGGCGCGCGATACGCGGATGGCGTCTACCATCGTCGCGTCGGATACGTGGGACAGATCGACCAGCATGCCGAGCCGGTTCATCTCCCGCACCACGTCTTCGCCGAACGGCGTCAACCCGTTGTGCTTGGCGCTATCGGTCGCGGCGTCGGCCCAGTCGATCGTCTCCCAGTGCGTGAGGGTCATGTACCGGACGCCGAGCTGGTAGAACATCCGCAACGCGCCCAGCGAGTTCTCGATCGCGTGACCACCCTCGATCCCGATCAGGCAGGAGACCTTGCCGGCCTTGAAATTCCGCTCGATGTCGGCGGCGGTCAGCGCCATCGCGAGCGCCTGGGGATACTTGCGGCAGAGACGATGCACGAGATCGATCTGCTCGAGCGCGTACACGGCCGGATGCTCCCCGCCGTGGATCGTGGTGACCGGCACGTACGCCGCCCAGAACTGTGCGCCCACCGCACCGGCGCGGAGCTTGGGAATGTCGGACATGAGCTTCGGCTGGTCGACCGCGAAATCGACGGAGTCGAGCCCCCCCCGACCCCGGATCGCGTCCGGGATGTCGTTGTGCCCGTCGATGAGCGGGACGGTGCGGAGCAGACGCAGGGCCTGCGCCCGGTAATCTTGCGCCGAAAGACGACGGAGGGACGGAAGGACGGAAAGTGTTGCGAGAACCAGCGCCAGCTCCCTCATCCACCTTCCGTCATTCCGTCTTTCCGTCGCCTTTCGCATGTGCACTCCGAGTCTTGAGTTCGGGCCCCAAAGCTGGCGCCCCTTCGTCCGCTAATCAAGATTACGTTTCGGAACCATGATGCCCGACGCCAAAGCGAAGATCGCCCTCGACGTGAACGGCGAGCCGATCGAGGTCGCCTTTGCTCCGCACAAGACGTTGCTCGAGGTCCTACGTGAGGACCTCGGGCTCACGGGCACCAAGCACGGCTGCGAGCTGGGGGAGTGCGGCACCTGCACCGTCCTGATCGACGGCACGCCGGTGCTCTCCTGCCTCGTCCTGGGTCTCGCGTGCGCGGGGCGGCGCGTGAAGACCGTCGAGGGGATGGCCGACGGCGGCGTGCTGCATCCACTGCAGGAGGCGTTCGCCGAGCTGGGCGCCGCGCAATGTGGTTATTGCACCCCGGCGTTCCTCCTGACGGCCGACGCCCTCCTGGCCGAAACCCCGCGTCCCGCGCGCGAGCAGATCAAAGAGGCGCTCGCCGGCAACCTCTGCCGCTGTACGGGCTACCTCAAGATCTACGAAGCGGTGGAGTTAGCGGCGGCACGCATGCGGGGCGAGAATGCCAAGCCGGCGCGGGAGACGTTGTATGGGCAGCCGTAAGAAGAAGAAGACGACGGAACGACGGAAAGACGGAACGGGGATGCAGCGCCAGGGTCGCTCCGAATGCCGGGTGGTCGGAACAGCACTCCGCAAAGTCGACGCGACCGCGAAAGTCACCGGCGCTACGCGCTTCGCCGATGACCTGTCACTCCCCCGCATGCTGTACGCGAAGCTGTTGCGGAGCCCCCATCCCCACGCCCGCATCATCGTCATCGACGCGTCCAAGGCGCGAGCGCTGCCGGGGGTCAAGGCGGTGCTCACCGGCACAGACCTCCCCATTCCGTTCGGCATCCTTCCGGTCAGCCAGGACGAGCATGCGCTCGCGCTCGACAAGGTGCGCTTCGTGGGCGACCCCGTCGCCGCCGTGGCGGCGACCAGTGAAGAGATCGCCACCGCGGCGCTCGACCTGATCGACGTGCAGTACGAGCCGCTCCGCGCGTTTCCCGATGCGATCGACGCCGTGGAGCATCCCGATCCCTCGATCCACGACTACGCCGATGCCGGCAACATCCATAAGCTGATCGATCTCGAGTTCGGCGACGTCGACGCGGGATTCCGGGAAGCCGACCTGGTGCGCGAGGACCTCTTCTTCTTCGAGGGGAACACCCACCTGCCGATGGAGCAGCACGCGGCCGCCGCGGATTGGTCACCCGGCGGCCGGCTGACCGTCTGGAGCTCGACCCAAACGCCACACTATGTGCATCGAGCGCTTGCAAAGGTGCTCGAGCTCCCGGCGGCACGCATCCGCGTGATCGCCTGCCCCAACGGCGGCGGCTTCGGCGGCAAGAGCGACCCGTTCAGCCACGAGATCGTGGTCGCCAAGCTCGCCGTGCTCACCGGCCGGCCGATCAAGATCACGCTCACGCGAGAGGAAGTGTTCTACTGCCACCGAGGGCGCCATCCGACATTGATGTGGGTGAAGACAGGCGTGAAGAAGGACGGTGCCATCACCGGAATGCACTTCAAGTCGTTGCTCGATGGCGGCGGCTACGGGTCCTACGGCGTCGCGAGCACGTACTATACCGGCGCGTTGCAGACCGTCACGTATCCGATCCCCCGCTACAAGTTCCAAGGCGCCAGGGCGTTCACGAACAAGCCTCCGTGCGGGCCGAAGCGGGGACACGGAACGCCGCAACCCCGCTTCGCGCTCGAAGTCCACCTCGACAAGGTCGCCGAACAGCTGGGGATGGACCCCGCCGAGCTCCGGCTGCGCCATCTCGTGCCGCCCAATTCGCTCACCGCCAACTGGCTGCGCGTCGGCACGATGGGTCTGGGACGCTGCATCGAGAAGGTCGTGGCCGGCTCGGAGTGGAAGCGCCGGTTCAAGAAGCTTCCGCACGGGCAGGGGATCGGTCTGGCGTGCTCCTCGTACATCACCGGTGCGGGCCTGCCGATCTATTGGAACGCCATGCCGCACTCGGGCGTGCAGCTCAAGTGCGACCGCGGCGGCGGCGTGACCGTGTTCTGCGGCTCCACCGAGATCGGGCAGGGCTCGGATTCGATTCTTGCGATGATCGTGGCGGAAGTGTTGGGCATCGACCCCGGGCACATCGCGGTCGTCACGGGGGACACCGACCTCACGCCCGTGGATCTGGGGAGCTATTCCAGCCGGGTCACCCTCATGACCGGCAACGCGGCGATCCAGGCGGCCGAGCGCGCGCGGGATCTCATCGCCCCGCACGCCGCCCGCAAGCTCGAGGTGCCCGCGGAGCGCATCGTGTTCGCCGACGGGCGTGTATTCGACGTCGAGCAGCCCGAGCATGGGCTCGGCTTTGCGGAGGCGGTGCAGCTCGCGGAAGCCGCGGAGGGCACGGTGGGCACGGTGGGCTCGTACACGCCCCCGAGGTCGGCGGGACGCTACCGTGGCTCCGGCGTGGGCCCGTCGCCTGCGTACTCCTACAGCGCCTGCGTCGCCCTCGTCGATGTAGATCCGGCCACTGGCATCGTGCGCGTCCCGAAGATCTGGATCGCCCACGATGTCGGGCGTGTGATCAACGCGGCGAGCGTCATGGGCCAGATCGAAGGATCGGTCTACATGGGGCTCGGCGAGGCGCTCATGGAAGAGATGGCCTATCGGGGCAACCGCAACGTCGTCCACAAGATTCCCAGCCTGCTCGAGTACAAGAGCCCCACGACGCTCGAGATGTGCGACGTCGTGACGTACGTCGTCGAGGACCCCGATCCGAACGGACCGTTCGGCGCGAAGGAGTGTGGTCAGGGACCGTTGTTGCCCGTGCCGCCGGCGGTGGCGAACGCGGTGTACGACGCCGTCGGCGTGCGCATCGACGAGGTGCCGATCACGCCCGAGAAGGTGTTCAAGGCGCTGCGTCGCAAGGACAAGGGCGAGGAGCCCCGCTTCGGACCCACACGCTTCCCGGAGATCCCCTGGCCCGAGCCGACCCGGGTGCCCCCGCCCTGGGAGGGCGGTGATGGGACCGCGGTCGAACAGTCGGTCGGTCGGACGGTCGCACGACATGCTTAGGCTTCCGTCATTCCGCTACCTGCGACCCACGACGCTGCATGAAGCCCTGCGCATGAAGTCCGACGCGGGGCCTGAGAGCACGTATGTCGCCGGCGGAACGGACTTGTATCCGAATATGAAGCGGCGCCAGCAGGAGCCGAAGACGGTGATTTCGCTGATGGAGGTGCCAGAACTCAAGGCGACGGAAAAAAGACGGAATGACGGAACGGTTGGGACTGTGCTGGGTGCAAGCCTCACACTAAGCGAACTTTCCGTCCTTCCGTCGTTCCGTCGCAGTTATCCAGCGGTTGTACAGGCCGCTGAGTTCGTCTCCACTCCCCTCCTCCGCAACATGGGGACCCTCGGCGGCAACCTCTGCCTCGATACACGCTGCAACTATTACGATCAGACATACGAGTGGCGTAAGGCGATCGACTTTTGCATGAAGAAGGACGGCCACATTTGCTGGGTGGCGCCTTCGTCGCCGCGCTGTTGGGCGGTCACGTCGTCGGATCTCGCCCCGGTCATGGTGGCGCTGGGGGCGGAGTACCTCCTGGCGGGCCCGGTGGGTGAGCGCGTCGTGCCCGCGGCGCGATTCTACAACAACGACGGCATCAACTATCTCACGAAACGGCCCGACGAGGTGCTCGTCGAAGTACGGCTGCCACCCGCGGCCCCGGGTGCCTGGGACGCCGTGTACCACAAGCTGCGCCGTCGGGGCTCGTTCGACTTTCCGGTGCTTGGCGTGGCGGCGTGGGTGCAGTGGGAGGGGGAGGGGGAGGGGGATGGGAACGGGGACAGGGTGGCGGACGCCCGAGTGGTGCTCGGCGGGGTGGCCAGTTGGCCGCAGGAGATTCCCGAGGCCGCGACCGCGCTGCGCGGATCGAGCCTCGCACCGGAAGCGATCGCGGCGGCCGCCGACGCCGCGTACCGCCCGGCGAAGCCCATGGACAACACGGACTTCGATCTTTCGTGGCGAAAGCAGATGACGCGCGTGTACGTGACGCGCGCGCTCGCGGAACTCGCGCACCGCCGGAGCACTACTACGTAAATCCCAACCGCGGAGTCCTCATGGAAGAGCTGACGCCTCTCGAGCCGTCCCTGATGCCACCCTACAACCTGATCGCCGAGCGGCTGTTCCGCGCCCGGACGGTGATCATGAGCGGAGAGGTCACCCAACGGGTCGCGGCGAGCGTGACGGCGCAGCTCCTCGCGCTGGCCGGCGAATCGAGCGACGACATCACCGTGTTCATCAACTCCCAGGGCGGGCACGTCGAGGCGGGCGATACGATCCACGATTTGGTGCGGTTCTTGAGTCCCCGGGTCCGTATGGTCGGGACCGGATGGGTGGCGAGTATCGCCGCCTTGATTTACGTGGCGGTCCCCCGTGAGGACCGCTTCTGTCTCCCGAACACCCGATTCCTACTTCACCAGCCCGCGGGGGGCGCGGGCGGCTCCGCGAGCGATATCGAGATCGAGGCCCGCGAGATCCTCAAGATGCGGGACCGGCTCAATCGCGTGTTCGCCCAGCAGACGGGACAGCCCCTCGAGCGGATCGAGGAAGACACCCGGCGCAACTTCTGGCTGACCGCCGAAGAGGCGCGTCGCTACGGGCTGGTGGGTCGGATTATCGAGCACCAGGCTGAGCTGACCGCGTCGTCATAAGGCCGTCGTACCAGCGGAGCGCCCGGCGTCGACGAGCGCTTCCACGTCGGCCATAGCCCGGTCAAGGATCTTGACGAGACCCTCTCGCGTCGCTTCGTCGCGGGACCGCCACCCGATACGGTAGACCGCCTTCACCAATCGCCCCAGTGAGCGGTTGACGTCCGCCATCTTGCCGCCGAGCGTGCTGTCGACGGCCTCACGCACGCGCTCGAAGATGTCGTCGACCACGTCGTGGTGCTCCTCGAGAAACGCCCGTCCCGCGTCCGTGATCTCGTACACCTTCTTGCCTTCGACCTCCTTGGCGACCACCAGGCCCTCGTCTTCCAACCATTGCAACGTGGGGTAGACGGTGCCGGGCGATGGCGAGTAGCAGCCGTGCAACCGCTCCTGCAGCTCTTTCATGACCTCGTAGCCGTGGCGCGGCTTGTCCTTGAGCAACTTGAGGATCACGTACTTCATGTCGCCCGACTCGAACCAGCGACGCCGGCGTCCGCGCGGACCCGCCCAGAAGAACCCTCGGGGGCCGAACCCGAACGCGAACCGGTCCCAACTGAATTCCCTCGTCATACTTAGCGCTCCGATTGCGATGTAACGTCAAGATATAGCTACACGATATATCGCGTCAAGTCAGTAATGACGCTCACAGCCCAATCGATTCTCTTCGCACAAGTTGTGAGGTCGCATGGAAAATTGTGCGGAGGGGCCACGGCGCTACATTTGGAGCCCGCGCCAGGCCCTTTTTTATCCCTCGCTCGCGCCCTGGAAGGAGACCAGATGACCGTGCAGGTGACCCCCCACCCCAAATGGGTGGCCGACCTGGATGCCGCGCTCGATCCGAGCC
>DASQIB010000091.1:0-21740 GCA_035631795.1 Gemmatimonadales bacterium | reverse complement strand
TCCACCTCGACCTCGAACACGCCGCCGGATGACTGGATCAGCTTCACGTCGGCGTGCGGGTACGTTTTCCGAATCTCGGCCGCCAGACCGGCGGCCCGAGGCTCGTAGTTTCAGACGACGCAGTATTCGATCGTGACGCGCATGTCGTAAACGATAGTCGCGCTTGACACTTCGTGCCAAGGGTCCGACTTTGCTCCGGGCTTCCTGATGAGTTCCCTTTCCGGTTTCAAAGCGACGCCGCGCCTCGTGGTGCGGAGCCTCGTCGCGCTCGGCGCCGTCGCCGCCATCGTCGCAGCGGTCGCGGCGTTCGCCTCCGGTCAAGCATCGTTGGGGGTCGAGGGCGTCGAGGAAGCCCTTACGCTCGCCGTCGTGGGCGCCCTCGCCCGCCGCTACGGCATCGCGCTCCCCGGCAACGGCTTCTCCTCTTACATCCTCGGTGTCATGGCGTATGCAACGCTCGACCGGGGTTGGCCGTTCGGCGTGCTGGTCGCGCCCCTGGCGATGCTCGCGGGCGATGTCGCGCTGCGCCGGGTTCCGGTCGCCGTGGCGCTCGACAACGCGGCGCATCTCACGGCCGGGGGGGCGGCGGCGGGATTGGTGTACGAGCGCATCGGCGGCGTGACGGGGGCCGGCGCGCTGGCGACCGCCGACCTCTCCCAGCTTGCGGTCTTCCTCGTCGTCCTTCCCGGCATCGTGAACGGCACGTTTTACCTCGAGCTCGCGCTCGGGCGGGGACTGGCCTGGGTCGACGCCCGGCTCACGGCCCGCTGGGAGGCGGCGGTTTACGCCTGCTCCGCGGCGCTCGCCCTCGGATGGCTCGCCATCGCTCACTCGGGCATCGAGATCACGGCGCTCGTGGCGATCGCCGCGGTGCTGGCCGGCGCCACCGTTGCGAGCCTGGCGGTGATTCGCCGGGGCGTGCGCGCCGACGAGCTGACGCTGGTCCAGGGCCTTTCGCAGGCGATCGCTGGTGACATCAGCCTCGCCAGGAGCTTTCCCCGGATTCAGGAGCTGGCGCGGCGGCTCGTGCCGTGGGAGCACATGGGCTTCGCGCGATTCGATCCAGCCACGAACGAGATGGAGCTCGTGGCAGACACGGCTGCGGACACGAGCGGGGCTTTCCGATTCGACGCCAACGCCGGGTTGACGGGCGAGGCGGTCCAGCTGCGGCGTCCCGTGGTGGCGCGGGCCCTGACAGCGGAGCAGGTCGTCGTTCCCGGTCGAGAGCGACCCGGCTCGGAGGTGCTGGTGCCGCTGTACCATGGGGGGCACCTCGTCGGCCTCTGGAGCGTGCGGCACTCCGATCCGTCCATGTATCGCGACTCGGACGGCGAGATGCTGGCGCTGCTCGCGCCGCAGCTCGCGCTCATGCTCGCGATCGAGGGCTCGGTTCAGCCCGTGGTGGGCGCGTCGGACCGCACCACCGCATACATCCAGACCATCACGGCGGCAACGAGCCAGATCAATGCCTCGAGCGCGCAGGTGGCCGCTTCCGCGCGTCGCGCGAGCCAGGGTGCCGCGCAGGCCGCCACGCTGGTGAGCGCCCTGAGCCGCGATTCGGCGCAGCTCACGCAGCACGCGGTCGAGGTCGCCGCCGCGGGGGAGCAGACGCGTGACTCGGGCGCCGAAATGGAGAAGACCACCGAGAAGATCAAGCTCGCGACGCAGAGCGCCGTGCGGCGGCTCAGTGATCTTGGCGCCACCACGGAAGAGAGCGCCCGCGAGGTCCGTCGCCTGCGAGACGTGGCCGAGCAGGTCGAGAAGTTCTCGGAGGCCATCGGGTTCATCGCGAACCAGACCAACCTTCTCGCGCTCAATGCGACGATCGAAGCGGCCCGCGCCGGGGTGCACGGCCGGGGCTTTGCCGTGGTAGCTGACGAGGTCCACAAGCTCGCGGAGGAGAGCGGGCGGGAGGCCCGCAACGTGGGCCGGTCCGCGCAGGACACGCGGCGGGCCCTGGATCGGGCGGCCCAGCTACTCGAGCGGGTTCGCGGCGACCTGGCCGACGTCGTCCAGAGCTCCACTGATTGGGTTCAGGACCTGGCCCGCATCGCGGACACCGCCGGCGGCACGGCCAGGGCGGGCAAGCGCGTCGCGGACCTGGCGCGTGGCATCTCGGAACGTGCCGGCACTATCAGCCAGTCGCTCGACCAGGCGAAGGCCGGTGCGCATGCCTCGACGCAGGAGGCCGAGGCGGTGGCCGCCGCTGCCGCGGAGCAGCTGCAGGCGATCCAGGGGCTCGCCCGCGGCGCCACGGAGCTGGCGGCGCTCGCCGACAACCTCGCCCGGGCCGTCCGATTCGTTCGCGGGGAAAACGGGCGACAATAAGGAGACGTGATCTCCGTCACCATCGCGGCCGCCGGGGTTTCTAACCGGCGGCCGAATTATTACCGTAGGGCCACACCTTGGACCTGAGAGGCCGACCGGTGCGAACACTGGTGACGCTGGGAGTCGCGCTCGCGTGGGGGACCTCGAGCCTCTGCGCGCAGCGTGCGCACCAGTTCGAGCTCGGTGCCTTCGGATCGTACACACGGTACGACCGCGCCTTTGCCCTGGACAATCAGTTCGGCGGCGGCGGAAGGCTCGGATATTTCTTCACCGACGTGGTCAGCGCCGAGCTCGAGGGGAGCTATCAGAGCCCCAACCCCACCATCGGCAACGCCTCCCCTACTCTGGCGTCCGGCAGCGCCAGTTTGGTCCTGAACTTCGGTGGCGCCAGGAATCTCTTCTATCTGTTGGGCGGCTACTCGCGGCTCGACTTCGAGAAGAACGCACCGTACCGCTTCACCGATAACGCCGTCCACGGCGCGATCGGCGATCGCGTCTTCCTCGGCAACTGGGGCGCGATCCGTATGGAAGTCAGGGGTGTTTACGCTCCCGGTACGGGCTTCGCCGGCACCGACTGGGCCGGCCACGTCGTCGGTTCGCTCGGCCTCTCCGTGTTCACCGGGGGCGGTACGCTCATCGACTCCGATCACGACGGCGTACCTGACAAGAAGGACGCCTGTCCCGGCACTCCCCTGGGCGCCGCCGTGGACGCGCGCGGCTGCCCCACGGACTCCGACCACGACGGCGTGTACGACGGGATCGACCGCTGTCCCGGTACGCCCGCGGGCGCTCGGGTAGACGCCACGGGCTGTCCCACCGACGCCGATCGCGATGGCGTGCCGGACGGCATCGACCAGTGCCCGGACACGCCTGCGGGCGCCCACGTGGACGCGAAGGGGTGCCCCATCGATTCCGATCGCGATGGCGTGCCGGACGGCATCGACCAGTGCCCCAACACCCCGGTCGGCGCGATGGTCGACGCGACCGGCTGCCCACTCGACTCGGATAAGGACGGTGTGCCGGACGGCATCGACAAGTGCCCCAACACACCGCCTGGAGTGGAAGTGGACGATGTCGGCTGCCAGCGTTTCAAGGACTCCGACGGAGACGGCGTGGACGATTCGAAGGACAAATGCCCAGGCACGGCGCCCGGCACTCGGGTGGACGCGGTGGGCTGCCCGATCCTGTTCACGCCCGAGCGCACGCCCGTCATCTTGCGCGGCGTCATTTTCGAGACCGGCAAGTCGGCGCTCAAACCCGAGTCGTTCACGGTCCTGGACATCGTGGCGCAGTCGCTCAACGCGAACCCGGACATCCGGATCGAAGTCGCGGGTTACACCGATAACACGGGCGCCGCCACGACGAACATCAGGCTGTCCCAGGCGCGCGCGAGCGCGGTCCGCTCCTACCTCGCGAGTAAGGGAGTGGCGCCGGACCGGATGATCGCTAAGGGCTACGGTGCCGCGAATCCGATCGCGACGAACACGAACGCCGCGGGTCGTCAGCAGAACCGGCGCGTAGAACTGCACCAGCTGCCGTGACGCTGCTGCGCGAGGGAGCCCACCCCGGGCGCGTCGGGTTGATGGCGGCCGCCCTGGCGCTCGGTGCCGGTCGGCTCGTCGCCCAGCACGCCGGCCAATTCGAGGTCGGGGCGTTCGGCTCCTACACGCGGTACGACCCCACCTTCGGGCTCTCCGAGAAGATCGGCGGCGGCGCGCGCCTGGGGTACCTTTTCAGCGGCATGCTCGGCGTGGAAGGAGATCTCCTCTTCCAGCCCGAGTACAACGTCGTGCCGCCGAGCGGGACGCCACAGTCGCTGCAACCGCTGATCGGCAGCGCGTCGCTCGTGGTGAACGCGCTCCATGCCCAACGCCTCATGGTCTACGTGTTGGGCGGCTACACCGTGCTCGACTTCGGCACCCGCTCGCCGTACAAGTTCACCGATAACGCCGCCCACGCCGGCGCCGGTGTGCGGTTGTTCCTGACGAATCGCATCGCGCTCCGGGCCGAGGGGCGCGCGATTTTCACGCCCAGCACCCACTACACGCTCATCACTGGAAATCCCAGGCATTACGTCGGCACCCTCGGGCTCTCCGTGTTCCACCTGGGCGGTCGGGCCAAGGACAAGAGCGCCTGCCCCAACGCGCCCGCCGGCGCCGTCCTCGACAAGCGCGGCTGCCCCGTGGACTCCGATCAGGACGGCGTACCGGATGGCCTCGACAAGTGTCCCAACACGCCGCTGGGCGCGCACGTCGACGCGACGGGCTGCCCCATCGACTCAGATGGCGACGGCGTGCCGGATGGGATCGACCAGTGCCCGAACACTCCGCAGGGCGCGAAGGTGGATGCAAAGGGATGCCCGATCGATTCGGACGGCGATGGCGTGCCCGACGGCATCGACCAGTGCCCCGGCACGCCGCCGGGCGTGACGGTCGACGCCAAGGGCTGCCCCATGGATTCAGACGGCGACGGGGTGCCTGACGGCATCGACCAGTGCCCCGACACGCCGAAGGGAGCCATCGTCGACGCCAAGGGTTGCCCGCTCGACTCAGACCTCGATGGCGTGCCCGACGGGATCGATAAGTGCCCCAACACGCCGCCAGGGACCAAGGTGGACGCCACGGGTTGCCCGCTGCCGGTCGAGGCGGTGGCCCCGGCGCCCCCGGCCCCCCCGGCCCCCCCAACGGCCCCGGCACCAGGTAAGTGCCCGCCGGCGCCGCCCGGGAGCAAGGTGGATGCGAACGGGTGCATGATTCTGTTCGCGCCCGAAGCCGCGCGGTCCCCGGCTCCCGGCGCACCCCCGCGGCCGACACTGATCTTGACGGGCGTCAACTTCGAGACCGGCCGGTCGGTCCTGACGCGAGACTCGTACGTGGTGCTCGACGCGGTCGCGGCTTCGCTGCTCGCGAACCCCGACATCCGGATCGAAGTGGCTGGATACACCGACAGCACGGGCCGGAAGTACATCAACTACAGGCTCTCGCAGGCCCGCGCCGCCGCGGTGCGCTTCTACCTCGCGCGCAAGGGTGTGCCCCCCGCCCGGATGATCGCGAAGGGCTACGGTGCCTCCGGGTACATCGGGCCGAACAGCACCGCCGCCGGCCGCGCGCAGAACCGGCGCGTCGAGCTACACAAGGTTCCGTAGTCGCGCCCGGGGACTGGGCTCGGTATTTTCCGTGGCCCGTGTCCCGCGCGCTCACGTTGCTCCTCGCGGTCGCCCTCGCCGCGCCGCCCATCCCCCATCTCTTGCCGGGGCAGCAGCCGCCTTCGCGGCGGCAGGCCCGTACGCGTCGCCCAGCCCCGCCGCCCGCTCAGCGCAGCTCGGCCCAACGCATCCCGACCCCCCGATCGGTCCTCGGCTTCGAGCCCGGCGACGACCGGAAGCTCGCCGACTGGCCGACGTTGGTCCGGTACTACCAGGCGCTCGCCAGCGCCAGCGATCGCGTGCGGTACCGAGAGCTCGGGCACTCCACGCTCGGGGCACCGTTCGTGGCCCTGGTGGTTTCCAGCCCACAAAACCTCCGGCGCCTCGACCACTACCGGGAGCTGAACGCCCGCCTCGCCGACCCGCGCGGGCTCAGGACGCCGAAGGACGCGACCACGGCGCTCAAAGAGGAGAAGACCGTCGTGCTGATCACGTCGGGGATCCATTCGGACGAGGTGGGCGGACACCTCACACCGGCGATCCTCGCGTACCGACTGGCAACGGATACCAGCGCCGACACCCGGGCCATTCTCGACAACGTGATCCTGTGGCTCGTGCCGTCGCTCAATCCTGATGGCGTCTCGATCGTCACCCGCTGGTACAACCGGACATTGGGAACTCCCGCGGAAGGCACGGACCCCCCGGAGCTCTATCATCATTACACGGGGCACGACAACAACCGCGATTGGTACGCGTTCACCCAGGTCGAGACGCAGCTCGTGGTTGACTCGATCCACAACGTGTGGCATCCGCAGATCGTGCATGACATCCACCAGCAGGATACGGATGGATCCCGACTCTTTCTCCCGCCCTACCTCGATCCGGTCGAGCCCAACGTCGATCCGTTACTGATCGACGGCGTGAACGCGCTGGGCACGGATATGGCCTGGACGCTGGCCGGCCAGGGCAAGACCGGCATCGCGATCAACGCGGTGTATGATGCGTGGACGCCCGCCCGCGCGTATCAGCATTACCACGGGGGGGTGCGCATCCTCTCCGAGGCCGCGAGCGCGAACCTCGCCTCACCGGTCGACATCCCGTTCGACCAGCTTGCGACGCGCGGCCGCGGCTTCAACCCGCGCGAGCGATCGTGGAATTTCACCAACCCGTGGCCCGGTGGCCGGTGGACGCTCCGCGACATCGTGACCTACCAGACCGACGGCGCGTACGCCCTGCTCGAGAACGCGGCGCGGTACCGAGATCGCTGGCTCGCGAACTTCCTCACGGTCGAGACACGCGCCGTTCGCGGATGGAAGGGCTGGCCGTACGCGTATGTGATTCCCCGGCAGCATCAGGACTCGGGGGGGGGGCTCGCCACGCTGCTGGGCATTCTGCACCGGGGCCAGGTCGAAGTCCGAACGGCGCTCCACCCGATCACGCTCGGTGCGCAGCGCTTCGCAGCGGGAAGCTACGTGGTCGTCCTGCGGCAACCCTATGCCGGTTTCGCCAAGGCGCTGCTCGAGCCGCAGCGGTATCCGGATCTGCGGCTGTACCCCGGTGGTCCGCCCCTCCCGCCGTACGACGTCACCGCCCAAACGCTTCCGCTCTTAATGGGCGTAACGGCGGTCCCGTCGCGCGACTCGCTGCGCATCGGACTCTCGCCTCCGGTCGAGCCGCCGGTTGCGAACCTGACTTATCCAGGTTTCGCCGGCCCGGACGTCCCGCGCATCGGTTTGTACCGATCGTACGTGGCGCCCATTGACGAGGGGTGGACGCGCTGGCTGTTCGATACCTGGAAGGTGCCTTACGTCTCCGTCGTCGATTCGGTGATGCGCGCCGGGAAGCTGCGCGACAAGTTCGACGTCATTCTCCTCCCCGACGAGTCGCCGCACGAGCTACTCGATGGCCTCGCGAAGGAGTATCCGGCGCCGTATGCCGGCGGCCTGGGGGCCGATGGGGTGAAGGCGCTGCGCCAGTTCGTCACCGACGGCGGCACGCTAATCGCGTTGAACGACGCCAGCCGCTTCGCCGTCGAACAACTGCTGCTCCCCGTGCGCAACGTCCTGGAAGGCGTGGCGGACGACGAGTTCTACGCCCCTGGATCGATTTTCCGAATGGAGCTCGACCCCAACGACCCGATCTCGCGCGGCATGCCTACGCAGAGCATCGCCTGGTATGAGAGCGGGCCCGCGTTCGACGTGCTGGACTCGAGCGCCGTGCGCGTCGTGGGGCGCTATCCCGCGGACGCGGACAAGGTGCTCCTGTCTGGGTGGGTGTTGCATCCCGAGCGGGTGGCAGGCCGGGCCGCGCTCGTCGAAGTAAAACTGGGTGCGGGGCGGGTGATCCTGTTCGGCTTCAGGCCTCAGTATCGGGGCCAGAGCATCGCCACTTACCCATTGCTATTTAACAGCTTACAGCTGACCGCGAAGTAGAGTGATTCGCGTCTCTTGTCCGATTTGCCGGTGATTCCTATCGTGTAACCCCTTTTATGGCTGTGGTCCGGCAGGTAGTCGCCCTCTTGCTGGCCGCGCTCCTTACGAGTCGCGGCCTTTTTGCGCAGGAGCCCGTCGACTCGACGCCGCCCGCAGATACGTCGATTCCCGCCGCCGAGGCGATCGAGACCGCTCCGGTCGATCAGTTGAAGGTTCTGCTTCGCCCCACGGAGATCCGCTACGTGCAGCAGGAGTCCGTCCTGCTGCCGCCGAGCGCGAACATCAAGGGGCTATACGTCAACGCCTGGGCATTCGGCTCGCCGAAGCTCTGGCAGTTGGTGCGCCTCGCCGACGAGACCGAGATCAACGCGTTCGTGATCGACGTGAAGGACGACACCGGCTGCCTGCTCTATCCGTCCGAGGTGCCGACGGCGGAACAAATTGGCGCGAACACCTGCGTGCGGGCGAAGGACGCGAAGGCGCGTCTTGACACGCTCGCGGCGCACGGCATCTACGCGATCGCACGCATCGTGGTCGCGAAGGACCCGCGCCTCGCCGAGCGCAAGCCGCAGTGGTCCGTCAAGGACCGCAACACCGGTGGGCTGTGGCGCGACCGGATCGACATCGCGTGGGTCGATGCCTACAACGATTCGGTGTGGATCTATTCGGCCCAGCTCGCGGCAGAGGCGGTCCGCATCGGGTTCCAGGAAGTCCAGTTCGACTATGTGCGCTTTCCCGACGAGCCGCGCGAGCGCATGGCCACGGCGATCTTTCCCGCGCACAAAGCCGGCCAGACCCAGCGCGAGGCGGTCCGCGAGCACGTGGCGCTCATGAAAGAGCGCCTGCGGCCCTACAGCGTCCCGGTCACGTTCGACATCTTCGGGCTCACGGCTTCCACCACGTCGGGCGACCTCGGCATCGGGCAGGTGTGGGAAGATTTCGTGAGCGTCGCCGACGTGGTGCTGCCGATGGTGTATCCCAGCCACTACTATCGGGGCGCCTTCGGCTACGCGTGGCCGAACGGCCAGCCGTATCACATCGTGCGTTCAGCGCTGAAGGACGCGTTGCAACGGTCCCGCCCCCTGCCCGGTTCGGCCGAGATCAGGCCGTTCCTGCAAGCGTTCACGCTCGGGCGCCGCCTGCCCCGCTACACGCCCTTTGAGATCCGCGAGCAGATCCGCGCGGCGGAAGACGTCGGCATCACTTCGTGGGTGCTCTGGAATCCCCGCAGCGTCTACCAGCGTGGTGCCCTGCGCCCCAAGGGCGGCGGCGCCTCGCCAGTGGAGCGCACCGCGTCGAACGCGAGCGGCGGCCGCTAGACTACGATCCCGCTCGCGCCCTCCCGGGGCTCCCAGATCCTGATGTACCCGGCGATGGCCGACGCGGCGACCGTGTACGGGTTGGCGAGGTAGAGCTGCCCGGGCCCCGAGCGACCTGGGAAGTTGCGGTTGATCGCGCTGATCGTCACTTCCTCGCGCGTTTTGGACACCCCTGGGCCCGCGTTGATGCACGCGCCGCACGACGGCTCGAGGAACGTCGCGCCAACTTTCTTGAACAAGTCGAGATACCCGCGCTCCTCGCAGTAGCGCTTCACATCCTGCGACCCTGACTGGATGTAAAACCGCACCCACGGGGCCACGCGCTCGCCGCGCTCGGCGGCCTCCGCGAGCACGCGGGCGTACATGTCCATGTCCTCCTTTTTCCCTGCGGTGCACGAGCCGGCGTACGCGATATCCACCTTCACGCGCGCCGGCGCGTCTTCGATGTATTGCCCGTTCCCCGGATCCCCCGGCAGCGCGATCATCGGCCGGATCACCGACGCGTCGATCTCGATCACCTCGCAATACTCCGCACCTGGGTCGCTCGCCAGGTCCTGGCACAGTCGGGTAGCGGCCGCGCGTGACATGCCGCGGTACTCCATGAGGTAGGCGGCCGTCTTCTCGTCGGGTGCCACGTACCCCGTGAAGCCGCCGACCTCGGCGGTCATGTTGGTCATCGTGGCCCGTTCGTCGACCGAGAGCGACTCGATCGCGTCGCCACAGTATTCGACCAGCTTACCGATGGCCCGGCCGCTCTTCACGTATGGATGCCGCAGGACCTCGAGCATGAAATCCTTGGCGGTCACGTTGCCGGGCTTGGCGCCGCGCACCACGATCTTCACGGTGTCGGGAACCGTGAGGCGGACGTCCTTCGTGATCCAGGAATTGAAAATGGCCGTCGTGCCGACGCCGAAGGCGATGCAGCCGACGGCGCCCGCGTGGGGCGTGTGGGAGTCACTCCCGATGATCACCATCCCCGGCTCGGCGTGCCCCTCGAGGATCTTGGAGTGGCAGATCGCTTCGGAGCCGTGGTGACCGAGCCGTAACTCGCCGTACAGCTTGATCCCCTGCTTCTCGGCGAAGGCACGCTGCTTCTTCTCGAGCTCGAGCGCCACGTCGAGCAGGCCTTCCTTCACACGCTCCGGGGTCATGGCCTCATCCAGGAACGTGAGGTGATCCCGGAACATCAGGATCGAGCCCGGGTCGTACACCTTCTCGTCGGCGCCCACGAGCTGCTCGAAGAAGATCGCCGCCATGGGCGTCACGTATTCATGACTGAAGCGGATGTCCGTGACGACGAAGCCCTCGTCGCCCGGCTGGACGGCGGGCACCCCGACTTTCCCTTTCGAGGGGTCCACGACCCAGTGGCGGGCGATGATCTTCTCGCCCAGGGTCATCGGGCGCGGCGCCGTGCCGGGCGGCGTGAGCACGACTTTGCCCTGGAGCCGGGCGACGTTGAAGTTGAACAGTCCGCCGTACTCGATGATGCCCCGGGTGATCTCGCCTTCCCCCGCGGTGAAGGCGCTGAGCGGGATGGCCTCGCCGCGGCGCACCTTGTCGATCATCGAGAAATCGGTCGTGGTGAGCACGCCTAGATTCTGACAGTTCTCACGGTAGATACGCTCGATATTCTCGGCGATGACGAGCTTGATCCCGGCGCACATCTCGGCATACGGGGACTGCTCGCGGGAGGAGCCTTTCCCCCGGCGCTTGCCGCTGACCGAGGCGACGAACCCGCCGCGCTTGACGGATCCCCGGGTAATGGGAAATTCTTCGCCGCACTTGAGCCCCAGATAGGGGAAGTCACCGAGCGTTTCGTCGTAGTAGTAGCAGATGTAGGCGGGAGTGATTTCGTCGGTGGAGATGTTGTCACGTAGCGCGGTCCCGGGACGCCAATTCACGTCCTCCCCGTCGAGCTGCCGGCGCACGAGGCCCGCATCCTCGGTGAGGAAGAGAATGCGCCCCTTGAGCACGACCTGCGCAGGCAGTTTCTCTACGCGACGGGCACGTAACGCCTCGAGCATACGCGAAAGATATCGGATTTCATCATGAGAGGAACGCATTCCATGCGCATCGTCACCCTCCTTCTTGCAGGCGTCGCGGCGTGCGGTCGCGCGACGGCACCGGCCGCTCCCTCGCTGCCTACGCCAGCCTCTCCATCAGGGCCGCTTCCGGCGGTGAGTGCCGCCGCCATGGACGCGCACCTGAAGTACCTCGCCGACGATCTACTCGAGGGTCGCGCCCCCGCCACACGTGGTGGTGCCCTGGCCGCGGATTACATCGCGGCCCAGTTCGAGGCGCTGGGGCTCGAGCCCGCCGGCCCGGACGGATCGTATTTTCAGCCGGTGGCGCTCGTCGGGATGGTTCCGCATCCCTCCCTCTCCTGGGGCAAGGCCGGCACCGCGCGCTCGCTCACCTATCGGGACGACTTCGTCGCGTGGGCCGAGCGGCCCGAGAGTCACATCGTGGCCGACGGCGAGCTGGTGTTCGTGGGCTACGGCATACAGGCGCCGGAGTGGCGCTGGGACGATTACAAGGACCAGGACGTCCGGGGCAAAGTGCTCCTCATGTTGGTCAATGACCCCGGAATCCAGGACACAACCATTTTCAATGGCCGCGCGCTCACCTATTACGGCCGCTGGACCTACAAGCTCGAGGAGGCGGCGCGGCGTGGAGCGTTAGGCGCGATCCTCGTTCACACGACCGAAAGCGCGACGTATGGCTGGGACGTGGTCCGCGGCTCCTGGTCCGTCGAACAGTTCAAGCTCGACCACCCGGCGACGCCGAGCATCGCCTTCGCGGCGTGGGTCACGCACGACGCCGCCCAGGCAGCGCTCGCGCAGGCGGGTCTGAACCTCGACTCACTCACGCGGGCCGCCGCCCGCCGCGACTTTCGGCCCGTCACTACCGGCGTGCGCGTGAGCGTCGATGTGAAGAGCGAGCTGCGGCACGTGCACTCGGCCAACGTCGTGGCGCGGCTGCGCGGAAGCGACCCCGCGTTGGCGCGCCAGGCGGTCTTGCTCACGGCCCACTGGGATCACAAGGGGATCGGCCCCGCGGTGAACGGAGACTCGATCTACAACGGGGCCGAAGACAACGCGTCGGGCGTCGCCGCGGTGCTGGCCATCGCGCAGGCCGCCGTGCAACTCCAGCCTCGGCCCCGTCGGTCCGTGCTGTTCGTGTCGACCACGGCGGAGGAGAGCGGACTCCTGGGGAGTGAAGCCTACGTGCGCGACCCCCTCATCCCTCTGGCGCAGACCGCCGCCGTGATCAACCTGGACGTCACGAACGTGCGGGGAGCCACTCGAGACATCGACGCCCTGGGCGTTGACCGCTCGACCATCGGGCCGATGTTCGAGGGTGCGGCGCGCGCCGAATCGTTAGTCGTCGTCCATGAGCCGGACGTCCGGGGCTCGTTCTACCGGTCCGACCACTTTCCATTCGCCAAGGCGGGTGTGCCCGCCGTCTCGATCGAGCCGGGCCTGGACTTCGTCGGCAAGCCGGCGGGGTGGGGGCGCGAACAAGCCGATCTGTACAACCGGACCCGGTACCATCAGCCGAGCGACGAGTACAAGTCGACGTTCACATACCGAGGCATGGCACAGGAGGCGCAGGTCGCCCTCCGCCTGGCGGTGGCCATCGCCAACGCCCCGACTATGCCGGAATGGCTGCCGAGGTCCGAGTTTCACCGGCCGACAGGGTCCGCATCGCAGTAGCGCGCAAGAATTTGCATGATCTGTAACATACTGTAGTGAAATGGTATAGGCCTTGTTGGGTGGAGGGCCCGAGCACGCCTCTGGCCTATTCGGGGGGAGCCGGGTAAGTTTGCGCCCGTTTTTGAGGGTCGCGGTTTCCCGCACTTCGGAGCGCGCACCTGGAACTCCCCGCGTCGCATCGACTTCCTCTAACGTGGTTGGGTGAAGCGGCGAGTCCGCCGCTCGTCTATCGCGCCTACGCCGAAGTCGTCCCGGAGCCGCAGCGAGATCCGGAGCGACTTGCCGCGCTACGCCGGCAAGTACTCGAGTACAAGGTGGCCCAGGCGATCGCCCGCCGCCAAAAGGCGAACGGCCTATGGGATGCCAATCTGCTGGCGCCCGCGGCGTCGAAGTCGTACGGGTGGGGCGAGGCGGGCACCGTCTATCAGTATCGCCGTCTGATCGAGCTCGGGTGGCCGTCGGGCGACCGTCCGTTCCGCGACGCTGACCGCTTCCTATTCCAGCTGCTGTCGCGCATCGAGCCCGACGACCCCGATCGCGCGGTGGCTCAGCGGGCGCAGGAGCTGCTCGTCGAGTTTCAAAAGCCGGCCAAGGGAGATCCGGGGGTGGGGCGCTGGGCCCGCCGGGTCGGCCGCGAGGCGGCCGCGTGCACGCTCGCCCGGGGCGGGCACAGCGACGACCCGCGCGTACGCGGCACCGCTCACACGATCGCGAGCAACATCTCTCAATACTTGCGGAGTGACCTCGCCGCGAAGCCGTTCAAGAAGGCGCAGGGCAAGACCGTGCTCGAGCCGCTCGCGTGCCCGCCGACCATCTTCGCGGTGGAGATGCTCGCGTTCCTCCCCCCCGTCCAGCGCGAGCGGGCCGGTTTCATCGAGCGGCTGGGGAACTACTTCTCGTCGCCCGCCCCACGCCGGGCATTTTTCATCCTCGCAGGCAAGAAGCTCCTGAAGCCCTTGTTCGAGCTCTTGGGCGACCCGCTCCGGTCCGACGCGCAGGGGCATGTCACGGACGTTCCCTTCGCGCTTTATTGGCTCGAGCTCATGACCCGGCTCGGCCTGGTGCGCCAGATCCCAAGCGCCAGCCGGGTGCTGGCACGCCTGTTCAGCGAGTGTGATGACCAGGGGATCTGGAGCCCGAAGAGCCTGCGCGCGATGCCGAAGGCGACGAGCCCCCTCACGGCCCACTACTTCCCGCTCGAGGGGCCGGGAAAGAGTCCGGCGCAACGGCAAACCGACGCGACGTTCCGCCTGGCGCTCATCGCAAGGCTGATGGGACTCCCGATCGAAGTCGTTTGACACCTCTTGCGTTCTGAAAGCTCGTGGCGTAGTAGTAAACGCTACTACGCTACGATGCCTAACCCGCTCGATTTGACGCCCTTCGGCTTCACGCCAACGGAGTCGCAGGTGTACAGGACGCTGCTGCGGCTCGGGCCGGCGACCGGATATGCGGTCGCGCACGCGGCCCGGATCGCCCGTGCGAATGCATACGGCGCCTTGGAGGGTCTGGTGGGTCGTACCGCCGCGATCCGCCTACCCGGGCGTCCCACCCGATTCCGAGCGACGGACCCACGGGCGCTGATCGCTCAGCTTGCCACGCAGCAGGGCGAGGCACTCGACCGTCTGAGCGCCGCGCTTACTGCCGCCTCCGCCTCGGTCGAGCCTGACACCCGCAGTGTGCTCGGTGCTCGGGCCGTCGCGAATCTCATCCTCCAGCTCGTCGCCCGCGCGGAGCGCCGGGCGGAGGGAGTCCTCACGGCGGAACTCCTGCGGCCCACGCTGCCGGCATGGCGGCGGGCCAAGGAGCGCGCGGCGGTCGAGCTGCACGTCGCGGGCGACGTGCCCGCCGACATGCAAGCCCTCGTCAGCGGGCACGTCGCCGCCGACGCCCCCACCGCCCTCATAATCGACGATGTTCAGGCAGTGGCGGTCAGCGGCACTGGTGAGCTCGCGATCGGACTGTGGAGCTCGCACCCCGCCATCCTCGCGCTCGTGCGGGCGGCTTTGAGGAGCCGACCATGAGGTGGCTCGGAGTGCTGCTCGTTGCCGGCTTCGCCTGTCGTGCCCCCGCCATTCCTGAGAGTCGACGATTCCCCGCCGGGACCGCGTTCGCCGCCCGCGCCATCCAGGTCGAGCGGACTCGGATCCGGTACGTCGAGACGGGTCAGGGAATCCCCGTCGTACTGGTACACGGACTGGGGGCGTCGCTGTACGCGTGGCGCAAGAACCTGGCTCCGATCGCAGCCGCGGGGTACCGCGTGATCGCTCTCGACCTCCCGGGGTTCGGCTTCTCCGACAAGCCCGCCTCCGGCTACGATAACGAGAGCTACGCGCGGGTGACGCTGGCGCTCCTCGACTCGCTGCGGATCGCCGATGCGGTTTTCGTCGGTCATTCCATGGGCGGAGCGGTGGCGGCTCAGGTCGCGATCGAGCACCCCGACCGCGTCCGAGGGCTCGTCCTGATCGGCTCCGCGGGCCTGGGCGTTCGCCAGCCGCTCGTGCTCCGCGTCGCCCGCTGGCCGTTCGTGGGGCCCGTGGCGCTCGCCCTGAGAGGGCGTGGCCTCACCGCCGCGATCCTCAAGGCGACGTATGCCGACCCCACCAAGGTGACCGAGGCCGACGTGGACCAGTACTACGCGCCCACCGTGGAACCGGGCTACGCGCATGCCCTGCGCAGTGTGCTGCGCGAGTTTCGCTTCGACGGGCTGCGGGGACAGCTCGAGCACGTTGCCGCTCCTACGCTGGTCCTCTGGGGAGAAGAGGACCGAATTGTGCCGATGGGGCTGGGCCGGGCGTTCGCTCTGGGCATTCCCAAAGCGGCGTTCCTCTCGATCGCCCACGCAGGGCACTCGGTGCAGGAAGAGGCGCCCGACGAGGCGAACGGCCTGATCATCAAGTTCCTGCGCGAAGGGCTCCCGCTCGTTCCCCGCGACCTGGCGGTGTGGCCAGACTAGGCGTATATTTCATCAACCATATGGTTGAAGAAATCGCAGTGTGAACCCTAAGCTAAGTAACTCCAGAGCATTACGCATCATCACCGCAGCCCGAGAGGAGTTCTCCCGGCGCGGCTTTGACGGCGCCCGCGTCGATCAGATCGCGCGGAAAGCGGGTGTGAACAAGCAGTTGGTCTTCTACTACTTCCACTCGAAGCGCGGCCTATTCAACGCCGTCTTAGCAAGGGGGGCGTCCCAGCTGGAGCAGGCCTTGACCGCCCTGCCGGTCGCGGCCGGGCCCCGCGCCGCCCCCGCGCCCCCCGCCCCTGCCGGCTCCGCTGAGGCGCATCCCCTCGACCGCATCAGGACTGCGCTGGCCACGCAGTTCGATTTCCTGGCCGAACACCCCGAGCTCGTGGCGCTCCTCACGCAGGCCGGCCGCTCCGAGGCGCGACCCTTCGCGCCGGCAATAAAGCGGCTCGTCGTGCTGCTCGCTGAGGGGCAGGGTCGGGGCCTCGTGCGTGACGACCTCGATCCTCACTTAGCGGCCGCTCAGGCGTTGGTTCTGATGGTCGCCTACCTGGGGTTGGAGTCACTGATCGCCGTGAGCGCGCCACCCCTCGGCGCCGACGAGCCAGCGCTCCGCGAGCGGTGGAAGGACGCGGCCGTGCGACTCGTGTTGGAGGGAGTGGCAGCTCGGTAGCGCTACCAGTTGATCCAGTACGACGCCTTCACGATGAACGTGTTGTTCGGGTGCAGATCGAACATGTCCCGGAAGTCCCCTTGCAGCGACCGCGTCCCCTCGAGCGGAACATACCCCGAGCGCCCCTGTGTCCACACGAGGAACAGCGTCGAGCCGGGTTTATACTCCCAGCGCAGCACGGCGGTGGAGTTGAACTCCTTGTCGTTGAAGCCACCAGGGTGGTTGGTGACGGCTGTGTCCCCGTAGGCCTTATACCGATTGACGAAGGCGGTGGCATTCGGGTCGTTGAGCTCGCGGACGTTCGAGTAGCTCCCCTTGGTGACGAACGGCTGCACGTAGAGCTGTAGGGTGAGCGTGGTGGTGAGTGTGTAATCGACCCGGCCGGTCAGAGACACGGTCTTCTGTTCGAGATGGGCCAACGTGTAGTGCGTCGTGTCGTTCCGCGTGTAGTTGGCGAACCATTGGATATCATTCACGTTGTGTGTCGCGCTCAGGGTGAGAGACGTGTTGACCTGGGACGCGATACGGTATGTGACTTGCGTATTGCCGTTGAACGATTCCGAGCGTCCCCCGTCGCCGCGCCAGAAGTTGAACCACACATACGGCACGAGCGGAGGGCGGGCATCTCCGTCCACTTCCGCCCACGCCGAGAGATAGGGATCGACCCGCACCGCCGGCCCACCCCGGGTGCAATTGCGATCGCAGAAGGTGGTGCCGAGTTGGCCGCCGGTGATGCCGCCCATCACGAACCACCCGTTGTGCAGCTGGACGTGTCCGTTGGTGTTGGCGGCGCGCTCCACGGGCGTACCGGCCGCCGTCCAATACTGCCACCAGTTGAAGTTCCACCACGCTTGCTGGTACAACGCGCTCGGATGTTGCGCCTGCACGCCGAACCAGTTGTTCCAGCTTTGCTGGTCCGCCTGCTGCAGGTAGCCCAGGTCATTCACCTCGAACCCCTGGGAGCGGCGCAAGTAGCTCGTCTCGAACCGCGTGATCCCGCCGCCGACCTTGCCGAACAACAACTCCTGCGCGTTGCCTGTCAGCGACGTCCGGGTCGAGTCGAACGAGACACCGGCGCCGGGCCGGTGGTAGTAATGGACCGGATTGCTCTGTGTGGCCGCGATCGCCGAATCCGTCCCCGCCACACGGCTGAAATCGAGCGATCCCTTGATCTGATAGTGACTGCTCAAGAAGCGGTGCCGAAAATCGAGCGCGCCGACGAATGCGCTTCGTCGCAGCGCATTCTCAGTGGCCTGGTCCAACTCGCGGTTGACCGCGGTCAGCATGACGCCCACGCCGCTTTCGCCGTTACGGAAGTCTTGCTGCGCCCGCACGACGGCGTAGTTGGTCGTCGGCTCGAGGGTGTTGCCGAGCGGGTCCGAGGCGCGTTGGGTGACCGCGTCCAGCACGCCGATCGTTTGCCCGCCGGGAAGGCGGCCGGTCAGCTTGGTCGCGCCCAGGATCGTCGTCACCGTGGGCGAGCCGGTGACGCCATAGTCGAGCTCCGGCGCCCGCCCGATGCGGCGTGAGTAGAACAGCCCCTCGTTGTTACAGTTGACCTGGCTGCAATTCACGTCGAAACGGAAGATTCCGGCTCCCTGTACGAAGAATGGTCGCCGCTCCTGAAAGAACGTCTCGAACGCGCTGAGGTTGAGCACGGCCGGATCTTGCTCGACCTGTCCGAAGTCGGGGTTGACCGTCGCGTCGAGGGTCAGGTTGGACGTAAGCCCGTACTTCAGGTCGGCGCCCGCCGTCAGCTTCTGCGAGCGGTCGAAGCTGCCGCCGGTGGGCACGGACACGTTCTTCGTCAGCATGTAGGGCGCGAGCTCCGGGCGGCGCGGTGAGGGCAGACCCACGAGGCCGGTCAGCGCACCCAACTGGGATGAGATCCCGGTCTGCGAATTCCGGTACACCGGCCAGCTGACCCGCTCATTGTATCGCTGGATATCGCGCCAGACCCCGAACCCGAACGTGTTCGTGTCCCGGGGCACATACCGCAGCTGCGAGAGCGGAATACGGAACTCGGCGGTCCAGCCCAGCGAATCGACGGTCGTCGCGACCTCCCACACGGCATCCCAGGCGTCGTCCTCCTGGGTGTCGTTGTAGATCGCATAGTCACGCTTCACGCCGGCCGGGTTCACGGCGAACTCGAAGCCCGACCGCCGGTCGTGATAGGAGTCGATCATGATCTTCAGCTGATCGGTCGCAGCCCGGACGTCGCGTCGGGCGAGCAGCTTGAGAATGCTGTCCGGATGCGGGTCGAACGCCCGGATGAAGACATAGAGGTTGTGATCATCGTAAGCGACCTTCGCCTCGGTCCGAAACCGGGGATCCCCGTTTTCTCGTGGCTGGAACTCGCGGAACTGCGTGATCGCGGGGGCAGTGCGCCAGACGTCATCGTCGTCGCGACCGTCGATCACCACGCCGTGCGCCGCGCGGACCGCCGTGGCGCTGGTGGCAGTTGCAGGAGAAACGGCCCCGCCGCTCAGCGGCGGGGTGATAGCCTGGACGGCGAGAGCGACGAAGGCAGCAATCGGCACGATGGCAGCCCCGAGACGGGTCGGCTGATTAGACAGGCCGTACGCGAAAAGGGTTGGACGCGTTCCAGGCCCGAAAACCACGAGCCCCCGGGGATATCCGGGGGCCCGTGAAGCGTGACGTGAACCGTCAGTTGTGCTTCGCGACGAGGCTTGGCTCCACCGGCGCGTCGCCGTCGAAGACCAGGTGGCCGGCCTCGAAGCGGGCGCCGCGGAGGGCCAGTGTCAGGACTTCGTCCAGGTCTTCTACCATGTGCACCTCGAGCGACCGTCGCACCTCTTCGGGGAGGTCCTCCAAGTCCGCGCCATTCTCCTTCGGCAGTACGATAGTCCGGATCCCCGCTCGGACGGCACCCAGCACCTTCTCCTTCACGCCACCGATGGGCAGCACGCGACCCCGAAGCGTGATCTCGCCGGTCATTGCGAGATCGTGCCGCGCGGGCCGCCGCGACAATGCAGAGACCAGCGCCGTCGCCATGGTCACGCCCGCCGACGGCCCGTCCTTCGGAATCGCGCCGGCCGGAACGTGAATGTGGACATCCGTGGCGCCGAACGCCGCCTCCGGAATACCGAGCTGGTCGGCGTGTGACTTGGCGTAGGTGAGCGCCGCGCGGGCGGATTCCTTCATGACGTCACCCAGCTGGCCCGTCAAGACCAAGTCGCCCTTGCCGCGCATCACACTCGCTTCAACGAACATGATGTCACCGCCGACCGGCGTGTAGTACATACCGGTGGCCACGCCCACCTGATCCTCGCCCGCCTTGCGCTCGGGATGGACCTTGGGCCGGCCCAGCAGATCGTCGACATCCGGTGCGTCGACCGTCACCCTCTCCACGTCGCCGCCGGCGATGCGCCGGGCGACCTTGCGTCCGAGCTTGCCGATCTCCCGCTCCAGCTGGCGGACTCCCGCCTCGCGCGTATAGCTCGAGACGATCTGGCTGAGTGCCGCGTCGGTCACGGCGAACTGCTCGGGTGTGAGCCCGTTCTCCCGCACCTGGCGGGGCACGAGATACCGCTTGGCGATCTCGAGCTTTTCGCGCTCGGTGTACCCGGCGAAGTTCACGGTCTCGAGCCGATCGAGTAGCGGCCCTGGAATGCTCTGCAGGAAGTTCGCGGTCGCGACGAACAGCACCTCCGAAAGGTCGAACGGCACGCCGAGGTAGTGATCCGTGAACGAATCGTTCTGGGCGGGATCGAGCACCTCGAGCAAGGCGGCCGCGGGGTCGCCCTGGAAGGACACGCCGAGCTTGTCGACCTCATCGAGCAAGAACACGGGGTTCTTGGCCCCCGCCTGCTTCATGCCCTGGATGATCCGGCCGGGCATCGCTCCGACGTAAGTCCGCCGATGACCGCGAATGTCCGCCTCATCGCGAGCACCGCCGAGGGAGATCCGGACGTACGGCCTCCCCATGGCGCGCGCGATCGACTTGGCGATCGACGTCTTGCCGACGCCCGGCGGACCCACGAACAACAGGATGGACCCCCGTGTCTGCTCCTCGTCGGGCTTGCTCTGCGGCACGCTCTCGGGCGACCGCTGCCGCAGCTGCCGCACCGCCAGGAACTCGAGGACCTGATCCTTCACATCCTGGAGCCCGTAGTGGTCCTGCTCCAGGATTTCCGCCGCGCGCTTCAGGTCGAGGGATTCCTGGGCGCGCGTGTTCCATGGCAGCTCGGCCACGGTCTCGAGGTAGGTGCGGATGACCTGCGCCTCCATCGAGTCCCGGTTCGCCCGCTCCAACCGCTCCAACTCTCGAGCGACCTCCTTCTTGGCCGCCTCGGGCAGCTCGAGCGCCTCGAGCCGCTTGCGCAGCTGCTCGCCTTCCGTGGTCTCGTCCCCCTCCCCGAGCTCCTTGCGGATGGCCTTCATCTGCTCGCGTAGAAACATCTCGCGCTGACGCTCGCCGAGCTCTTCCTGGACCTGGGACTTGATGTGCTCCTGCGCGTCGAGGACGCCGATCTGGCGTTGCACGTGCACCAGCACCCTGCGCAGGCGCTCCTCCACGGACAGCGTCTCGAGCAATCCCTGCCGATCCGTCGGCTTGATCTCGAGGTAGCCCGCCACCAGGTCGGCCAACCGCCCTGGGTCCGTCACGCCCTCGAGCACCTGACGGACGACTTCTTCAGGGAGTCCCGACTTCTCGCCCAGCTCCGCGGCCCGCTCCCGGGCTTCGCGATGGAGCGCGACGAACGCGGGATCCTCCAGACTCAGGGGCGGGAGATCCTCCACCTCGCGGACCACCGCCTCGAGGTAGCGTCCGTTGTCGTTGTAATGCAGAGCCGTCCCGCGGTGCTCACCGTGCAGCAGAAGCTGCACCCCGCCGAGTCCGCGCTGGATCTGGCTGATCTTGGCGAGCGTCCCCGTCGTGTACAGGATGCCTGGCGTGACCGTATCGACGTTCTCGCGCTGCGCGACGGCAAAGATCAGTCGCGAATCGCTCTTCAGCGCGGCTTCGACCGCACGCAACGTAGCGGGACGTCCGGCGCCGATCGGCATCGAGACGCCCGGAAACAGCACGACCTCCCGGAGCGGGAGCACCGGAAGCGTCAGTCGTTCAGACATGGGCGTTCAACTCGTGTGAGAGTGTTGTCAGCATCGATCGGGAGCCAGTTAGCATCGTCCGTGCCACC
>DASQIB010000090.1:0-4136 GCA_035631795.1 Gemmatimonadales bacterium | reverse complement strand
GCGTCGTCGCGGCTCGCGGCGTCGACGAGGATCCGGGGATCCGTCGCGACCGGCACGTGGCGCAAGACCTGCGCCAACTCGGCTGAGCCGAGTTTGCAGGCTCAGCCCGCGCCGTGCGAGTAGCGCGTCAGCCGGATGGCGCTCATGAGTTCAGCAGACATACGGTCTACCGAAGATACCCTATCGGAGGAGCCAGGCGAGGATCGCCCCGGCAACGACATACCGCGCGAGGTCCGCGAGCACCTCGACGAGATGTGACCGGTTGAACGCACTCTGCCATCGGGGGCCGATCGCCAGGACACCGATCAGTAGAAACAGCAGCCACCAGCCGCCGCTCCCGAGCGACCCAAACCAGAGCGCGGCGCACAGCGTGAGCACCAGCGCCTCGACGAGACGCCACGTCAGCAACGACTTCGGAATGACCGCCAGGGCGGCAGTTTGATCGACCGGCTTGGCGGCAACGAGCAGGGTGACGCCGAAGGTCACAGCCATGGTCCACACGGCCACGGCGAGCCACGCGAGGGCGAGCCGCCCGAGTGTCACCGCCCCCCGCGCGATCCCGGCGGCACGTAGCCCGGACCCCGCAGCCCCCGTCCAGGGCGGGCTGCCGTGAGCCGTCCGTGGTCGAGCACCTTCTTCCCGTTCACGAACACGTAGGCGAATCCGACCGACGGTTGATGCGGCTGCTCGAACGTCGCTCGGTCGGCCACGGTCGCGGCGTCAAACACCGTGATGTCGCCGGCCATGCCGGGCTTGAGCATCCCCCGGTCGTACAGGCCCACGCGCTGCGCGGCGAGCGCCGTCATCTTGCGCACGGCGAACTCGAGCGGAAAGAGCTTGAGGTCGCGGGCGTAGTGACCGAGGATTCGGGCGAACGTGCCGTACGCGCGCGGATGCGCGGATTGCGTTCCGAACGGGCCGTCGGGCGCCACCCCGCCGAAGTCGGTGTTCACCGCCACCCACCAGGTTTTCATCGCCGCCTGAACGTCCGGCTCGTCCATGACCGCGTACACGGCGTCGGTTCGGTGACCGCTTTCCCCGAGCACCACGTCGAAGATCGTCTCGATCGGATCGCGATGCCGGGCCGCGGCGATCTCCGCGATGGTCTTTCCCTGAATGGGGCGAAGCGAATCCTGGAACACGCCGGTGATGAGGATGCCCGCTCCCCCGCCGGCCTCGTTGTAGAATCCCTCCGTGCCGTCGGTCGGGTGCAGCATCTCCGCGTGCAGGCGCGCGCGGGTCCGCGGATCGCGCAGGCGCACGAGCAGCGAATCCCACCCCCCGCTTTCTGCCCAGGTGGGTATAGACGCGTCGAGCGACGTCGCGGCCCGGGTGTACGGGTACTGATCGGCCGTGATGTCGAGCCCCGCGGCCCGCGCCGAGTCGATCTTCGCGAGCACGGCGGGCATCCGGCCCCAACTCCGGCGCCCCGCGACTTTCAGGTGCGACACCTCGGCGGGGATGTTCGCCTCTCGCGCGATCCGGAACACTTCGTTCAGGGCGTCGTCGATCCGCGTGCCCTCGTTCCGCATGTGCGAGGCGTAGACGCCGCCATGTCGGCTCGCCGCCTTGGCGAGCGCGATGAGCTCCTCGGTCTTCGAGTAGCTGGCCGGCGCGTACTCGAGCGCGGTCCACAGACCGAGGCCGCCCTGCTCCATCAGGGTGTCGACGATCGCCGTCATGTGCGCGAGCTCCGCGGGAGTCGGCGCGCGGTCGTCCTTACCGACCACGGCGAGCCGCACCTGCGTCGCCCCCACGAACGTCGCGATGTTGAGCGCGGAGCCCTGCTTTTCCAGCTGGGCGAAATACCCGTCCAGATCGCGCCAGTCTTCGCGGTAGTGCCACTTCTTCATGGCGTCGGAGTCGTCGAGTACCAGACGGTCCGTGAGCGGCGCGACGGAGCCCCCCTCGCCCGTCACCTCCGTGGTGACCCCCTGGGTAATCTTGCTGAGCACGCGATTGTCGATCAGGGCGTTGATCTCGGACTGGCCCATCATGTCGATGAATCCGGGAGCCACGATGAGCCCGTGGACGTCCACCGTCTCGCGCGCGACGGCGTTGCCCAAGAATCCGACGGCGGCGATGCGATCACCTCGCACCGCGATGTCGCCGCGGAATCGTGGGTTGCCGCTGCCATCGATGATCCACCCGTTCTTCAAGACCAGGTCGTAAGCGCCCCGTTCATTTCCCGGGGTGCACGCCACGAGAGCGAGACCGACCACGAGAGCCGACCCTATTTTGCCCATGTTCTCCTCAGCGAATCGGGATAGAGAATCCGTCCTCGGAACATCACCCAGGCGATGCGACGCGTGGCCCCGATGTCCTTCGCGGGATTCGCGTCGAGCACGATGAGATCCGCGACCTTGCCTTCGGCGACGCGGCCGAGCGAGTCCGCGTGCAGCAGCTCGGCGCCCTTGCGCGTGGCGGCGGTCACGGCTTCGAGCGGGGTCAGGCCCGCCGCGACGAGCAGGCTCAGCTCATCGAGCAACGAGAAGCCCGGCACGAGCAGCTGGTTCGCCGCGTCCGAGCCCGCGGCGATGAGCCCGCCGGCCCGCTTGTACTCACGGACGAACTGGTTCTGGCGGGGGCGCGACCGGCGAAACGCCTGGAAATCCGCGTTGCGCCAGCCGGTGCGGCGGAGCAGGCCCGGTACGTCGCGCACGCTCGTCGCCCCTGCCGGAACGTCTTCCATGCCCGGGCGCAGCAAGAGCGTGGGATTGTCGAGGCGCGACAGCATCTCGTGGACCACGAGCGTCGGAACGATCGCGACTCGGGTCGCGGCCAGCGAACGCGCGGTCCGGGCCACGGAGGCCGAATCGAGCGTGGCCCAGCCGATTTCCTCGGTGGTCCAGCCCCGCAGGAACTGGTCGTGGGCCCGCTCGTACACGGCGGGCGTAGGGCTCGCTGCTTGCACGACGCCGGCCATATGCTCGATCGACGCGACACCCGCTCGAGCCGCGGTGAGCGCATCGATCTTCCCGAGATGCGCCGCGATGGGCAGCCGGAGCGTATTCGCCTCGTCCATGAGCGGCTTGAGGAGGTCCGCGGTGAACTTCGTGTAGATCTTCACGTAGTCCGCCCCGGCGACCGCACGCTGATCCACCGCCTTGCGCACGTCAGTGGACGTCCGGACACCGGTGGCCGTGGGATAGGTCGGCGGCACACCGTCGATCATCGCCCCGGAGGTGAACGTCCGGGGGCCGAGCATCGAGCCGAGATTGAAATCATTCTTCAGGGCAATGGAGGAATCGGTGCTCGAGGCCCCGAGATCGCGGACCGTCGTTACGCCCCACGCGAGGTAGCGCTCCCCGGCCCACCGCTCGACGTGCGCGTGCGCGTCGATCAACCCTGGAATGACGGTCTTGCCGATTAGGTTCATCACCTGCGCACCGCGTGGCACTTCGACCTCGTTCACGCGGGCGACGGTTTGAATATGGCCGCCCCTGATGAGAATCAGGGCGTCCTTCACCGGCTCGCCGCCCGATCCGTCGAACAGCGTGGCGCCTTCGAGGGCGATCACGCCGTCCCCCGACGGTTTGCAGGCGACCACCCAAAGGACGAAGACGACGGTCAAACGCAAGAGGCGGCGGTCGGTCTCTCTCACTTTGGGTCGCTGGATGTGTGATCGTGGAGGATCTGCCACCGGTCTCCACGCTTCTGTAGGATGAGCGTGAACGGGCCGCTCGCCGTCACTGACCCAGCGCGCAGTAGCTTGAAGCGCGCGGTGCAAAACGCGAAATCGGCACCGAGTGGTCGTACGCGGACGTCTTCGAACGCGAGCGAATCGCGCGACTTGCCCGGAGCGAAATAGGTCGCCTGGTAATGGTCGTACAACGGCTGCCAGCCGTACTGCACGTGGCCGCCCGACACGTACCCGACGCTCGAGTCTTTCGCATAGTCGCTCATGAAACCGGCGAGGTCACCGCGATTCCAGTCGGCGGCGCTCCGCTCGAGCATCGCGACAATCTCCGCCTGAGGGTTTCCGGTCGGTGCCTTCGGGGCGGAGCAGGCGACGAAAACCGCCGCTGCGCACGACGCCCAACGTGAGACGTCCATTGCGTCGCCTTTCGTTTCGAGGGGAGGCCATAAACGTACCGCGGGAGCGCCTTGAGGAGATGGCTCCGAGCCATCCGCAC
>DASQIB010000089.1:0-8419 GCA_035631795.1 Gemmatimonadales bacterium | reverse complement strand
TGAGGGTGATGCCCGTGACGCCGGCCTGGAACAGCGCAGCCTTGACCTCAGGCAGGCGTTCCGGGCGGACGACTGTGGTGATGAGTTTCATAACGGACAAAGCTATCCCCGGGTCGGCGTGATGTCAAAGAAATCGTGCATTATCTGCATAATTCAGCAAGCAGCGATTCTCATGCCACGAATCATACCCTGCAGATCGTGCGTCAAATGTTGCGTGAAGTGCACAAGTTCGTCGTGATGGTGCCATAGGGCAGCCCTCCCCTTTTGCCTGATCGGCTGACCGCGCGTGGGGACACTCAGACCGCGAGCCGTGCTCCCTGATTCCGGCACGGATTTGGCCCGAGCCGCCGACAGGCTGAAACGGATCAACGGGTTGCTCACGGGAGGGAGGAGGGCGCTATGGTCACGGCATCACGAGTCCTCGTACTGCTCGGCGCGCTCACCTGCGCCGCGTCGGCGGCGCGGGCGCAGTACCCGCAGCGCCGTGAGGGCTTCTGGCTCGGATTGGGTCTGGGGTACGGTTCGGCGAACGTCACGTGCGACAATTGTGGACCCGGGTCCCGCATGGGCGGCACCACGGTATTCCTGAAGCTCGGGGGCACGCCGAGTCGCAATGTCCGGATCGGCGCCTCGATCAACGCCTGGACACACGACGTTGGTGGAACGACGGAAGCGATCGGCAACGTCACCGCCTCGCTCTTCTATTACCCTGTCACGAGAAGCGGATTTTTCGTCACCGGCGGTCTTGGCTTTGCCGGTTACAACCTCAATTCCAGCCCAGAGGTGAACGGCTCGGGGTGGGGATTCACCACGGGTGCGGGCTATGACATTCGAGTGGGCCGCAATCTTTCGCTCACGCCGGTGGTGAACTACGTGTACGGGGCGCTCGAGGACTTTGGCGTGCCCGGCATTGGCACCGCACACGGCTGGAAGCAGAACTACATCGATCTCGGCCTGGGCGTGACCTTCCACTGAGTCGAGCTGTGCAGTTTGTCCCGCGTCTTGCGCTCGCGTCGGGGGGCGACACCTTGAGGGACCCCTCCGAATGGAGCGACAGACATGCGAAGCGGGGCGCGTGCGTTCGTCGGGACCTGCGTCTTCATGCTCAGCCTCGTGGGTACCGCGATCGCGCAGGACTCAGTCGCCGGCAAGCCGGCACGGCGTCTCCTCTGGTTCGGCGGCGGTCTCGGATACGGGTCGTTGTCTCGAACGTGTGACGTCTGCCCGAACGTCCCGAGCGAGGGAGCGGTGACGGGGTATGTGAAGGTTGGCGTCGCGGCGGACCCGCAGTTGCAGCTGGGTGTGGAACTGGGCTGGTGGCGGAAGGACGTGCAGGGCACGAAGATCACGAGTGGCAGCGGGATGTTGGTCGTCTACGTCTATCCTGTAAAGACGAGCGGATTCTTTGTGAAGGGAGGCCTGGGGGGCTCGTTGTACCGCGAGGAGGTCTCCGGCCCCAAGCCCGCGTCGGACACGGCTCAGACGACCGGGTTTGGGCTCACCGTCGGTGTCGGGTACGACCGACCCCTGGGTCCCGTCCTCGACGTGACGCCGGTGGCGAACTTTGTGTTCGGCAGCCTAGGAAATATTCGGCCCGGCGGCAACTTCAAGCCCCAGGTGCAGCAGACCCTCGTCCAGCTGGCCCTAGGGATCAAGTTGCATTACTAGACGCAGCCGCTTGCCCCTTCCCTCATTTGCTGGGGCTAGCGGAATGCGGTGCGGCTTGCGGGTTGCCATCCGACCCGTCCCAGGGCGGCTCCGGCGCATGAGCGAAGGCCGACCGCGCACACGGTTGTCCTACCACGACTTGTGCTCACGTCTCGTTCCATCCCGGTGACGCGCATCACAAAGGCCGGGATGAGCTTGATTTTTGCGACCGTACTCCCACTAGTAGCGCGCGGATGGTCATTCCTGAGGTTCCGTGGGAGGACGTAGCATGAGGAGTACCAGGTCGGCATTACCGGTCGCGAGCCTGCTCGCGATTCTCTCGTTTGCATGCGTGGACGCGATGGGCCCAGCGGGCCCCGGCAACCAGGCGAACGGGCGGATCGCGATCGTCAATGACGCCAGCACACTTGCGGCGCAAGTCACGTATTTCAACGACTCCATCCCGATCGATGCCGCCGGAGTCGGTTACCCAGCGGCGCCCTTATCCGCGTCCTCGCGAGTCTTGTCCACCAGCACGATCGGCCAAGCCGGCATACTCGGCGGCGGGTCGCTGAAGTTGAGGCTCAAAGCCGAAGTGGCACCGCCCACCGTCGGAGGTCAGGTGTTACAGGCCACCTCGGTCTCCATGGTGGGGTCCCAGGCGGTGGTGAGCTACAACATGATCGGGAATCCCTATCTCGGAGCCGTGGACGTCATCGCCGTCAACCCCGGCGGTCAGCCCACGCTGACGTCACGGGCCGTTTTGCAGAACGCCGACATCAACGCTGTCTACGCCTCCGGGACGAGCGTCTACGTGGCCGAGGCGACGGGCGACACTGGTTTCCAGTCGCCGGCGGTGTTCGAGGTCATGCAGTTGGTTGGGAACAACCTCGTTCTCAACGGCAACCTTCGTAGGGGGTTGACCAGTTACGCCGGCACGGGTGTCTGGGCCTCAGGGACCAGAGCCTACGCGACGTCCGGCAACACCGGGGCGCTCTTCGTGATTGATCCTGTGACTCTCGTGCCGCTCGACACGATCTCCCTCCACGATGCCCGCTGGGTCACGGTTGCCGGCGGAAAGATCGTCGTGGTCCAGGGCACGCCTGGGCAGATCTCTGTATTCGATGAGACAACCCTGGCGCCCCTCGGGACATTCGCCTTCAAGGGCGCGGATATCGCCGAGTCCAAGTCGACGGTCGCGCTCGCGGGCGGGAAGGCGTTCATTGCCGCCGGCGACAGCGGCGTGCAAGTGTTGAGCGCGACTACGGGAGCGGTGGTCGGGTCCGTGCCGCGCCCCAATCCGGATTCATTGGGATTGAGCCCATCGGTGGTGGTCAGCAACGCGGCCGCGGTGGACTCCGACCTCATCTTTATCTCGAATGGAGAGGCGGGCGTCTACGTCGCGCAGGGCAGCCAGGCCTTCTCGGCGACTGGTTCTGAAACCCAGCAAACGATTACGATGCTCGGCAAGCTGCGGTTTGCGAATCTTCAGTCCGTCAATCATGTTGCCTACAGCGCGGACAACAAGTATCTGATCGTCGCTGCCGGATTGGGCGGGCTCAAGATCGTGCAGGTCAATTGAGAAGATCTTCTTGATACGATGAGGGCGGGGCCCCTCGCGCTCGCTCTGCTGGCGTCTCCTGCGCTCGTCATCGCGCAGCTGCCCGACGCCGACGCGGCATTCCGCCGCGGTGACTACGTCGCGGCCCGGACCGCCTACGAGCGGGTTCTCGCAACAGATTCCCTCAACATCCGAGCCATCTACCAGCTTGCGATCCTGGACAGCTGGGACGGCAAGCTGTCCCGATCGCTCCAGCGCCTAACACGCGCCCGGCGCCTCGAGCCCTTGGACGCCGACATCATGCTCTCACAGGCCCAGGTGCTTGCATGGGCGGGAGAGGTGCGGGCCGCCGAGGCACTGTACGACTCCGTGCTGGCGCGCTCGCCCGATCGAAGCGACGCGCTGGCGGGCCGTGCTCGGGCGATCGCATGGAGCGGGGACTTGGATCGCGCGGAGCAGCTGTGGCGGAGCGCGTTGGAGCGGCACCCGGACAGCGCCGAGTTGTTGATTGGCCTCGCCCAGACGCTCTACTGGAAGGGTCAGCCGCAGCTCGCCGAATCGTATGCGGTGCGCGCACGAGCGCTTGCGCCGGAAGACCGTACCGCGCGCGACCTTGAGCGAGACCTACGCGCCGCACTCCGGCCGGAGGTGTCTACGAAGACGGACGGGGCGAGCGACTCGGATGGGAACGAGTTCGTCGCTCAAGACGCGACGATAACGACGTCCGTCAGCCAGGGAATCCGCGGGACCGCGCAGGTTGGCTGGCGCCGCGCGACCGACCCGGTGGGCGACGGCTCGAGTTACGGTGCCGGGGGTTACGGGATCGGCGCGCTTGGACGCGGCGCCGTCCTGCGGGCAGGCCTGGGCGTGCGTAGGGTGGAACCGGATATTACACGCCCCCGCACCTGGCTGACCGCCCAATTCGGACTGGGCCTGCGCCCGGGGCGCTATACGGCACTCAGCGTTGCCTACGGCCGAGCGCCGTTCGACGAGACCGCGGGTCTCATGCGTCTCAACCTGATCGTAAACGCGCTGGACCTCAACGTCGATCTGTCGCCAAAGCCTGGCTGGTCGATGGTGGGCGGAATTGGCGGGGCCTGGCTTTCGGACAGCAACCGTCGGTACTCCGCCGTTGGTGCCGTGCTCGGTCGCGTGGCCCGGGGACTACAGATCGGTCCGTATGCCAAAGTGCTCGGGTACCACGAGCCCCGAGTGGGGGTCTACTTCGCCCCGAGCCGGTTCAGTACGTTCGAAGGCCGCGCCGTGTACCAGTGGCAGAGCGGGCGTTGGGGTGTCCGCGCGGACGGCGGGCTCGGCACTCAGCAGATAAAGTTCAACCTCCAGCCTGCGCAGAACGAGACCGAGTGGCACCTGGGTGCGTCGGTGTCACGTGGTTGGGGTGCCAACAATGAGCTCGCGCTCGTCGGATCCATTACCAATAGCGCTGGTGCAACGACGACCGTCGGCGTCCCGGGCGAGTCGTTTCGCTACAAGACCCTCGGGCTACGGTTCCGCCAGGGGCTCTAGCACCTAGATTCCCTCGTCCACCTCGGGCGAGGGAATCTGTCGACCGTTCAGTTTCTCGGCGCGGCGGGCACGGTCACGGGCTCTATGCACCTCGTCGCCACCGCCGACCACCGCCTGCTACTCGATTGCGGCCTCTTCCAGGGCCTCAAGCCACTCCGTCAACGCAACTGGGATACGCGCGTGACCGACCCACGGACCATCGACGCGGTCGTCCTGAGTCACGCCCACATCGACCACTCCGGGTACCTGCCGCTGCTGGCGCGCCAGGGGTTCCGCGGCTCCATCTATTGCACGCCCGGCACCGCGGACTTGCTCGAAGTGGTGCTGACCGACGCGGCGCACCTACAGGAAGAGGAGGCCGAGCGCGCGAACCGGAAGGGCTACTCGAAGCATTCGCCGGCGTTGCCGCTGTACACCGTGGACGACGCGCAGACGGCGCTGCGACTCGTGCAGCGGTGCGACTACGATCGGGCGTTCACCATCGGTCGCATTGGGACACTATTGCGCCCGGCGGGTCATATCCTGGGATCGGCGACGGTCGAGCTCGAGCTCGAGGGCTCGCGGCTGGTGTACTCCGGGGATCTGGGCCGGTACGACCGACCCATCCTGTGCGACCCCGAGCCGGTGCCCGTCGCCGACGTCCTGCTCCTCGAGTCGACGTACGGCGACCGTCCCCATCCGGCCGGGGCGGACGCCGATCTCACCCGGATCGTGCGCGACGCCGCGAGCCGCGGCGGCCCGATCCTGGTACCGGCGTTCGCCGTGGATCGCACGCAAGAGCTCCTGTGGATGCTGCGCCGTCTCGAGCAGGCCGGCAGCGTGCCCACGCTTCCCGTCTACATCGACAGTCCCATGGCCATCGCGGTCACCGACATTTATCGCCATCACCCGGAGGATTGCGATGCGCAGATGACCCGCGCGCTCGCCGCCGGTGAACGCCCCCTCGATCCCGATGAGCTTCACATCGCGCGTACGGAAGAGGAATCGAAGGCGATCAACGCGGTGCGGGGTCCGGTCATCATCATTTCGTCGAGTGGGATGGCCACCGGCGGGCGGATCCTGCACCACCTCGCGCAACGACTGCCGGACCCGCTGGCGACCGTGCTCCTCGTGGGGTTCCAAGCGGTGGGGACGCGGGGTCGGGCGCTCGAGGATGGCGCCAAGGAGGTCTCGATCTTCGGTGAGGAGGTGCCGGTTCGCGCGCGCGTGGAGCGGATCGACGCGCTCTCGGCGCACGCCGACTCCGATGAGATCCTGCGATGGCTGCGCGGCTTCACGCGGCCGCCGCGCGCGACCTATCTCGTCCACGGCGAGCCGGAGGGGGCGACGGCGCTCGCCGCCGCGATCCGCGGGCGGTATGGATGGAACGTCGAGGTGGCGAAAGACGGAGAGACGGTCGCGCTGTAGTCGCGCTATGGCTTCCGGCGCGTCACCTTCCACTCGCCGGTGATGGAGTCGGGCGCGCCAGCGCGACGAGTGGTGAACGTACCCGCGATCACATCCCCGTCGAGCCGTCCATCGAATGTCGTGAACAGCTGAACCCCCGTCTCCGGGTCGGCGTACGGCTTGAGCGTGCCGCTCACGCGACCCTCGGTGACCCGCACGAAGCTGATCGTCAGGACGGTAGCGCGCGCGGGCTCCACGCCGGGAGCGGGGGGCGTGGCGCCGGTCCAGGCCTGAAGCGGGCGCCCGAAGCCACGGGGAATCATCACGACGTCGCCGAACGCGGAGTCCGATTCCGGGACCAGCGTAAACGAGATGCTCCCGCTGCGACCGGTCTGCCCGCTCGAGTACGCCCCGTCCCAGTGACCCGCGAGCGCCGCCACGTCGCGCGTCGGTCCCACGAGCGGCACCGTGGCTTGCGGGGGAGCCGTGCACGCCGTGAGCGCTCCCAAGAAAGCGGCGCGCAGCAAGCAGTTGCGAGTCACGGGACTCACGGTCGTCCCCTCCGGTCCTCGAGCGGCAGGATCGCTGCCCGGATGGCGGCCGTGGCGTCGACGGAGATGAGCAACCCGTCCTGCGGTAGCGCCTCTACGCCGACCACGGTGCCCGCGGGCGGGTTGCGTTGCGGGAAGAACTCGGGAGCCGCGGCACGGATCGTTTCGAAATCCTTGGGCGAATAATTGACCACGTAGATGGTCAGCTTGGCGACATCGGCGGGCGTCGCCCCGCCGATCCGGAGGACCGTCGCGAGGTTGGCGAACGCCTGGGCCGCTTGCGCCCGCAGGTCCCCCACGCCGACCAGGCGCCCGGTGCTGTCGAGCGCCACTTCGCCCGACACGTAGAGCGTCGCGCCGACCCGTACTGCGTGCGTGAATCCTGGCAACGCCGCGAGCGTCCCCGGATTGATATAGCGGGTGTTCGCCGGCTCGGGCCCCGATCGCAAGCTGGGGGGCGCGCCCACGGGACAGGCCGCCAACAAGACGACGGCCACAACACTCGGCACGGCGCTCCGCATAGGACTCTCCTGATCGTTTCGGTCTGGGTACCTCGGGCCTCTCTGTATACGCTCAGCGCGGGCCGGAGTTCAAGGGGTGAACGTCGCACTGTTTCACGGTCAGCATCCGGCCGTCGGCGGCCGTAACACCCAGCATGAGCGCGGTGCCCGACCGGGAAGCGGCTGGCTCTCGGGACGACGACGAGCCGGCGCTGGTCGCGCAGGCCCTCGCGGGCGATCGCACCGCGCTCGGTGTCCTCGTCACACGGTTTGCCGCCCCGGTGCGCCGGTTGGCCTTTGCCATCCTGCGCGACGCGGATGAGGCGGAGGACGCGGCCCAGGACGGCGTGCTCCAGGCGCTGGTCAAGCTCGACCGGTACGATCCGACACGCCCTTTTGGACCCTGGCTGATGCGGATCGTCGCGAACGCGGCCATCGACCGCCGGCGACGGCGCAGGGTGCGCGATACGAGCGAGTTGGACGAGGCACTCTCGGGTGGCGGTCCCTTGCCCGACGTCGAGGTCGACCGGCTCGCGCTGCGGCAGCGCCTGGCGCTGGCGCTCGACAAGCTCCCCGAGCGGTACCGCATGGCGGTGGTGTTGTTCGACGTCGAGGGGTACTCGCAGGCGGAGATCGCCGAGATCCTGGGTGTGGCCCCGGGCACCGTCCGCTCCGCCGTGTTTCACGCACGGCGCCGGCTGCGGCGAGGGCTCGAGGACTGGAAGGAGGATGACACGGGTGAATCCTGAATCACAGGCGTTTTCGGCTGAGCAGGACCGAGAGCTCGGCAGCGCGCTGCGCGCGTTGCTCGATCGCGGCGGCGAGGCGGAGTTCGTCTCCGCCGTCCTGGCGGGCGCCCGGGCGGCGGGCGTCGGCTCGCCGCGTGCCGTCCTGGGCCGGTGGTCCCGTGTGGCGATCGCGGCGATGCTGGTCGCGGCCCTGGGTACGGCGCTGACGATGCGCTCGACCCCCGAGCCGGCAGAGGCGCCCGACACTGAATGGGTCGCCGCGACGACGGGGAGCGCGGCCGCCGCGGCGCTGTTCACGTCACAAGACGCGCCGGATGCGGCCCTGCTGTACGCGTCGGTGGAGTCCAATTGACAGCGGGGATGCTGAAGCAATCGACAGGCTGGGCGGTCGCCGCGCTCATCGCGGCGTTCCTGGCAGGCGGACTCGTGAGCTGGGGTGTCGCGAGCCACGCGGGTCATGGTCGAGGGAGCGGTGGCCCCGGCTGGGGCCGGGGTGGG
>DASQIB010000088.1:0-2918 GCA_035631795.1 Gemmatimonadales bacterium | reverse complement strand
GGCGCCGGAAGGGTACGGGGAGATCATCGGCGGCAGCCAGCGCGAAGACGACTACGACAAGCTGCTCGCTCGGATCCGCGCGGAGAAGCTCCCCGAAGAGGCGTACAGCTGGTATCTCGACCTGCGGAAATACGGCACCTTCGTGCACTCGGGGTTCGGACTCGGCGTCGAGCGCACGGTCGCCTGGATTTGCGGCATCCCGCATATCCGGGAAGCGATCGCGTTTCCGCGGACGTTGTATAAACTGTGGCCGTAGAGAGGGCGGTAGAGGTTGGTAGAAGTCGGTAGAAGTCGTAGAGGATGTGCCTCTACCGTCCTCTACCGACCTCTACGACCTCTACCGCCGCTTTTTATCTCTTCCCACAGCCGGTCCAACTCCTCGAGGCTCGCCCGGCCGACCTCCAACCCCCGCTCCGCGGCCAGCCGCTCGACCTCCCCGAAGCGCCGGGTGAACTTGTCGTTCGCCCGCGCTAGCGCGGCCTCCAGATCGATGCCGAGCTTGCGCGCGAGATTCACGACGGCGAACAGGAGATCGCCTACCTCTTCTTGAACGGCAGGGAGTGGGGAGCGGGGAGCGGTACGCTCCGACGATAACTCCGCTTCCAGCTCGCGAACCTCCTCTTTCACCTTTTCAAGGGGTCCGCGCGCGTCCGGCCAATCGAACCCAACCCGAGCAGCGTCCTCCTGGATTCGATAAGCGGCGACGAGGGGCGGCAGGCCACGGAGCGTACCTCTCCCCTCTCCCCTCCCCCGTTTCTTGTTCCGTTTAGCCATTCCCACCCTCCTCAACCCCTTTTAAGTCCTACGTTTCCGCGTTATCATACCCGCGCCTGTGAACGGGTCAATCCGCGGGCGTCAGGTGCCCTCCGCGCCCTCCCCGCCCTCCCCGTCCCGTGCGTGGGTCGAGGTGAACCTCGCCGCCGTCGCCGACAACGCCCGCACGGTCGCCCGGGTTGCCGGCACGCGACTGCTTCCGGTCGTCAAGGCGAACGCGTACGGCGTGGGCGCCGTCGCCGTGTCCAAGGCGCTCGAGGCGCTCGATCCCTGGGGGTACGGCGTCGCGACGCTGGATGAAGGTGCGGAGCTCCGCGCCGCCGGCATCACCCGACCAGTCGTGGTCTTCATGCCGGGACAACCCTCGCTCTTCGGCGAGTACGACCGGCTCCGGTTGACACCGGTGCTGGGCGACGCGGGGGCGATCATGGCGTGGACCGGCATGGCCGGTCGGGCCCGTCCGTTCCACCTGGAGATCGACACCGGGATGGGCCGCTCCGGCGTGCGGTGGGACGAAATCGACGCGGTGCGCGCCGCCGCCGACACGCCGGCGCTCGAGGGATGCTACACGCAGTTCCATTCGGCCGATCGGCGCGACGGCTCGGCCGAGCAGCAGCTCGAGCGATTCGAGGGCGCGGTGGCGCGGCTCGCGCGCCGGCCCGTCGTGTTGCACGTGGCGAACAGCGCGGCGGCGCTCTCCGGCAAGCGGTTCGCCTTCGATCTCGTGCGGCCGGGCGTGTTCCTGTACGGTGGCTCACCCGGTGACGGCTTCCCGGAGCCGCAGCCGGTCGTGCGCGTGCGGGCCCGCGTCCTGGCGGTGCGGCGCGTGACGGCGGGGGAGACGGTGAGCTACAACGCGTCGTGGCGCGCCGCGCGCGACACCACCGTCGCCACGCTCGGCATCGGCTACGCGGACGGGATCCGGCGGGCGGTGGGGCTCTCGGGCAAGGGCGCGGTGCTCCTCGGTGCGGAGGGGCGCCGGTGCCCGATCATCGGGGCGGTGACCATGGACTTGACGATGATCGACACCGGAGACCGGCTCGCGCGAGTGGGGGACGTGGCGACGCTGATCGGCGAAGGCGACGGCGGGAAGGATCGCATCACCCTGGAAGAGTTCTCCGCCTGGAGCGGTGAGCTGCAGCGCGCGGTGCTGACGTCCCTCGGTCCCCGGCTGCCCCGCGTCTACGATTGAAGCGCGCGGCGATCATCGTCCTCGACGGCCTCGGGATCGGGCCCGCGCCCGACACCGCGGCCTACGGCGACGCAGGGTCCGATACGCTCGGCAACGTGGCGCGCGCGGTGGGGGGAGGGCTCCGGCTGCCGAACCTGGAGCGCTTGGGGTTGGGAAAGGCGCGGAGCATCCCCGGGCTCGCGCCCGGGGGTAGTGCCAAGGCCGCGTATGGTGTCGCTCTGCCCGCGTCCGCCGGGAAGGACTCGACGACCGGGCATTGGGAAATCTGCGGCGTGCTGTTGTCGAAGCCGTTTCAGACCTATCCTCACGGCTTCCCGCGCGAGCTGGTGGACGAGTTCGCGCGGCGCACCGGTCGGGGGTGGTTGGGGAACAAGGCGGCCTCCGGCACGCAGATCATCGCGGAGCTCGGAGAAGAGCACCAACGGACTGGGAAGTGGATCGTCTACACCTCCGCCGACTCGGTCTTTCAGGTGGCGGCGCACGAGGGCACGGTGCCGCTCGCGGAGCTGTACCGGGCGTGCGGAGTGGCGCGGGAGCTCCTGGTGGGCGAGCAAGCCGTGAGTCGCGTGATTGCGCGCCCGTTCACCGGGAAGCCCGGCGCGTACGAGCGCACGCCGCGGCGCAAGGATTTCTCGATCGCGCCGGTGGGGGAAACGCTGCTCGATCGGCTCGCGGCGGCGGGGATCCCCCGCGTGGGGATCGGCAAGGTGGACGACCTGTTCGCGGGCCGGAACATCACGAGCGAGCACACGCCCACCAATGCCGATGCGTACCGGCTGATCGAGCAGGCGCTCGAGCGGACCCGGACGGGGTTCATCTTCGTGAACGTCATCGAATTCGACCAGACCTGGGGGCACCGGAACGACGTGACGGGGTTCTATCAAGGATTGCGGGAGCTCGACGCCTGGATCCCCCGGCTCGAGGCCCGCGTGAGCGGAGACGATCTCATCAT
>DASQIB010000087.1:0-46359 GCA_035631795.1 Gemmatimonadales bacterium | reverse complement strand
CTCAGTCCCAATGTGGCTGGCCATCCTCTCAGACCAGCTACCCGTCGTCGCCTTGGTGGGCCATTACCCCGCCAACAAGCTGATAGGCCGCGAGCCTCTCCACCGGCGCAACCTTGCGGCTGCTTTCCTCGCTCAGGGATGTCCCCAAGCGAGCGTAAGCGGTATTACCCGGCCGTTGGGCCGGCTATCCCCCGCCGACGGACAAGTTGCTCACGTGTTACGCACCCATCTGCCACTGAACCGGAGTTGCCCCCGGTCCCGTACGACTTGCATGTGTTAGGCACGCCGCCAGCGTTCGTCCTGAGCCAGGATCAAACTCTCCAATGATTGAAGAATCCGAACAGCTCATGCGAACGACTTCGCGTTTTTCGTGTGTCGTCCGTATATCACGTCAGAGTCAAACCCTCGCGACGCGCGTCTGACCGCGCGCCGTTCAAGCGGGTCCGCACTCCACACGCTCGATCATCAGTTCTCAAAGAGCCGCGCCAAAAAAGTTCGTGCGCAGACGCCAATCCTAACCGGGCGTCCCGACTAGAGTCAAGGGGGTCTGCCGCTTGAAGATACGACGTTCGGTGGAGGCGATGGAGCATGGTAGGGGTTGATGGAGGTCGCTCCACCCGCCTGCCACCTCCACCATCCTCCACAACCTCCCTTCAGGACCCACCCAAATGGATTGCTAGCTGAACCCCAGAGGGCGCGCCACATTGCGACCTATGAACGCCACGGCCGATCGCCGCCAGACGCCCGACCGCCGCAGCCAGCCCGACCGGCGACGCGTGGTGACCGTGGTGGTGAAGGAGCGACGCGCGGGCACGGAGCGGCGCGCATTCTTCGAGCGGCGCTCCTCCGAGGAGCCGGGCGAAGACATCCGCAACGCGCTGCAGCTGCTCACGAATGTGGCCGAGTCGGGGACGCTCGATGAGGCCAGCTTGCGCGATCTCGACGCGGCGATGTTCCGGTTGCGGTTTGCACTGGATCGCCTCGAGAAAACTGTGTAGTGGACGCGTTCCGCGCGTGTCACAAGGCCCCGTCCGACCGGGGCCTTTTCGTTTGGTGGCGCCTTGAAGCTCGCTTGAGACTGGTGGGCGATCGTGGCGGGAGGAAAGCGACTATCGAACCAGGAGGCGTCATGTATCCATCGCGTTCCGTCGCGCGGCGGGGCTGGGCGGCAGTGCTGCTGGTGATGACGGTGTCCGGTGTCGGGTGTCAGGCGTGGCACGTGCAACGTATCGCACCCGAGTCTCTTCTCGCCACCCAACCACGGACCATCCTTGTGACGCGGACAGATGGCTCGCGCGTCGTGCTCGAGGGCCCGGTGCTCCGGAGCGATACGATGTCGGGGCTCGTCGCCGACAAACGCGAGGGCCAGCAGCAGGTGTCCATTCCCATCGCCGACATTCAGCAGGTCGCCACGCCGCGGTTCAGCGTGGAGCGAACGTTTGGCCTATTCGCGGGCCTCGGTGTGCTCGTGCTCGCGACGATCGCCATAACGTTCGCAATCGCGTGCTCCGGAGGTCAGTGTGACTGAGCTCGATGCCCACGGGTCCCTTCGACATAACGGCGACTAGGGGTAGCGACGATGAAACACCTCGTGGTGCACGCCGTAGGGCGGTCGATTCATGCGCCCGGGAGGATTCGAACCTCCGACCAACAGCTTAGAAGGCTGCTGCTCTATCCACCTGAGCTACGGGCGCGTGCTGCCCACCGACAACATAACACGCTGAAACGCGCGACTCACCCGCCTCCGTCAATCGATCCGCACGCGGTACGCGCCCGCCTCCCCTTCCTCGCCCGTGAGCACGCACGCGCCGTCGAGGACGATCATGAACGGATCGGTCAGCCGAGTCACCGGATCGGATTGATGCGGAAACTCGCTCCCACAAGCCCGACACTTCGGGTTGGCGCCCGGGGTAAAGCGTCCGCCGCACGGGCAGGCCGGAAGGTTGGCCGCGAACTCCTGCACCAGCTCCGGCGACGGGGATCGCTGGCGTAACAGGTCCCGATCCGCCGCTCGCAGCATCACGTTGGAGCATTTGCTGCAATAGAAATGCGGGCAGCTATCGCTCATGCCCGACGAGCGCCACGCGTTCGTGACGTCGCGGCACGTCGGGCACGCCATGGCAACGACCCACTGAGGGCCCGCCTGATAATGGACTTCTCTCATGGACCGGCGCGTTCCATCCTGGAAGAGTCGCGGCTAAGGGAATATGGGGGCCAATCCCGCTATGACTTGGAGCGGGGACCCCGGGTCCTTAACGTAGGAGCGCTCCAGGCGTCGGTCCGCCAGCTACCCAAGGAGACCATGATGCGCATTGCCCCGCTGCTCACCTCGGCTTGGCTCGTCGCCGTCCTCCCCGCGTGGCAAGGCGGCGACCGGCCCCCTGCCCCCCAATCAGATCGAGATCCCCCGAGCCGCGTCGGCCGGTTGAGCTACATCTCGGGATCGGTTTCGTTCCGCCCGGGCGACGTGGACGACTGGACCACGGCGACGATCAACTACCCTCTGCACAACGGCGATCACCTCTGGACCGACAGCGACGCGCGTGCCGAGATCACCGTCGGCGCGAGCGCGTTCCGGCTGGCGCCCCAGACAGCGTTCGGCTTCCTCGCCCTCGACGACCGCACCGTGCAGGTGCGCCTGTCGCAAGGGTCGCTCAACGTGCGCGTGCGCAACCTGGGCGATGACGAGAGCCTCGAGATCGACACGCCGAGCGGCGCCGTCTCGCTCCTCCGGACCGGCGTGTACCGCGTGGACGTGGATTCGACCGGCGATACGACCTACGTCACGGTGCGACACGGCGAAGCCGAGGTGACGGCGTCCGGCTCGGCGTTCTCCGTGCACCCGGAGCAGACGGCCATGGTGGTGGGCGGGGGCGGCGATTCTCCCACCTACGACGTGCGCGACGCGATCCGTTCCGACGACTGGGAAGACTGGTGCGCGAGCCGCGACCGCCGCTGGGACGACGCCCGCTCGGCGCGCTATGTGTCGCGCGACGTGATCGGCTATGAAGACCTGGACGAGAACGGCGACTGGCGCGAGACGCCGGATTACGGCGAGGTGTGGGTCCCGCGCACCGTGGCGGCGGGCTGGGCCCCGTATCGCTACGGCCACTGGGCCTGGGTGGAGCCGTGGGGCTGGACGTGGATCGACGACGCGCCCTGGGGGTTCGCGCCGTTCCACTACGGTCGCTGGGTCTATGTCGGCGGTGGATGGGCCTGGGTGCCGGGGCACGTGGTCGCCCGGCCGGTATACGCTCCGGCGTTGGTAGCGTTCGTCGGCGGGCGCAATTGGAGCGTGGCGATCGGCGTGGGCGGAGGCGGAGGCGTCGCCTGGTTCCCGTTGGGCCCGGAAGAGCCGTATTACCCGGCCTATCACGTGAGCAACACCTACGTCCGTCAGGTCAACGTCACCAACGTCACGAACGTCACGAACATCAACGTGACGAACGTGAACGTCACGAACATCAATTACCGAAATCGCGGCGCGCCGGACGCGGTCACCGTCGTGTCGCACGAGACGTTCGTGCAGTCGCGCCCGGTCGACCGCGGCGTGATTGTCGTACCGCGCGAGCGACTCGAGCAGGCCCGCGTGGTCGGCTTCGCGGCGCGCGTGACACCGACGCGACAGAGCGTCCTGGCGCAACCGACTGTCATCGAGGCCCGGCGACCCCCTGAGAGAGTGACGACCCGGGAGGTGATCGTGCGGCGGCAACCTCCGCCGGCGCCCGTCCCGTTCGCCGCGCGCGAGCCAGCGCTCGCCGCGCATCCCGGCCGCCCGCTCGACAACACAACGATCCGGACGCTGCGCACGAACACGCCGAACGCGAATCCGCGTCCGTTCGTCCGCCCGGCTTCGCCCGAGCAGCGAGGCCAGCGCCCCACCCCCGAGCTGCGCCCGGCGCGTGAAGGCCTCCCCCCCTCTCGCACCGTGCCACCGACGGTGGCCACACCGGCGCCGGCCCCTTCGCCGGCCCCCGCTCCCGCACAGGGTGAGCGGCCGGATCGGGGTCGACGACAAGGTCGGGATCTAAGCCCGACTCCCGCACCTCCGCCGGCACCGCAAGCCGCGCCAAGCGGAGATCAGCGTGGCAACCGGCCGGATCGCGGCGCGCGACCCGCGCCGACCCCCCAGACGCCGCCGGACCAGCGACCGGCTCCCGCGCCGCGCCCGAAGCGCGCTGACCGGCCCGCTCCCGCGCCGGTCCCCACCCCCACCCCCACCCCCACCGCACCGCCGGAGCGCAAGAAGGCCGAGCCGCAGCGACAACAGCCGGAGCGGCGGCCGCCGGCCGAGCAGCCGGCCAAGGAACGGAAGGCGGAGCGGGACACGACGAAGGAGAAAAAGCCGGCGTAGATTACAGCCGGGAATGGAGACCAAGCGCAGGTACGAGCACGCGACCGCCCCCCAGCCCGCCGGCCCAGTGCCGGCGGCGGCTTCTCCAGAGCGGGCGCTCCGGGTGTTCACGCACCCCGACCGAAATCCCGGCGCGCCCCTCGACTTGGACCTGATCCGCGCGCTGCGCGTGAACCGCAGCGCGGTCGAGCGCCGTGCCGCCACGATCCCCACCCGCCGCACCGTCAAGAAGGAATGGCAGGCCGCGTGGCTCTTGCGCGCGATCACCTGCATGGACCTGACGACGCTCCAAGGCGACGACACACCTACGAACGTCCTGCGCCTCTGCGCCAAAGCGAAACACCCGGTCCGACCCGACCTGCTCGACGCCCTCGGCGCACGGGAGCTCGGCATCACGGTCGGCGCGGTGTGCGTCTATCACGCGTTCGTGCCGATCGCGGTCGAGGCGCTCCAAGGGACGGGGATTCCGGTCGCCGCCGTGTCCACGGGATTTCCGGCGGGATTGAATCCCCTGCCGCAGCGGATCGAGGAGATTCAGGCGTCGGTCGCGGCGGGGGCGCGGGAGATCGACGTCGTGATCACGCGTGCGCTCGCGCTCGCCGGCGAGTGGGAAGCGCTGTACGACGAGATCCGCTCGTTCCGCGAGGCGTGCGGCGCCGCCCACATGAAGGTGATCCTCGGCACGGGCGATCTCGCTACGCTCACGAACGTAGCGCGCGCCAGTCAGGTGGCGATGATGGCCGGCGCCGATTTCATCAAGACGTCGACCGGCAAGGAAGCCGTCAACGCTACGCTCCCCGTCGGCGTCGTGATGACCCGTCAGATCCGCGACTATCACGAGCGCACGGGACACGCGGTGGGGTTCAAGCCGGCGGGCGGGATCCGCAAGGCCAAGCAGGCGCTCGAATGGCTCATCCTCATGAAGGAAGAGCTGGGGGACCGCTGGCTCCGCGCGGACCTGTTCCGGCTCGGCGCTTCGGCTTTGCTCACCGATATCGAACGCCAGCTCGAGCATTTCGTCACGGGCCGCTATTCGGCGGCGCACCGTCACCCCATGGTATGACCATGCGATTCTCTCGAGCCGCGGCGACGGTGGCGCTGCTCCTGGGTGCGACGCGAGCGTCCGCGGCGCAAGGCGCGGCGAGCGACACCTCGAGCGTGGCGGCCGCACGGCGTCTGCTCGATGCGGCGGAACGCGAGTTAACGGTTCGCAGCGTGAAAGTGAACCGCGCGGGATGGGTCGGCGAGAACTTCATCACGCACGACACGGAGATCCTGGCGGGCGACGCGCAGGCCGAGGTGGCGTTGGCGTTGAAGCGTTTGGTCGACGAAGCGCGCCGGTTCGACGGCGTCGCCCTGCCCGCCGACGTACGCCGTCGCATCCTCCTCCTCAAACTGCAGCTCGCCGCCCCTGCCCCGCCCGACTCCGTGGACGCAGCGGAGATGGCGCGCCTCGGCGCCGGCCTCGACGCGGACTACGGCCGCGGTCGCTACTGCAACCCGGCGCCGACCAACTGCCGGAACCTCGACGACTTCGAGCACGTGCTCGCCGACTCGCGCAACCCGGATTCGCTCCTCGACGCCTGGCGCAGCTGGCACTCGATCGCCGTCCCGATGCGCGATCGCTATGCCCGTTTCGTCGCGCTCTCGAACGCCGGTGCGCGCGCCATGGGGTTCGCGGATGCGGGGGCAATGTGGCGCGCGGGGTACGACATGCCGCCCGACTCGTTTGTGGTGGTCGTCGACAAACTGTGGCAGGAAGTCCGGCCGCTGTACGTCCAGCTGCACGCGTACGTGCGCCGCCGCCTCGTGGCCCGCTACGGTGCGAAGCTCGTCCCCCCGGCTGGCATGCTCCCCGTGCAGCTGCTCGGCAACCTGTGGGGCCAGGACTGGAGCACCATCGCCGATGTGGTGGTGCCGTCCGGCGCATCCGGCTCGGGTGTGGACCTCACCGCGATCCTCAAGGCGCGGAACGTCCAACCCCTCGACATGGTCCGCACCGGCGAGCGCTTCTACGTCTCCCTGGGATTCGACTCGCTCCCCGCCACGTTCTGGGAGCGCTCGCTGTTCGTGCGGCCCAAGGATCGGGACGTCGTGTGTCACGCGAGCGCGTGGTACATCGACGATCCGACCGATCTGCGGATCAAGATGTGCATCGAGCCGAACGCCGATGAATTCCGGACGATCCACCACGAGCTGGGCCACGACTACTACTTCCGGGCCTACAAGGATCAGCCCTTCCTCTATCAGGCGGGCGCGAACGATGGCTTTCACGAGGCGATCGGCGACGCCATCGCCCTCTCGATCACGCCGCGCTACCTGAAAGAGATCGGTCTGCTCGACAGCGAGCCACCCGCGACCGGCGACACGCTCGACCTGCTGCGGCTGGCGCTCGACCACGTGGCGTTCCTGCCATTCGGCATCACGATCGACAAGTGGCGCTGGGAGGTGTTCGCCGGGAAGGTGACGCCGGAGCAGTACACCAAGCGGTGGTGGGAGCTGCGCGGGTCGTATGGCGGCGTGATGCCGCCGATCGCGCGGAGCGCGAGCGACTTCGACCCCGGCGCCAAATACCACGTCCCGGGCAACGTCCCCTACATGCGCTACTTCCTGGCGCAGGTGCTCGAGTTCCAGTTCTATCGGGCGATGTGCCGCGCCGCCGGATCCACCGGCCCGCTGCATCGCTGCTCCTATTATGGAAGCAAGGAAGCGGGCCGAAAGCTCAACGCCATGCTGCAGCTCGGCGCGAGCAAGCCGTGGCCCGAAGCGCTCGCGACGCTCACCGGCCAGCGCCAGATGGATGCGACCGCGCTGCTCGACTACTTCCAGCCGCTGATGGTCTGGCTCGAGCGCCAGAACAAGGGCGCGCCGGTGGGTTGGTAATGGAACACTCGGCACCGGTCGCTGAGATCTTCGAGTCGATGGCCTACGGGCCAGCGCCTGAGAGCGACAGACCCGCGCTCGAGTGGGTGGCCCAGCACGAGGGGCGGTTCGGGCTGTTCATCGGCGGGCGCTGGGTCAAAGCATCAAACGGCCAAGCGTTCGACGTCATCAATCCCTCGACCATCGCACAGCTCGCGCGAGTCACGCAGGCCGGGCCGGAAGACGTGGATGCCGCGGTGGCGGCCGCGCGCAAGGCGTTCCCCATCTGGTCGGGCCTTTCCTCGCACGCGCGGGCGCGGCATCTGTACGCGCTCGCGCGCGCGGTCCAAAAGCACTCCCGCCTCCTGGCTGTGCTCGAGAGCCTCGACAACGGGAAATCGATCCGCGAGACGCGCGATCTCGATATTCCGCTCGTCGCGCGCCACTTGTACCACCACGCGGGCTGGGCCCAGCTCCTCGACTCCGAGTTCGCGGGGTACGGGCCGGTGGGCGTCGTGGGGCAGATCGTGCCGTGGAACTTCCCCCTGCTCATGGTCGCGTGGAAAATCGCGCCCGCGCTCGCGGGCGGAAACACCGTGGTGCTCAAGCCTGCGGAGTTCACCCCGCTTACGGCTCTGTGCCTCGCCGAGATCGCGCACGATGCCGGGCTGCCGCCGGGTGTATTGAACGTGATCACAGGCGACGGCCGCACGGGTGAGCTGATCGTGAAGCATCCCGCCATCGACAAGATCGCGTTCACTGGGTCTACCGAGGTCGGCCGGATCATCCGGAAGGCAACGGCGGGATCCGGGAAGCGACTCTCGCTCGAGCTGGGTGGAAAAAGCCCGTTCCTCGTCTTCGACGACGCCGATTTGGATAGTGTGGTCGAGGGCGTCGTGGACGCGATCTGGTTCAATCAGGGCCAGGTCTGCTGCGCGGGCTCGCGCCTGCTCGTGCACGAAGGGATCGCCGAGCGGCTCGTGACCAAGCTGCGCGCGCGCATGGAGAAGCTCCGGGTCGGGCCGCCGCTCGACAAGGCGGTCGACATGGGCGCGATCGTCGCGCCCGTGCAGCTCGAGCGGATCCGCTCGCTCGTGGACAAAGGGGTCGAGGAAGGCGCCACACTGTGGCAGCCCTCCTGGGCGTGCCCCACCGAGGGCTACTTCTACCCGCCGACGCTATTCACGAACGTGTCGCCCGCGGCGACCATCGCGCAGGTCGAGATCTTCGGCCCCGTGCTCGTCACCATGACCTTCCGCACACCGGTGGAGGCGGTCGAGCTCGCCAACAACACGCCCTACGGCCTGGCCGCGAGCGTGTGGACGGAGAACATCAACCTCGCGCTCGACGTGGCCCCGAAGATCAAGGCGGGCGTGGTCTGGATCAACTGCACCAACCTGTTCGATGCCGCGTCCGGGTTCGGTGGGTATCGGGAGTCGGGGTTTGGCAGGGAGGGCGGGAAAGAGGGGATGTGGGAATACCTGAAAACCAAAATCAAAATGGGAGTGGGGAGTGGGGAGAGGGACGTGCCGAAGGCCAAGCGCGCCGCCGCTCGCAAGGGCACGGAGCGAACCACTCCCCACTCCCCACTCCCCGTTATTGATCGGACCTACAAGCTCTTCATCGGCGGGGTACAAGTCCGCCCCGACCAAGGCTACAGCCGGAAGATCCTGAGCCCGTCGGGGGCGCTGCTCGCGGAAATTGCCGAAGGAAATCGCAAGGACATCCGGAACGCGGTCGAGGCGGCGCACGCCGCGTCCGCATGGGGCCGGACGAGCGGCCATAGCCGCGGGCAGGTTCTCTACTACGTCGGCGAGAACCTGGCGCAACGAGCGGACGAGTTCGCGGCGCGGATCGCGGCGATGACAGGGCGGCACCATGACGATGCCCGCCGTGAGGTGGAAGCGAGTATCGCGCGACTGTTCTCCTACGGCGCCTGGGCCGACAAGTACGACGGCGCCGTGCATCAGACGCCGATCCGGGGCGTGACGCTCGCCATGAACGAGCCCATCGGCGTGATGGGCATCGCCTGCCCCGAGGAGCATCCCCTCCTCGGGTTCCTCTCGCTCGTCGCTCCGGCGATCGCCACCGGCAACACGGCGATCGCTATTCCCTCCGAAGCGCATCCGCTCGCCGCCGCCGAGCTGTACACGGTGCTCGACGCGTCGGACGTGCCGGCGGGGGTGATCAACATCGTCACCGGCGCGAAGGACGCGCTCTCCAAGATCCTCGCCGAGCACGACGATGTGGACGCGGTGTGGTATTTCGGCACGCAGGAAGGGGCGACGGAGGTGGAGCGGGCATCCGCGGGGAACATGAAGCGCACGTGGGCGGAATGGCATGCGCGAGACTGGACCGACACCAGCCAGGGAGAAGGGCGAGAGTTCCTCAGAGAGGCGACTCAAGTAAAGAACATCTGGATACCGTATGGGGAATAGGAAAGGCAAAGGCTAGACGCACAGGCGCACAGGAGTGAACAGAAACAGCCAGGGGTCAGGAAGACATCTCCTGACCCCTCTTTGCTTACGCCGCCAGGCGTTTCGGATCGGGTGGTGCGGGCTTCGCTTTCATGAGCTTCCAGCGATTGCAGACGGGGCAGCCCAGATAGGTTCGGCCCATCCAATCCGTCTCATATTGCTGCGGATGGCGGCAGGGTCTCTTCCTGATGGCCATCGGACGCTCGCCGAAACGAGACAACCCTGTAACCCATGATCTTGCGCTGTGGTTCCCGGGTGCTAGGCTCTTAGGAGTCTCCGCCTTGCGAGGGTTCGGTCATGCGCTCCGCGCCGTGGTCTGTTTGTGCACTTTTGGCCGCCGCGCGCGTGGCAACCGCGCAGGCTCCCCAGATCTCGCCGGCAGGCGATCCCTCGATTCAGGCCGACACCATCTATAGGCTGGCGGTCAACGCCTCGGAGCATCCCGACGAGGGCTCCGTATTCCTGTTGGACGACGGCGTCATCCGCGTGGAAGCGGACGGTCGGGGGAGTCGAACCTACCGCCAGATCGTGCAGGTCCTCACGCGCGAGGCCGCCGCAGCCTGGGGTGAACAGTCGTACTCCTACGTAAGCTCCCGCGAGCGTTTCACTCTCAACTGGGCCCGTGTGGTTCGGGCGGACGGGACCATCATCAGCCCCGCACCGACGCACGAGCAGGAATCTTCCGCACCCGCCGCCACCCTGGACCCCGTGTATTCGGATGTGAAGATCCACCGGATCACGTTGGCGGGCGTGGAAGCCGGCACGATCGTCGACTTCAGCTACACGGTCGAGACCCTGCAGCCGATCATGCCGGGGGACTTTGTTTTCTCCTGGTTCGTGACCAACAGCCGGCTCACCCGGCGCTCGCGCTACATCGTGGACGCGCCCGCGGGCCTCGCACTCCGCATCAAGGAGCGCAATCTCACGTTCCCACGCCGGACCACGGACGCGCAGGGACGGCGGGTGTACACGTGGGCCACGGCCGAAGTGCCTAAAGTCGAGGTCGAGCCATTCGCCGCGGACTCGAACGGGATCATGCAGAGCATCACGATCTCCGCGCCTCTCAAGTGGGACGACATCGCGCGCTGGTATGCCGGACTGGTGCGCGATCGCTATGCGCTGACGACGGGGCTCGATTCGGCGATCGCGCTGATCGAGGCGGGCGCCACCACGGCGGATGATTCACTGCGCCGGCTGCATCGCTGGGTGGCGCAGGACTTCCGGTACGTGTCGCTCTCCCTCGGCATCGGCGGGTTCCAGCCGCGGCGACCGGCCGACGTCCTCCAGTCGAAGTTCGGCGATTGCAAGGACAAGGCGACGCTGTTCATCGCCGCGGCGGCCCGGCTGGGTGTCCGGGCCTATCCGGTGCTCTTGAACGCCGGCGGGCGGGTGGACCGCGGCCTGCCCTCGGCGGGCGCCTTCGACCACATGATCGCGGCGGTGGAGCGACCCAAGGCCCCCTACCTCTATCTCGATCTCACCGCCGAATTCGTCCCGTTCGGCGCGCTGCCGATGGCCGATCAGGGTGAGTTCGGCCTTGTCGTGCATCCCGACGGGCGCAAGGAGGAGGTCACCCTCCCGGAAGACTCAGCGGGTGTCAACGTCGAGCACATCTCGATCGTGGGTGAGCTGTCCCCGGAGGGCGTCTTCCATGCCCAGCTCCGCGATACGTCCAAGGGAACCTATCAGTACCCGCTGCGCCGCATGTTCTCGAAGCCCATGACGGCGACGCAGCGCACCCGCTTCACCGAAGCGTTCGCGAACGCGCTCTACCCCGGAGCAACGGGCGACAGTCTCGAGATGTTCGACGGCCGGGATCTCGCGGCGGCACCACACATCAGCGTGGTCCTACGGCACGACCACGCCGCTTCGGCCTCCGGCGATCGCGAGATCTTTACACTGCCCGTCAGCGACCTGACGGCGACGGCGGTCCTCGCGCTGCTCGAGGGCCGCGGACCGCGGCGTTTCCCGATCGACGTCGGAGAGGTGGTCGGGCCGCGCGAGCTGATCCAGGAGCTCGACCTCACGCTCCCCGAAGGATGGAACGCCGAACTGCCACCGGCGGTGTCGGCGGTGAGCGCGTTCGGGACGTATCAGGCCGAGTACGCCCAGAACGGGCGCGTGCTCCACGTGCTGAGGCGGTTGCGCGGCAACCGGGGAATCCTGCCGCCGGATCGCATCGGGGATCTCATCGCCTGGCTCAAGGCCCGGTCAAAGGACGACGTGCGCTTTATCGTTTTGCGCCGGAGCTGAACCGGCCGGTCTGCTCACCGCGCCGTCAAGTACTTCTCCTCCCACGCGATGCTGAATACGCCGTCGCAACCCGGGCACCGCATGTCGGCGGCGTACCCGGTGATCGGGGCGCGCGTGCGGCAGGCGGGACAGACCGCGTACCGGGCGTGCCAGCCGACGGGCGCCGGCTCGGCGTCCGCCTCGCGGGGACGCGGCACGACGGTCCAGTGGCGCGGCCGATTGCTGAGCGTTTCGACGTAGCGGCGTGGCACCCGCACCTGTTCACGGCGCGGCACCTGAAGGACGGCTTCATCCGGCGTGAGTCGAACGACTCGGTACCACGCCCCTCGTCTCAGCCCACAGCTCTGGTCGGCATTGAGGCGCGCCCATTGACCTGGGAGCGCTTCGCGCGATTGGGTCATGTTGCACAAGGTGAGCCCTGAACGGGAGGCTGTCAATCAGCGGTCTCCCTGAGTCAAGCGTAAATCGAAATCCCCGTGCACCAGCGTCGGCGACCCGTGGAGGCAGCGCCGCATAGCCGGCACATTTCGGAACGCCGGAGGGGCTGTGGCTCGACGTGCTGTCGAGACCGACATACACCCAGCAGGCGAACTGCCCGAGCGTCGGATAGCCGGCGATGCTCCCAAAAGCCCGGGAACTCCCGTGCTGCGCCGGTGACGTGCAGGCGCGCCTGTTCTACGCCTGTTGCGAGCCGGCGCGCACCAAGACGATCACCGCGACGAGGATCGCGGCGCCGGCTGCGTATGGTACGACGCGTTGCCGTCGCACCAGATCCCACTCGAATGGATTGGAGGACCCACCCTATCGTCGCAGGACCGGCGGCATTCCTGACGCGGCACGGACAACCCAAGCGATCGCGCCAACGTTTTCAAATGGTTTGATACCCGCCATTGCGGTGCGTGTGCAATCAACTTGGGATTCGGGAGGCCATATGCGGTACGTGCAGCTCATAGCGACAGGCGTCGCACTGATCCTCGCAGCGTGTGGGAATTACAGCGGGCCATACGGGGGCGGGGGCGGCGGGGGCGGCGGGGGCGGCGGGGGGGGTGGCGGAGGCGGCCCTGTTGGCTCCGTTACGGTCGGCTCGGGCATCCAGTTCGTCAGCGGTCACAACGGTACCCAAAACCCGGCCATCGACACCATTGCGGTCGGCGGCAGGGTCACCTGGACGTGGAGCGGGACGCTGCCGCACAGCGTCCAGTCTGTGGGCACGACCACGTTCACGAGCAGCGCTACCATGAGCGCGGGCACCTACGCCGTGACGTTTAACACGCCGGGCACCTACCAGTATGACTGCGCCGTGCACGGCGCCGCGATGACCGGTCGGATCGTCGTACGGTAACACGCGGCTGCCAGCCCCGGATGCCGTGCGGATCGGCGGGGGCGTGGCTAGGCGGTAGGGCGCGTGCGCGCGGCGCCATTGCCGAGGAGGAACACGCCGTACTTCCGCAGGACGGGGAGGTCGAGCTGGTACCGGGTGATCATGCCGTACGGCCGCCACCCCATGCGCTCGGCCCACCCCCGCGCCGCGGCATTCTCTGCATGAATGTGCGTCACCAGGTCCTCGAACCCTGAGTCCCGAGCAATGGCGCACAGACCGTACTCGAACTGGGTCGCGACCCCCTTGCGGCGTGCTCCGGTGAACGTATGCAGGTTCTCGACCTGCGCGCAGTCCGTCGGGAGCACGGGGTACATCCCGGCCCATTCACCCAGCGCGCGGACGTGCGGCGCATCCTCGCGCGTGAGGAGCCATTGAATGCACACGGGTTCGTCGTCGGCGATCCACACGTACGCGCGTCTCAATCCGTGGTCCCAGAATCGGAGGCCGGATTGGAGTTGATTCGCGTCGCGGTCGGGGTGTCCACGTAATACGGCCACCACATCGTCGGTCACGGGCGTGAGCGTCACGTCGGGCGCGGGCGGGGGCACGTCAGCCAACCGGATGCGATAGCGAATCCAGTGCTCGGCGGTGACCCGGCGGCGCAGGACCGCGCGGACCGCGTGCAGCCCGGCCGCCACTCCGGTGCTAGTTCGAGGCCTAAGGGGGTGACACAAGCCAGCGATGCCCAGCCAATCGCGGGAATCGACGCTCATGGATCATGTAGGGAGTTGGTCATGCAGCGCGCACGTTTCACAACGTGCCGCACAGTTGCCGCAAAGGACGGGCCCGCCTGCGTGCGGCGGGCCGCGACGCTCGTGTCGCGCCGGTGCCACAGCCTGGCCGCAGGCGCCGGAGTCGAGCCGCGACGGGCTTGACAGTGCACGGCCGTGGAATAGGGGTGGGAGGAGATAGTTTTCACGCCGGAGCGCTGGTATGCGAAACCTTCGTCAGATCGCCGCACTCGTTGGTCTCGCCGGTCTCGCCTGCTCCTCTGCGGCTGCACCCGACCCGCCGAGCATGTTGCTCGTAACGAATGCCACGTGCGCCAACGGATCGTGCGATCCCCTCGAGGTGCTCGCGTTCCCGACTAACCAGCCACTCACACCGGGCGGATTCTGGTCGCTCGATCTCGGGCTCATCACCACGCCGCAGGCGTGTTTCGCCATCCCGACCTCGGCTAAGTTCTTGATCGTTGGGGTGAACCCGGACAGCTCGCGAGACACGACGACCATCACATGGACCAGCGCGATTCCGGTTTCCTTGGGGGCCGTTCCCCCCTCGGGGAACCGTATCACGGCTGGCCCCAGCACGAGCACCTTCGTGCCGTCGAGTTCACCCGGCTGGACCGTCACATTCCCCAGCGGATCAGCGGCGAGTCCGAGTACGGCGTGCTCGCCGGCTGACTAGTCCTGGGACGTCGCCAGACGTTGACCACCTATTTCGCCAACGGCCCCGGTAGCCTCTCGCCACCGGGGCCGTCTTCTCATGAGGCTGCAGCGAGTTGAGGTAATCTGTGGATCAGGGAGGCTGCGGCGCCACCGTCGGGTCTGGGCGCCACCGATCGGCGTTCGATCAGTCGAGATCGCGCGACAGGATCAGCTTCAGGGTGATTCTGTCTGACGCGCTGGTCAGTCCAAAACCAGCACCGGCCTCGATACTCAGGGCCTTGATGGTATGATCGACGATCCCGTAGAGCTGATGGACTTGCTGATTTCCGGCGTAGAACTGGTGCAGTGGCCCGAAGTCGTCGTACTCCTCAATGGCCACTTTCCATGTACCGGAGAGATCGCAGGCGACTCGCGTCGCGGGCGCGAAGTCGAGATTCTCCAGGCCGTCGTACGCGGTGTCGAAGATCGGATTGACGATGAGGTCCACCGGATGCAGATGCCAACCGATGATCGGTCGGATCTCCGAGGTGAAACGCGTCGGGTCCCAATGCTTGGCGTTGTAGCTGACTTCGAGATTCGCGCCATAGAAGAAACGACGATCACCCGCATGCGGGACGGCGAACAGCAGGCGCAGCTTGACTCCGTCAATCATCGCGCTGCTATGACCGTCTCTCGTGCCGATACTGTACAGGGGCAGATACAGTCCCGCCTCGAGCCACGTCGTCACGCCATAGGCCCATTCGGGCACGCCGTTCAGCGACTTGTCGGCCAGGAGAGCGCCACCAAAGGCCGGGGTCGTCCTCCCCTCGGGAGTGAAATTGTTGTGGAGTGTGAGATTGAACCTGCCCGCGGCCGTCAGTCCACCGTCGTACACCTGGATCTCGTCAGTCTGGGCGGAGACCATCTGAGGGACTGCCATGGGGATGAGAGCCAGCAGCGCGAGTAGCCGCATATCAGAGACGTGCGAGGCTCACAATGACGATGACTACGCGGCTGTGCCCGAGGCGGACGAGCCATCCCTCGGCCCCGCTCCCCGGCGCGATCGCACGAAAAGCACGATGAACGCGCTCTCGACCATCAGCGACAGAATGCCTAACGGCTCCAGCCAGACGTCGGACGCGAGGCCCGGCAATCCCAGCGTACGGCTGATCACGTAGCTCACCAGCGCTCCGCCCGCGACCAGTGCGCCTAATCCCCAACCCCAGCGTCGCTCGCCGCGATAAATTCCGACGGCGGCGACGATGGCAGCAATCCCATTAGCCAAGAAGAGCAACCCCTTGTAGGTCGCGTCACCGAAGCTGCTGGGGGCGTCGATGAAATGAATCGCGCCCGTCACGAGGATGAGGGCAATCCCTGCTCCTTGTACTGCGGTTGGCGTGGCACGCATGTCTGGTCTCCGCTTGACGTCGGTTCCGGGCGTCCCCACTTGCGTGCGCCCGCCAGCTTCACGCCCTGGTTAGGCGGCGGCGGGAAAGAGGTTCCCACCACACCAGTCGCAACGCCCCTGCTGGAGGATCTTTGCCACCTGGGTCCATGGACGTAGCGAAAGCGAACGCGGCGAGGGCACGGCCCATTCCCTCAAGAGCAGGCCCGACAGCTTCAGGCGCTTGTTAGGCGGCCCGTGCCAGCGGGTGGTCGTCGGTACCGCGAGTCGGCGCTCACTGCTCCGAGCGCGCGACGCTGCAAACCTTGCCTTAGTCGGGGCGCCGGGATTTGAACCCGGGACCTTCTGGTCCCAAACCAGACGCGCTACCGGACTGCGCTACGCCCCGCAAGTCTAGACGCACAGACGCACAGGAAACCTACATCGCACACACTCGCACGATGACAACAAACTAGCGAGCAAGCGAAGAAAAGACACGTTACGGCCGCGGGAGGATATAGCTGTGCCGGTACTTGAACACTTCGTCGATTACCATGGCGATCGCGCAATCCCCACTCGTGGCCGGCTCGAATCGCATCCGCGCCGCCTCGTCGTACACCTCCTGGACGAACTCCGGTGAGGTAGCCTCCCGCAGGCGGAGCGAGCCCGGCGCCACCAGGCCGTCCGCCCCGACGGTCAGCTGCACATGCACCATCCCATCGGCCGGGATGACGTGCCCGCCCCGCGTCGGGTACGGCAGATTGCGGCTCCCGTTGAGGAGCCGCGGCCGGCGCTGGAGACGCACATGGGGCAACGAGATCTGGACGAGCGGTTGCAACACAGTCGCGGAATCAACGCCGGCGGCTCCCGAGGGATCGAGACTCGTCTCGAAGTCCAGGACCACGCTGTCGCGCGTGCCCTCGAGCAGCGCGGCGGGAAGCAGCGAGGTGTCGACGACGGCCTCGAGGGGCGCGAGCAGCGCGGAATCGAGGCCCGGGACGAGCGTGGTCTGGGCCACGACCACCGGCGCAGTGTGCCATTGCGATTGATGACGACGTAGGCCGCGAGCGGGAGATCGGGATGAATCCACCCACTATCGATCTGGAGATCGGAGAGCTCATCCCTCCGCACGTAGATCCCGCTCCCCCACGCCCCGAGTTTCAGAGGGTTCGGGAGCGCAAAGCGGTCCGCGAAGGCACGGAGCAACTGCCTCGCGTACGATTGCACCGACGCCGCCGCGCCCCGCGGCAAACGAACCTGACCGTACAGCGTGCGCGCAACGCGAATGACCTGAGCAGGAGGCGCCATCGGGTCGCAGGCGCGAGCCGCCGTCTGACCCGCGGCCACGATCGGGACCAGCACGCAGCCGCACAGAAGGTTGCATCGTCGGATGCTCATCGCGGCCATCCTACCGTCACCCAAATCGCACCGAATGTATCATGGGTGCGGCATCATCGCACAAACCCGCCCGGCGTGGGTAACACAACGGCATGACCTCCAAGCCCTCGCGTCACCCGAAGCGGCAACCCCTTCCTCCCGCGCAGGACGACCATGTGCGGATCGTCCCCCTCTTCATCCCACGAGAGCTGCTGGCGCCCGCCCCCGGCATCGCCGCACCGCCGGCCGCCGAGCTCACCTATCGCGGCGGCCCACTCCTGACCGCAGTCCAGGTCTTCACGGTCTTCTGGGGACAAGCGTGGAATGCATCCGCACAGCAGAGCGTCATCACCACGCTCAACGACTTCTTCCGATTCATCGTCGCGAGCGCCTACGTGGATCAGCTCGGCGAGTACAACACGCCGGACTCCACGATCGGCCGCGGCCGTCTCGCAGGGACCGCCACGGTGACGACGCCCGAGCCAGGCTCGAACGTCACCGACACGCAAATCCGGCAGATGCTCCAGGGACAGCTCTCGGGCCAGACGACGTTCCCCCCGGCCGGCCCGAATATGCTCTACTTTGTGTTCCTGCCGCCCGGTGTCTCCGTAGCCGCGGGCGGCGACCGGTCGTGCCAGGCGTTCTGCGGCTACCACGATCACATCAACTCGAAGATCTTCTACGCCGTCGTCCCCTACCCCAATTGCGCCGGCTGCCTCGGCGGCATCGGTCCGCTCGACGCGCTCACCTCGATCTGCTCGCACGAGCTCGCCGAAGCCATCACGGATCCGATCCCGCCGCAGGGGTGGTACGACGACAGCCAGGGAGAGATCGGCGACATCTGCGCGTGGCAGAACAAGAAGGTCGACCGCTACGTGGTGCAGCTCCTCTGGTCGAACCGCGCGAACGCCTGCGTCTGACGGGTCACTTCGGGCGACGCACCAGCACTTCCACCAGCGCGCGCACGGCCCGGCCGCGGTGCGACACGCGGTGCTTCGCGGCGATCGGTGCCTCACCGAAGGTCATCCCCAGCTCGGTCGAGAAGAACAGGGGATCGTAGCCGAAGCCGCCGCTCCCGCGCGGCTCCCGGAGAATCCGCCCTTCGCACGTGGCCTCGACGAGCTGTGGCTTGGCGAGCGGCGTCTCGAGATACGCCACGACACAGCGATACCGGGCGGTCCGGCCCTCGTCGGGTACCGCGGCCAGGCGCTCGAGCAGGAACGCATTGTTGGCCGCGTCGCCCAGGCCCGATCCGTGCATCTGCGCCCACCGGGCCGAGAAGACGCCCGGCGCGCCTTCGAGGGCGTCCACTTCGAGCCCCGAGTCGTCGGCGAGCGTCGGCTCGCCGGACCGCTTCGCGAAATAGCGCGCCTTGGCGACCGCGTTCTCGGCGAAGCTCGTGCCGCGCTCGAGATCGCGCTCGTCCGGCAGGCGCTCCAGGAAGCGATCCTGCGGGAAATCGAGCGTGAACGGAAGACCGGCGAACAGATCGCGCATCTCCCGGATCTTCCCCTCGTTCCGGGTGGCGATGAGGAGCTTCGAGAGAGACGGGAGCGGGGAGCTGGGAGCAGGCGTCAGGGCCGCGTCCTTCGCAAACGCGCCAGGAGGTCGGTCGTCGACACGCCGGCGACGAGCGGCACCCGCACGACGCGCCCACCCCAGCCCTCCACCTGGTCGGCGCCCACGATCGCGTCGCGCGCGTAATCGGCTCCCTTCACCAGCACGTCCGGGCGCAGGCGCTCGATCAGCGCGAGCGGGGTGTCCTCGTCGAACAGCACCACGCAGTCCACCGCGGCGAGCGCGGCAACCAGGCGCGCGCGCTCCGCCCCCGGCACCACGGGTCGATCGCCGCCCTTCGCGAGCCGCCGCACCGACGCGTCGCTGTTCACACCCACCGCGAGCGCTGCCCCCTCGCTGCGCGCGGCCTCGAGCAACGCCACGTGTCCCACGTGCAAGAGGTCGAACACGCCGTTCGTGAACACGACCGGCCCCGGCCCCCTGCCGCTCGCGTGCGTGCGCCAGCGGACGGCGTCGTCCAGGGTGCGAACCTTGTCAGACGTGTTCACGTGCCTCCTCGGGATCCGCCGTGCCACCACGCTTCAACGCCCAGGTGAGCAGCGGCGGCGTGACGAGTGTCGTGGCTACCACGACGAACAAGATCGCGCCGAACAACCGGTTCGAGAGGATGCCCACCGCGAGGCCGAGCTGCGCAAAGATCAACCCGACCTCGCCTCGGGGCGCCATCCCGATGCCGACCGCGCGACGGTTGAACCGCCGCCACGGGACCGCCCACCCGCTCGCGAGCTTTCCGATCATGGCGATCGCGAACAGGACCAGCGCGATCGCGAGCGTCTGGCGATTCTCCGCGACGAATGGATTCCACATTCGCACATCGACCGCCGCACCGATACTCAGGAAGAAAATAGGCGTGAACACGTCCGCCAGCGGCTTGACGCGCTCCTCGATCACGTCGAACTGGTTCGTCTCCGAGAGGATCAAGCCTGCCGCGAACGCGCCGATGATGAGGGCCGTCCCCGCGCGCTCGGCGAGCACACAGAGCAGCAGCAGAAACGCAAAGGCCGTCACCAGCAGCATGCCCCGCACCCGCATGCGGTCCACCAGGCCGAACAAGCGCGGCGCGATCCGCACGCCGATCCACAGGGCGAGGAATAGGAACACCACCGCCACACCAAGCCCCCGCAGGGCGCCGCGCACGGTGAACGCCGTGCCAGCCGCGAGCGCGGATGCCACACCCAGGATCACGAGTCCCAGGACATCGTCGATCACCGCGGCACCCAGGATGAGGCGCGCCTCGAAGGTCTGGAGCGCACGCAGGTCCTTGAGCACCCGGGCCGTGATCCCGACCGACGTGGCCGTCAGGGTGGCGCCGACGAAGATCGCCGTCGAGAATGGATCGCTGACGGTGTGCTCGTAGCCGTGCCATCCCGACCACCAATACAGGAAGCCGAGCACGAACGGCACGATCACGCCGACGACGGCGACGGCACCCGCGGCCGGGCCGTCCCGCAGCATCGCCTTCAGGTCCGTTTCGAGGCCGATCTCGAACAGGAGCACGACGACGCCCACCTGCGCGAGCAGCCGGAACACCCCGGTGAGCGGGTCATCGGGTGCGGTCGGGATCACCCTGAGGACCCCGGCCCCGAGGACGATCCCCGCCAGGAGCTCACCGATCACCGCGGGCTGGCGCAACCGCTCGAAGGCCTCGCCGGCAAGCTTGCCGACGAGGAGCATCACCGCGAGGATCGCGAAGAAGCGCGCGACGTCGAGGTCCCCCCCCGCCGCTGCGCTAAAGAGGCTGAGTAGCCTTGGGATGGAAGTTGAACGTGTGGTTGAAGAAGGGGAGGTCGACCGACTCGGAGTATTCCGCTTCGATCACGATCTCCCGCGGCGACGCCCGGCGCACGATCCGCACCTGCTGGGCCTCGGCCGGGAGTCCGATGTCCGTGGCCGCCGCCTGGATGCGGCGGCGGATGGTGCCGTCATCGAGCGACGGCGCCAGCTGCGCTTGCGACTGCATCTCGTCGAGCAGCCGATAGTACCGGAAGAACAGCTCGCCGATGTTGACGCCGTAGTACAACGCACCGACAAACAGGAGCAACGAGAAGAGGCAGCCCAGCGAGCTCGCGCCGCGGCGGCTCACCATTGCGATTGGGCCCCGTCCACCAGGTCCTGCACGAGCTTCTGGAGCGCCGCCTTGCGGCCGTCCGCCTCCTGCGGCGGGGAGTAGGCGCCGACTTCGCTCAAGCCCTGTCGTTGCCACAGGGTCTTGCCTTCGCGCTGATCGAGGATCTCGACGTCGACCGTAATCGCGACCTGCCGCTGCGTCACATCGGTACGACCGGTGCCAGCCTGAATCGAGAGCGGCATGTCCGGGTCGTAGCGGACCACCTTGCCACGCACGACGGCATCGGCGCTGTTCTCGCCCGCGGGCCGGAGGCCCAGGCGCCCCTGGAACGCCTCGAGCACGGCGTCGTTCACTTCCTTCGTGAGGGCCGGCTCGGCGGTCTGGTTGTCGAAGGGGAGAATCGCGACGGTCTTGATGTTGGGCAGGCCGCCGCCCTTGAAGCTGTAGAGACAGCCCGACAGGGACAGGACGAGCGCGTTAACGACGCCCGCGCCAAATCGCCGGATCGAACACCGCCGTCGTGTCAACTGAGACCACCGTGAGCTCAAAACGGGCCCGCCCTTCCGGGAAAACGATGCGGGCGCTCGCCGCGAGCCCGCGAGCGTCGAGCTCCGTCCGGCTGCGCGCCAGCACCTTGCTCTGCTGCCGCCACTCCACCTCGAGAACACGGGGGCTGCTCCGAGTCTGTCGGTAATCGAGCGTGTCCGCGCCCTGCACGAACCGCCAGATCTCGACCGATGAGTCCGGACCTCCACCGCGAAACACCACGGCGTCCGCTCTCGGCGGCCGCACGATGCCGAGACCCGCCCACAACATGCGCACCGCCGGAATGAGCGAGCGGAAGTTCTTCTCGGGGTCCGCCCAGATCGTCGAATCGGCCACGACGGCGGCCGCCCCCGCGCCGAGCCCCAGCGGTCCGACGTAATCGAAGCGCAAGGAATCAGGTGCCGCAATCCGCGCCTGTCCTCGCCCGCCCCACCGCTTCTCGTCGTCCTGATACTTCCAATGGAAACGAATGGCCATGCGGGCGGTAGGCTGGGTCGCGCCGGCCCACACGACCGCGCTATCCCGGTTACCCGCCGCCAGCGGCATCGGCACGAGGGGCGCGACCCGCGGACAGCCCGCCAACACGGCGCACGCGCCAATGTAGAAGAGCGCTTTCCGCCGGTCAAGCAGAACACGTTGCAATCTCAACAGTTAAACCTGTCGTAGGTGTTCAGCGGTGAACGCTCCGGATGCCCTCACCCAGCGAGATCCGCTCCAGTACATCGCGCCCACCCACCACGCGACCGAACACCGTGTACGTCCCGTCCAGGTGTGGCTGCGGGGAATGGGTGATGAAGAACTGGCTCCCTCCGGTGTCCGGCCCCGAGAGGGCCATGCCAACGGTCCCCGACTCATAGCGCACGGGGTTGATCTCGTCCCGCAACACAAACGCCGGGCCACCCCAGCCGTCGCCCCGCGGGTCGCCGTCCTGGACGACGAAATTCGGGACCACGCGATGCCAGCGCGATCCATCAAAGTAGCGCCGGTCCACGAGGTCGAGAAAGGCTGCGACCGTGAGCGGCGCGTCCGCCGGGAGGAGCTCGACGACCAGCCGCCCGCGGTCGGTTTCGATGGTCACTCGTGGGGCGGCGTGACCGTGGCGGGCCGGGAGGAGATACCGTCGCACGAGCGCGCGATACTCGTCCGGCGCGCGTCCCGTGGCGATCGGCGCTACGGGGCCCCAGGCGACCGCGGCATCCGGCAGCTTCTCAACCGCGAGCCGGCGCACGAGGTAATCATCCGCGCGCGGCACGCGGGCGACGAACCCGCTTGCGACGGCCGCACGCCCGTCAGGTCCCGTGCCCGCGATCGCGGCGAGCGCCGTCACGGCGGAGAGCCGGGCGTCGTTGAAGGAATCCTGCGCGGCGCGCAGATAGGCGTCGCGGAGCCGATCCACGTCGGTCACGGCGGGGTGGCGCGCGATCAGATCGGCGGCGACGCTTCGCACCGCCGCGTCGGCATGTCCCACCAGATCGCGGGCCAGGCTCGCGGCGCGGGCGTCGCTGTCGGGCACGATGCGTCCCAGGGTCTGGAGCGCCTGTGCGACGACGCGACCGTCCGGATCCGCGAGCTCCGCTTCGAGCCCCGCGCGGTCCCTCGCCGCGCCGAACGCCTCCGCGGCTACGCTGCGCCAGCGCCAGTCGGTCTCGCGCGCGAGCGCCGCGGCGGCCGCCACGCCTGCGGCGCTGTCGGCCTGAGCCAGCGCGATCGCCGCTTGTCGCCGCAACGCGAACGTGGGGCTCGTCAGCCGTTCGCTGAGCGCCGCCGCGGCGCGCATTCCACCCAGGACGCCGAGCGTCGTCTCCGCCTGGACCACGACGTTCACGTCGCCGTCGGCGAGCAGCGGGAGCACGACGGCCGCGAGCCCGGCGTCTCGAAAGCTCGCGAGCGCGCGTAGCGCGTTCACGCGTATATGAGGGTCGCGATCGGTCACCAGGGCGCTGATGCGGCGGGCGACATCGCGCGCGTCGAGCGTGGCGCTATCCGTGAGGGTCCGACTCAGACCACGCAGCGCGACGACTCTCACACCGGCATCCGCGTCTCCGAGCGCGTCCACCAGCGACGCGGCGCCCCGCGCCGCGCGGAGCCGGGCGACGGAGTAGACCGCCGGCCGGCGTCGACCCGCGTCCGGATCGTGCACGAAAGCGAGGAGCTGGGCGACGGGGGCCCCCCCCGTGCCCAGTCGCCACGCCTCGAGCAGCGCGGTGGGAGGAGGGGGCGGCGCTCGGTTCTCGAGCAAGCCGCGCAGCGCGGCGGCTGCTTCGTCGCCACCGATTTTCGCGATCGCGGTGATCGCCTCTGGCTCCACGCGCGCGAGCGCGGCGAGCGGGGCGACGGCGCGCCGCGGCTTCAACAGGCCGAGCGCGAAGGCTGCCGTCGCACGGACGGGAGGCGCAGGGTCCGCGAGCGCTGCGATCAGCGGACCGACCGCCGCCGAGTCTCCGATGCGCCCGGCGGCGAGCGCCGCCTGGCGCCGCACGAACGGATCGGTGTCGCGGAGCGCCGCCGCGAACAGCGTTGCGTCGTACACGCGCGTGTCGGCCGCGGCGAGCAGGCGCGCCAGCTCCTCGGTGACACGCGCCTCTTCCTGCGCGGCGCCGGGTTGGGGCCACAGCGCCACCACAGCCGCGAGCGCAGCCACCGTGGCTCTACAGGCGAATCGGATCGGGAACGGGCTTGAGGAGGTCGACGACATGCGGCGGGATGCGCGTAAGGGTGTGCTGGTGCGTGAGGGAGACGAGCGACGTCACGCCCGTGGCGAGCAGCTCGCCGGTCGCCGCGCGCTCGACGGCATACCCGAACGTGACGCGCCGCGACGCGAGCTCACGCACCCAACAACGCACCTGCACCAGGTCGTCGTAGCGCGCGGCGCCCCGGTAGCGCACGCTCACGTCGGACACGGCGAGATACATGCCCTGCTGCTCGAGCTCCTTGTACGTGAGACCCGTCTCGCGCATCAGCTCGGTTCGGGCGCGATCGAACCAGATCAGGTAGTTGGCGTGATAGACGACGCCCATCTGGTCGGTTTCGGAGTAATTGACGCGGAGGGTTATCGAGCTGATCACGGCGAGGCAACATCCACGCCCCGTCTCGAAAAGTCAAATGGGACACGCGCTTGCGGGCCTCGGCCGGCATTCCTAGCTTGGGGCCGTGCCTTCCCCAGCCTCGCGCGTCCTCGTCGTCGCCGACGCGCATCTCGGACAGGTCCCGCCCGCGGTCGCCACGGCGTTCCATCGCTTTCTCGATGCCGTCCCGGATCTGGGCGACGCGCTCGTCATCAACGGCGATCTGTTCGATTTCTGGTTCGAGTACGGGGCCGTGATTCCGCGGCGTCACTTCGGCACAGTCGCCAAGCTCCATGCCTTACGGGGCCGCGGCATCCCGATCACGTTCGTGGGCGGGAACCACGACCGTTGGGGCGGCGACTTTCTGATTCACGATCTGGGAATCGCGTTCTACCCGGGCGACGCCGAAGTGGACCTCGCGGGGCGGCGCGCATTCGTCGCCCACGGCGACGGTCTCACCGAGCAGCACTGGAGCGCCCAACTGATGCACCGCGTCACGCGACATCCCGCGACCATCCGGGCGTTCCGCATGCTGCACCCCGACCTCGGGTTCTGGGTGGCGCACAAGCTGTCCCGGCGATTGGCGGACAACACGCGCGACAAGGCGGTGCTCGATCGCGCCGAGCGAGCCCAGGCCGCGTACGCGGAACAGCTGCTCGGCCGGCGACCGGATCTGGAGCTTGCGATTCTCGCTCACACCCATCGCCCCGCCTTGATCCAGTTGCCGAACCGAAGGGCGTACGTAAACCCGGGAGCGTTTCTGGACGGCGGGCGGTATGCGGTCGTGACGCGGGACAACGTGGAGCTGAAACAGTTCTAACCCAGCGGCACCACCTCCACGTGCTGCAGTTTTTCTCCGAGGAACTTGGCCCCCACCTTGCGGAAATGGGGCTCATCGTCCGAGACGACGAAGCGATGCGTCGGGCGCTGTCCGGGATCGGCGGTGAGATGGCCCTGGGCCAGGTCCTGTGCCACGACACGCGCGGTCTCCTCGGCGCTATCGACGAGCCGTACGCCGGGACCGAGCACCCGCGCGAGCAACGGCTTGAGGAGCGGATAGTGAGTGCAGCCGAGCACCAACACGTCCACGCCGGCCCGCCGCAACGACTCGAGGTACTCCTGGGCAATGAGCTCGGTGGCGGGATGGTCGAACCAGCCTTCTTCCACGAGGGGGACAAAAAGCGGGCACGCGCGCGCGCACACCTTGGCGTCCGGGCGGAGCCGTTTGATCGCGCGCTCGTAGGCCCCGCTCGCGATCGTCCCGGCAGTGCCGATCACGCCGATGTTCCCCGACCGGGTGGCCGCGACGGCGGCCCGGGCACCCGGCTCGATCACGCCCACGATGGGGACCGGCGAGCGCTCCGCGAGATAGTCGAGCGCGTGTGCGCTGATCGTGTTGCAGGCCACGACGAGGGACTTCACGCCGCGGCCCAGTAAGTAGGCGAGGATCTCGCTCGCGTAGCGGCGCACCGTGTCGGGCGACTTGGGGCCGTAGGGGACGCGGGCCGTGTCGCCGAAGTAGATGACCGACTCGTGCGGCAGCTGCTCGAACAGCGCGCGGGCAACGGTGAGACCCCCGATCCCCGAGTCGAAGACGCCGAGCGGTGCGGCGTTCACGGCCGCAGCGGCAGGCTCACGCCAATGCCCATGCCCCGCCCTCCTGGTCCATCAGGGAATGCTCGGATCTTCAAGTCCTTGGGAAAATCCTGCAGATGGGCCGAGACGAACGCTTCGGCGCCGGAGAAGAAGTGATTGAAGACCCAGAGCACCAGCCAGTCCTGCACTTCCTGCCGCTTGGCAGCCACGTTGAAGGACCCGGTTTCCCTGAGGTAATGAAACTCCGACTGTGCCTTGAGGGTCATCATCGCGGCGACGCCCTCCCAGGCCACGAACAGCGCGCCGGTCACTCGCCGCCCGGTTGCGGCCTGCCCCCATCCGGGCAGGACGAACGACCGCAGGAAGGCACCCATGGGGCGAATGCGATGCGTGGTGTCCGTCGGCACGACCGTCGCGCCGGTGGTAATGATCGGCGCGGGATGGGTGGTATCGGGCTGCTGGGCGGCTAGACGGCTAGACGGGTAGACGGCTAGAAGGAGCGCGATGCCCGCCGCACTAGCCGTCCAGCCGTCTAGCCGTCTAGCGGTCTGTATCATCGCGCCACCAGCACCTTCAGCCGCGACGCCTCGATGCGGACCGTGCATTCGCGCGCCACGGGCTCGCGCAGCTCCCCGTCGAGGTGCAGCACGAGGGGCCCGTCGAGCGAACGAATGGTGACTTCGCGCGTTTGGAACAGGGCGACCTCCCGCATGGTGCCGTGCGTCCCGCGCATCACGCGCGGCACGGCCAGAAGAAAGCGTGGTAGCGAGACGCGGCGGACCAGACACACATCCAGACGACCGTCGCCGGGAAGGGCCTGCGGCGCGAACCGGTAGCTGCCGCCGGCCGTGGTACCGTTGCACACCTCCACCATCATCATGTACCCCGTTTCCGAGAATCCGCGCGCCCGCACCTCGAAGCGCGGGGGGCGGAACCGGGCGAAGGCACGGAACACCGGTACAAAATAGGACGCGAAGCCGGACAAGCCCGGCATGCCGTTCCGCACACGCACGACTTCGGGCCCGAACCCGAATCCGATGCTGTTGACGAAGTATTCCCCGGCGGCGTGCCCTGCGTCGAAGGTCGCGGTGTGGGCCGTCACCAGCCGCTGCACCGCCCGTATCGGGCTGTGCCGGTACACCCCGGTGAGCTTCGCGAAATCGTTCCCGGTCCCGATGGGCACCACGCCCAGCGCGGTCTCGCCGCCTTGTTCGAGCAGCCCGTTGGCCACGTCGTGCACGGTGCCGTCGCCCCCGAGGGCCACCACGCAGTCGGCGCCGGCGCGCACCGCCTGCGACGCCAGCTCGGCCCCGTGGCCGGGGCATTGGGTGCGCACGACTTCGACGGCCCACCCCTGGCGGCGGAACTCGCGCGCGACCGGGTCCAGGGCGCGCGCCGCCGCGCCGCGCCCGGCGGCGGGATTCAACACGACATGAGCGTGGATCAGAAGCCCCATTATAAAGCCGCGAGGCCCGATCCGCAGCCGGATCGGGCCTCGCCCGTCGATACAGATGAAAGCAGCTCTACGACCGCGTCACCGTGTACTGACCGCAGGCGGTGAACTGGATCATGACGTTGCTGGTCGCGCTGTTCTTGGTGACGGCGATGACCAGCGTCCCCGAGTCGAACCGGGGATCCACGGTGCAGCTGGCGTTGACATGCAGCGGCTGGCTGGTCGTTGCCGACAGCGAATAGCTGAGCGGGCCGGACGTCCAGGTCGAGCTGCCCGCGATGCTCCACGTGCCGCTCGGGAGGGGCGAGCCGATCTGGATCGACCCCGCTTGGTCGGCCGTGAAGAGCGACGCCCATTTGCGGACGTGGGACGCCGTGGCGCCCGTGGCGAAGGTATAGTCGGTCTGGAGCGTGTCGGCGAGCGAGATCTGGTCGGCGCTCCCCGCCACCCAACGGACTCCGTTCTCCACCGCCGAGCGAGTCTGGCCCGTCGCGGTGTTGGTGAGCGTGCGCGTGAAATCTGTGGCCCTCGTCTTGAGCGCCATGTCCGTGGTCGTGGGTGTCGGGTCGATGAAGTCGATCGTCCCACTGAGCGTCGCCGTGAACGAGCCGTTCGTGAAGGTGCAGCCGGCGAAATCGACGCGCACGGAATCGGGCACCGGATCGCCGTCGGAGTTCGTGGGGGAGGCGGGGCTCTTGGTCGGCGTGCAGCTCGCGGTCGTCGCGGGCATCACGGGGGCTCCCATCATGGGACTCACGGCGAATGGCGTGCCGGTAGAGCTATTGAAGGTCGCGCCCGCCGACAGCGAGGCCGCGTCGGTGGCGACGACTTCGGCGACGGCATTGGCTTCCGCCTGGGTCAGGACCGCGTTGGGAGACGTCGAGTTGCTACACGCCGCGAACAGCGCGGCGATGATCGAGCCGGCGACGAGACGCCAGGCACTCCGTGCAATGCGGCGCATACGGCGAAACCCTCCGGTGGTTCGAGTGCGGGCGCGAGTGGGGACGGCCGGTTAGACGACGCGTAGGTTGCAGCTGTTAACGGCGTCCCCGCTGCCCGGAAGACTGGCACAACCGGACCAACGTCACAGCGGCAGCGATGACAACGTCTGTGTGACGTGGCGCACACGAGCATCGCGCGTTGCCTCCACCTCCGCCGAATCCTAAATTGGCGTTCCATGTCGAATCCCATCAAGCCCGGGCGCCGGTTCGACGATCAGGAGGTCTCCCGCATTCTCGAGCGTGCCGCGGAGCTGCAACACCGCATTCGGCGAATCCGCAGCGCGGGCTTCGCGTCACGATCACGCCGCGCGCCGGCCACACCGTGATCCGCATCGAGGAACGGTTCGGGAACCTGTTGGGCGGTCTCATGGGCGGAATCGTGGGCGGGCTCGGTGGGGGCGGCGGCGGAGCGGCGATCGGCGTGATCGGGGGCGCGTTTCACCAGATCGGGTTGGGGCTCGCGGCGGCCGGCGTCGCGATCGTTGGCTCGTTTGTGCTCGCCCGGACGATCTTCCGCGGTGTCGTACACCGACGCGCCCGGGAGCTCAGCCGCCTCCTCGACGCGCTCGTGGAACAAGCCACCGCGCGCTAGTCGCGCGGCGTCAGATACCCCTGTGCCAAGAGCAGCTCGGCGTTGAGAATGGCGGCCCCCGCTGCGCCACGGATGGTGTTGTGGCTCAGCGCCACGAAGCGATGTCCCATCACGCCGTCGGGCGCGATCCGGCCCACCGTGACGCTCATGCCCCGCCCCGCGTCCCGGTCGAGCCGCGGCTGCGGGCGGTCCGGCTCATCGCGAACGACGATGGGTCGCTCCGGCGCACTCGGCAGGCCGAGTTGCTGCGGGACCCCTCGAAACGACGCGAAGGCGTCGCGCAGCTCCGATGGATCAGCGGAGCGATTGAGCGTCACTCGGATGGCCGCCAGGTGCCCATCCACGACATTCACACGGTGGCACTGAGCACTCACCGGGAAGTCCGCGACCCGCACGCGACCGCCTCCACCCTCCCCCTCCAGCCGCCCCAGGATCTTTCGCGTTTCCCGCTCGATCTTCTCCTCTTCACCGGCAATGAAAGGAATGACGTTGTCCGTAATGTCGAGCGCCGAGACGCCGGGGTACCCCGCCCCCGAGAGCGCCTGAAGAGTGGTGGCCACCACGGCTCGGACGCCGAACCGCGCGCCGAGCGGGGCCAGCGTCAGGGCGATCATCACCGCGGAGCAGTTGGGGTTGGTGACGATGTACCCGCGTGAGCCCGTTGCCTTCCGGCAGGCGTCGAGCAGTCCCAGGTGATCCGGGTTCACCTCGGGGATGATCAGCGGCACGACGTCGCTCATGCGATGAGTCGATGAGTTGCTGATCACCGGATATCCGGCCTGCGCAAAGCGCGTCTCCACCGGGCCGGCGACGTCCGCCGGCAGGCTCGAGAAGACCAGGTCGCAATCGAGCGGAGGCTCAGGAGCCTGGACCCGGAGTCGACCGGCGGCGGCCGGCGCCTCCCCGGGCAGCCGCCAGGTGCACGCCTCGCCGTACGGCTTCCCTTCGGAGCGGTCGGAAGCGGCGAGCACGGTGACCACGAACGACGGGTGGCCGTCGAGTAGCTGCAGGAAGCGCTGGCCCACCATTCCGGTTGCGCCGAGAATGCCGACGCGGATCGTCTGCGGCACGCGCGCTCCTTTCATGGGCGCGAGATAGATATGAACTTACACCGATGCGAGCGCGCGTGACCGTGCGGGTGCCCGGCTCTACGTCGAACCTCGGGGCCGGGTTCGACTGCGTCGGCGTGGCCGTCGACCGCTGGCTCGCCGTTACGGTCAACGTGACTGAAAAGGGTAAAACGGGCCCGACCGTGGAGCGACGTGGCACGCTCAGCGTGCTCGACGTCCCACCGGACCGGGATCTTCTGATACGCGGCGTCGCGGCGGCGTGCGGCAAGGCCGGTCGCACCGTTCCCACCGGGCTCTCAGTCATCGCGGAGTCGGACATTCCGATCGCCCGAGGGCTCGGGTCGTCCGCGGCCGCGACCGTGGCCGGCGCCGCCGCCGCGAATGCCCTCCTCGGTCTCGACCTCGACCACGACGATCTGACCGCGCTCTGCGCCGAGCTCGAGGGGCATCCGGACAATGTGGCGCCCGCCGTGCACGGCGGGGCGCGGCTCGTGCTTCCCGCCGCACCGCCCAACGGTCCGATCGTCGCGTCCCTGGTGGTGCACGACTCCATCGCCCTGGTCTTCGCGGTACCAGACTTCACGGTGGAAACCAAACGGGCGCGTGCCGCGCTGCCTGCCACTCTGCCCCACGAGGTGGCCGTGCGCGCGGCGGCGAAGGCCGCGGCGCTGGTCCAGGGTCTGGCCCATGCGGACGCGCGGCTCCTTGCCGCCGCGCTGGACGACGTCTTGCACGTGCCGTTCCGCCTCCAGCTCGTCCCCGGATACGCGGAGGTCACAGCCGCTGCGGCAGCCGCCGGCGCTTACGGGGCGACGTTGTCCGGGTCGGGACCGACGGTCGTGGCGGTGACCCCGCGCTCGCACGCCGATGCGGTGAGCAACGCGATGGTTCGCGCGTGGCGCGCCCGCGGCACTGTCGCGGAGAGCTTCGTCACCGCCCGCCCCGCGGCCGGGTTCCAAATCGACTGACGTAATCATGGCCCGCGCCCCCCGCGCCCCTCACATCCACAAGTTCGGCGGTGCGTCACTCGCCGACGCTGCCGGCGTGCGACGTGCGGTGGAGATCGTGCTCGCGCACCGGCCTGCGCCTCAGGTGGTGGTCGTGTCGGCGATGGGTGGAGTGACGGACGCGCTCCTCGAAGCGGCGCGCCGCGCGACGCGGGGAGAGTCGTCCCAGGTGCGCGCGGCGGCCGAGAAACTGCGGACCCAACACGCAAAGGCGGCGCGCGCGCTCGTGCCCCGGGGCGACCGCCTCGACGAGCTGCTCCGCCACATCGACGCGGCGGTCGACGAGCTCAAGCCCCTGGGTGGCGGGCTCGGTCTTCTCCGCGAGCTCACGCCACGGACCGTGGACTACCTCGTCGCGCGCGGGGAGCGCCTGTCGGCGCTGGTGTTCGCGGCGGCGCTCGAGGCCGCGGGCTGCGAGGTCGCCTACGTGGACGCGATGGACGTGATTCAGACCGACGACACGTTCGGCAACGCGTCACCGGACCTCCGCCGCACGGAGCGGGCCGCGCGCCGAGTCCTCCCGCCCCTGCTGACGCGTGGTGCCGTGCCCGTCATCCCCGGGTTCCTCGGCGCCACGCCGGACGGCCAGGTGGCCACGCTCGGGCGCGGCGGCTCGGATCTCACCGCCACGCTGCTCGCCCGCGTGCTCGGGGCGCGAGAGGTCTCGCTCTGGAAGGACGTACCGGGTCTCCTCACGGCCGACCCGCGCATCGTCCCGGACGCGCGGGTCGTGCCCCAGGTGCACGTGCGTGAGGCGGCCGAGCTCGCGTATTACGGCGCGAAGGTGCTGCATCCCCGCGCCCTCATCCCGGTGCTCAAGCGACCCGTGGCGATCCGCATCCGGCCGTTCGCGGACCCGAGCTCGCTCGGCACCGAGATTTCGCGGCGCCGCACCCTCGAGCAATACCCGGTCAAAGCGCTCTCGGCCATTCCGGGCCAGGCCTTGCTAACCGTGACGGGCAGCGGAATGCTCGGCGTGCCCGGTATCGCCGCACGTACCTTCGCCGCCGTGCACCACGAAGAGATCTCAGTTTCCCTCATCAGTCAGGCCTCCTCCGAGCACTCGATCTGCTTCAGCGTGCCGGAGGAGAGCGCCACGCGAGCGCGCAAGAGCCTCGAAGAGACATTCGAGCGCGAGATCGCGCGCCAGGAGATCGACGGCGTGGAAGTCCAGACCGGCCTCGCGACGCTCGTCGTCGTGGGACTCGGCATGGCGGGCACACCGGGGATCGCCGCGCGCGTGCTCTCCGCCCTCGCGGAGGCCGGCATCAACGTGATCGCGACGGCCCAGGGCTCGTCGGAGCTCAACCTCTCGCTCGTGGTGGACGGCCGGGACGCGGCGCGCGCCCAGCGAGCGGTCCACGCGGCATTCCAGCTCTCGAAGATCGGGGGCGGCGCCGTGGCGCAACCGGAGCGGACCGACGTCGTGCTGTTGGGCTTCGGACAAATCGGCCGCGCACTCGCGCCGATGATCACGAAAGTGAAGCGCAAGGGACTCACGCTGCGCATCGTCGGGTTGATCGACCGGAGCGGCGTCGTATTCGACGCCCGCGGGCTGTCGCCGCGCCGGCTCGCGACCCTCGCGGCCGCCAAGGCCCGGCGCAGGCCGCTCGCCAAGGCTCCCGGGGGACGTCGCGCCGGCGCCGGCGATGCCGTGACGTTCATCGCGCGGCACGCCCTGGCCAATCCGATCCTGGTCGATCTCACGGCCGCCGACACGACCGAGACGCTCAAAGGCGCTCTGGCCGCGGGCATGCACGTCGTGCTGGCGAACAAACGCCCCGTCGCCGCCGACCGGCGCGTGTACGACGAGCTGCTCGCCGCCGCGCAGGCGCGGGGGCGTCGCGTGCTGCTCGAGGCGACGGTGGGGGCCGGTCTCCCGATCATCGACACGTACCAGAAGCTCGTCGAGTCGGGCGACCGGGTCCTCAAGATCGAGGGGTGCCCCTCGGGCACGCTCGGCTATCTGTTCGGGGAGATGGGCCGCGGCGCCCCGTTTTCGGCCGCGTTGCGCGGGGCGATCGCGAAAGGCTATCCCGAGCCCGATCCGCGCGACGATCTCTCCGGAATGGATGTGGCGCGCAAGGCGTTGATCCTGGGGCGGCTGCTCGGGTTCTCGGGCGAGCTCGGCGACATCGGAGTCGAATCGCTCGTCCCCGACGGCGCCGAGCGGCTCCCGCTCGACGCCTTCGTCGGATCGCTCGAGCGGTTCGACGCGGCGTGGGCGAAGCGCGTGGCGGCCGCGCGCGCGCGCCGCGGTGTCTTGCGGTACCGCGCCATTGTGACGCGGCGCCGGGTGCGCGTGGGGCTCGTGGTCGTGGACGCGTCGAGCCCGATGGCCTCGCTCAACGGCACCGATAACCAGTTTATCTTCACGACCGTGCGCTACAAGAAGAATCCGCTCGTCATCACGGGTCCCGGGGCCGGGCCCGCCGTCACGGCGGGCGGCATTCTCAACGACGTGCTCAAGCTCGCCGGCGCATGAGTACGGCCCCCCCGGCCGCCCCGGCCCTCCCACCGACGTGGCAGGTGTGCGCCGCCTGCGGCGGCGAGATTCCCGAAACCGATCCTCATCCCCGCTGCCGGCGTTGTGGCGGCCTGCTCGAGGTACGCCACGGGGCGCCGGCGCAAGGCGGACAGGCCCTGCGGGCGACGTTCGACGCGCGCCGCGGCGCATGGCGCGGCCCGCTCGCCTCCGGCGTGTGGCGCTTTCGTGAGGCCGTGCTCCCGACCGCGGGCGAGCAGGTCCTCACCTACCCCGAGGGCAACACGCCGCTGCTCGAGAGCGCGCCGGTGTCCCACTGGGCCGGCTCCCCGGCGTTGCTGCTGAAGCACGAGGGGCAGAATCCCACCGGCTCGTTCAAGGATCGCGGCATGACCGTGGGCGTGACCCAGGCACGCCGGATCGGCGCGCGCGCCGTGTCGTGCGCCTCGACGGGCAACACGGCCGCTTCGCTCGCGGCGTATGCCGCGCTCGCCGGGCTGCCGGCGTTGGTCCTCGTCCCGAAGGACCAGGTGGCCGCGGGCAAGCTGGCCCAGGCGCTCGCCTACGGGGCGCGCACGCTCCTGGTACGCGGCAATTTCGACGACTGCCTCGAGCTTGCCGACGAGGCGAGCCAGCGCCTCGGCGTCTATTTGCTCAATTCCGTCAATCCGTTCCGGATTGAGGGTCAGAAGACGATCGTGCTGGAGCTGCTCCAACAGCTCTCGTGGGATCCGCCCGACTGGATCGTCGTGCCCGCGGGGAACCTCGGCAACACGGCGGCGTTCGGGAAAGCGCTGGATGAAGCGCGGGCGTGGGGGGTGATCGACCGCGTTCCGCGGCTCGCCGCCGTACAGGCCGAGGGCGCGGCTCCGTTCGCGCTCGGCTTTCGCTCAGGGTTTGCCCGGCGCGATCGGGTCACGCCCCACACCGTCGCGACGGCGATCAATATCGGCAACCCCGTTTCGTACGACCGCGCGGCGCGTGCGATTCGCGAGACGAACGGCGTCGTGACCGCCGTCAGCGACGACGACATTCTCGAGGCCAAGGCGGTGGTGGACGGCGCGGGGATCGGATGCGAGCCCGCCAGCGCCGCCGCCGTGGCCGGCGTGCGGCGCTTGCTGCGAGAAGGAGTGATCGAGAAGGCCGATCGCGTAGTCGCGGTGCTGACCGGCCACGTCCTCAAGGACCCGGGAACGGTGGTCCGCTATCATCAAGAGGTCGAGCCGCGGCCAGCGCGCGCCAACCGGCCGGTCGAGATCGACGCGAACCTCGCGGAGGTCGAACGAGCGATGGGGGGGTGACCCACCCCCCACCCCCCTCAGCGGGAGTCCGGCGGCGCCTCGCCCAGCGCCGCCAGCGCGGACGTGACTGTGGCGCGGTCCCGGTCGCGCTGCGGGGCGCGCGCCAGAAACGTGTGGTACTGCGCGATGGCCTGCGGGATCTTGCCTTCCGCCTGGTACACGACGCCGAGACGGTAGTACGGCTCTGCATAGTCGGAGTCGAGCTCGACGGCGAGGCGCAGCTGCTCCTCCGCTTCCGGCAACCGCCGCGCCGAATGCAACACTACTCCGTAAAACAGGTGCATCACCGGATCGCGACCACTGATCTCGACCGCGGTTTGCAGCTCGCTCAGGGCAGTCGCGGTATCGCCGAGCGCGAGCGCGGCGCCCCCCAGCCGCGCGTGGATCCAGTAGAACGCGAGGTTCTCGGTGAGCGCTCGCTCATACGCCGCGCGCGCGGCGTGGAAGTCCCCCTGCTGAACGCGGGCGATGCCGATCGCATACTCGAACATGTCGGTCGACGGGAGAATCTGGGCGGTATGCTGCTGCACGACCGCGTGTAACGAGTCCCGTCCGATCTCGAGCTCGGTCACCGCGCTATCGTAGCGCGCGAGATAGAACAGCGCTTGCGCCCGATAGATGCGCAAGCCGACCTCGCCGGGGTGCTTACGCAGCGCGATGGCGAACAAACTGTCGGCGGTGGCGAATTGCCGGTTCTCGAAGGCGTACAGTCCCGCCTCCTCGGGCGGGGCGCGGCGCCGCGGGACGATATTGGGGAAGTCGAGCCCGGTGAAGACGAAGGGATTCCGCGCCCAGGCCGCCCGTCGCAGGGAGTCCATGAGTTGCATCTGGCGCTCGGTCAGCGTGACGCTCCGGGCCGCTCGCTCGGAGTGCGTCTGGAAGAACGTGGCCAACACGTCGTTGCGGACCGCTCGCAGCAGCAGAAGCGACCGCGCGTACACCGGGTCCGCCCAGGAGGGATCCAATCGGGAGGCCCAGTACAAGGCGGCCTCGGCCGTCGACAGATCAAACCCATTCTTCACGAGTGGCAGGACCGCCTGATAGTAGGAGAGGGCGTCGTTGGTATCGACCCCTTCCCGGAGACGCGGACGACGAACGGTGGTGAGGGAGTCGCCGAACGTCCGGAGGGCGGTCAGACCATTGGTGGAGTGCACTGGCGGTGGGGGCTTGCAGGAGGTCACCACCAGCCCCAGGCCCAGGGCGAGACAGCAGAGACGGTAGAAGCGCGTTCCGATCACGGCGGTGCCGCCGAGCCGTTCACACTCCCAGAAGGTACTCCTCGTCCCACGCCACGTCGAACTCGCCGCGGCAGCGCGGGCACTCGAGCCGGCGCGGCCGCCCGCGCAGCGCGGAGCGCTCCCGGCAGCTCGGGCAGACGCCGTAGTGGGGCCCCCAGTCGGCCGGGAGCTCGCCCGCCCGGTCGGGACGCGGCACGACGGACCATCGGGTAGGGGGTCGCGAGACAACCTGGACGAGATAATGCGGAACTTTGAGGGGCCTGCGGTTGACGTCGAGGATGGCTTCAAGGGGAGCGAGCCGCGCCACGCGGTACCAGGCCCCGCGCCGCAGCGCGCAGTCCACGTCCACCTGGAGACGGCCCCATTGCATGCCGGTCACGCCGAGAAATTAGCTTCGCGACTATCTCCGCGGGCGTGACGCGGGCCACACGCCCGGTGGCAAGTAGTGTTCATGGGTCGGTGTGATGCCCCATCATCATGTCCGCCATCTCCTCTGCGCCCCCGGAGCGTAGGGTGGCGGCCTGGTCCTGCTGGTAGAGGGTGTTCGCGGTATCCACGGCCGGCCACGTCGCGCCTCGGTCGGGCACGAACAGACCAGCCACGGCGCCCATGCCGCCGTCACGGATCAGCTTTCCGGTAGGGTTCTCGTACACCGCGGTGAGGCGGTACGTATGAGCAGGGATCACATGGATGCCCAACCGACGCCAACTGTAGAAGCGGGCCAGGGGGAACGTGATGACGCGCCCTGTTCCATCAGTCTTCGGTGTGCCCCGCCACAGCACCTCGCCGGTGGTGATGTCCCTGAGCTCGAGGCTCACGCCGTAGTCGTGCAGGTGCCCCCCGAGGCCGAGGATAGAGCCCGGAATGGCCGGGCTCCCCTCCCAGAACCGTTCGGTGCGGCCCGGTGCCAGGTCGAAGGCCTTGCTTCCCGTCGGCGGACGGCCGAGGGGATACTGGACGTCGATGGACCAGGGGTAGGCGCGATAGAGCGGCCACGGCAGCCCGCCGCGAACGTACTGCAGCACCAGCCGGACGTGCACGTGGTGATACGCTACGGCCGACGAATTGGCGAGCATGGCACCGGCAATGAGCCGCTGCCCGCGCTGGAGGGGCAAGCCGAACAAGAACCGCGGGATCGTGATCGCCGGCGTCTCGCGACTCGCCGCGAGCAGATGCATGCCGATAGGGAGAAACAGCTCCCGGTGGTCCGGATCGCTCAGATTGAAATGGTGGAGCATCGTGTGAGTCAGGGCGTGGCCGCCGTCGTCCAAGAGCTCCACGTGCGCGCTGTGCAGAGACGCGTCCACCGGGAAGAGCACCTGGCAGAGGGGCAGCCCCACCATCGCTTCGTCGCCTCCGTGCGCGGCGGGCACGTCCACGGCTGGCAGCTCGATCACGAGCCGGTGCGCGTCCGAGTCCACCAGCACGGCCGCCCTTGGCAGCGCATCCAGGCCGGGCCCTGGACCGCGTAAGCTCGCCACCAGCCAAGCAAAGAAGAGAACGGCCGGCATGGCCAAGCTCCGGATCGGGGGACGGGAGGGGCTGGGGGGCTGGGACACCCCAGAGGACAGCTGAAAATACGGCGTCCCGTCGCTTTTCGCGACGTGGCTGAAACGGGGCTAGGGATTGAAAGGGGGCGTTGGCGGCGCCGCAGGGAGTGGCCGGGAGCCCACAATCCAGTCCTCGCTCCTCACAACCGAACGGAGACGGGGGCGCGGCTCACTCCTGCGGGCCGCAAAGCAGTAATGCAAGCCGGATGCCACGCGGGCTCCCGTGAGGGAGCACGAGCGACCGCTGTGTCTGATGCGCATCCGTCGCATCCCTGTGGACGACGTGCGACGTAGCCCGGGCGTGATAGCTTGTGCTGTAAAGGGGGACAGCGGCGTGTCACTCAACGACACCCAGAAAGACTCTCAGCGACTCCAGCTCGTCGCCGCGGCGCTCGGCGCCCTGCTCATGGCGGCCGCCTGCGCGTTCCCGCCGGAGCGCGTTGTGACAGGCGTGCTGGCGAAGGTCGAGCGCCGTCAGGACCTGGAAAGCGTCTGCCATCTCGGAGTCCGCGTGCACGACCCGAACGCGTGCCACGAGCCACCCGTTTGCTGTTCCTACAGGCTGACCGTGCGTGACTCGACCGGCCACGAGGAGTATTTCTTCGCCTTCTGGCCCGAATATGCGCCCGGGCTCAAGTGGATGGAGCTCCGGCTTCTCACGTTCCACCTGCACCGGGAGGAGATCACCGAGTTCCCGTGCACGATGTACGGATGTCGCACGTTCCTCGACTATGCGTTGACCTCGGATGACGACTGGAGACTGCTGGAATGAGACGGAGCGCGCCCTCCCCCTCCCCCTCCCCCTCCCCTTCCGCCGAGGGCAACGCGATCGCGCTGCAGCAGTGCTGGCATCCGGTCGCGTTCTCGACCGCGATCACGGCTGGCCCGGCGCCGGCTGAGCTCCTCGGCTCGCGCATCGTGCTCTGGCGCGACGGCGCCGGCACGGTGCACGCCCACTCCGACCTGTGCATTCACCGCGGTACGGCGCTCTCACTCGGGTCTGTGCGGGGGAACGAGCTGGTCTGCCCCTACCACGGCTGGCGCTACGCCGCGAGCGGCCAGTGCGTCGCGATCCCCCAGCTGGAGGACCCGACCCGTGTGCCCCGCAAGGCCCGGATCGATCGCTTCCGCTGTCAGGAGCGCTATGGCCTCGTCTGGGTCGCGCTCGACGAACCGCGCTGGGAGCTGCCGGAGGTACCGGAGCTCGAGTCCGGCGACTGGAAGGTGGTGAACGCCGGGCCGTACGCGTGGCACGCGGACTCGTCGCGTCAGGTCGAGAACTTCACGGACTTCGGGCATTTCCCCTGGGTGCATCCGGGCCTCCTCGGCGATCCGGCGCGACCCGTCGTGCCCGCGCACACGGTGCGGACCGAGGGTCACGTCCTGCATTACGAGGTCATCCGCCCTGAAGCACCAGGCACGGCGTCGTTTCCCGTGTTCGCGAACGCAGAGCGCGAGGCACCGACGCGCCGCAGCCGCTACGAGCTCCACCTGCCCTACACGATCGTGCTGCGCCTTGGGTGGGGCGGACGCGAGGGGATGGTCTACTTCTTCGTCTCGCAGCCGGTCGACCGCGAGCGCTCTGTCGGCTACGTCCTGGTCGCCCGGAACTACAACTTCGACCAGCCGGACAAGGTGCTGCAAGAGTTCGAGGATGTGATCTTCAATCAGGACCAGCGGATCGTCGAGTCGCAACGGCCGGAGATCGTCCCGTTCGATCTCGCGGACGAGCTGCACCTGCGCTTCGACGCGGTGGCCGTCGCGTACCGGCGGGCGATGCGGGCGCATGGGCTGGCCGCCGAGAGGCGCAAGAGGAAAAAGAAGCGGCATGGCGGGAGCGGGTAGGGATCGAACCTACCGAGGTCCTAACGGACCCCAGCTGGTTTTGAAGACCAGTCGGACCACCAGGCCCGATCCGCCCCCGTGGCTGCGGCCCTGAAGTTAAGGGACTAGCACTCGGCCGCAAATCGAGCCCCATCGAAAACAAAACGGCCCCGGATCGCTCCGGGGCCTGAGAGAACTGTTAAGCGCTAGCCGGTTACTGGCAGGCGGGTGCGCCCTCCGTAACCGCCGGCGCGACCACCGCCTGATTGATGAAGATCGCGCACGTCACCAAGGGGTTGGTGAGGTTCACGTTCGTCATCGTCGCGCTCCAGCCACCCCCGTTCACGGTCGGACCGGCGAGAACGTTGCCGATCGTCACGCAGTAGTTGACGGTGCCCGCGGTGGGCGGCACGGTGCACGAGGTGGTACCGCTGTACTTGACCGAGTCGGCGAAGAACGCTTCCTCGGCGGTCACCAGGTTCCGAAGATCCGATTTCATCGAGGCGATGTACGCCTTCGCCTTGGTGTTGGCGAACTTCGGGATCGCGATGGCGGCCAGAATGCCGATGATCACCACCACGATCAAGAGCTCGATCAGCGTAAAACCCTTGCGGTTCATTGCCACTACCCCCTCCAGAGTGTGGACACCAAAGGCGCAACGCCCACGATACCGGCGAGCCCACCGGTCTTCCTAGGTCACCCATCACTTTGTGGCTTCTTAGTGCCCCAAGCCCACGGCCATGTCATAATTGAACATAGGCCCGGCTCTCGACGCGGGACTCCCTGTTTCACTATGTTAGGTCCAGTATGAACAAACTGCGCACCGTGCTCATCGTCGACGACGATGCGCTCCTCCGCTCGTCGCTCGATAGCGTGCTCACGACAGTGGGCTATCGCACGTTGACCACGGGCGATCCGGACGTTGCCTATCGTCTGCTCGGCGCGGAGCCGGTGACCGCGATGCTACTCGACGTTCGGCTCCCGACCATGTCGGGCCTCGCCCTCTACCTCGCCGTCGTGCGGCGCTGGCCGCATCTCGTGGGCCGCATCGCGCTGATGACGGGCGATGCGGATGCGCCGGACGTCCACGCCTGGGTCTATCGCAACCCCTGCGCGGTGCTTCGCAAGCCCTTCAACTTTCAGCAGGTGACAGACTGGTTGGATTCGGCGGTCCAGGCCGCCGAGCGGACCGCGTCCGCCGGGTAGAGCCGACCTCCCCCACGCGGCCGCCTATTGGCAGGTCGCGACGCCCTCCTTGGTCGCCGGCGCCACCGCCGGCGTGTTCATAAAGATCGCGCACGTCACAAGCGGGTTGGTCACGTTGGTATTCGTGATCGTGGCGCTCCAGCCACCGCCGTTCACGGTCGGGCCCGTGAGGTTGTTCCCGCTCGACGGACAGAAGTTCACCGTGCCCGGCGTCGGTGGGGTGGTGCAGGAGGTGGTCCCGCCGTACCTGATGGAGTCGGCAAAGAACGACTCCTCCGAGGTGAGCAAATTGCGCAGGTCCGACTTCATCGACGCGATGTAGGCGCGGGTTTTCGTGTTGGCGAACTTCGGGATCGCGATCGTGGCCAGAACGCCGATGATCACCACCACGATCAAGAGCTCGATGAGCGTGAAGCCGTCCCTCACCCGACGCACGCGATCCATGTTACCTCCCCGAAACGATTCTCACCGACACCGTCGCCCCCGCAATGGACAGGTCCGCTTGGCCCACCCCCGCCGGCTTGAACGTCACGAGAGCGGCGGCGCCGTCCGACTCCACGCCGATCATCTTCAAGAGCTGCGACTGCTGGTTGTAGCGGTTCCGCATCTTCTGGATCATGCGTGCCAGATCGGCCGTGCCGACCGCGTTGCCGTACGCATCAAGTGCCGACACCCGGATGACGAACGCCGCGTTCGCCGGCACCGCCATGGTACTGCCGTCCACACGCATGCCGTCCCGCTCGATCACGACGCTCACGGGCGCCGCGGGCTCGACTAAGAAGGATGTCTGCTTCTGCACCGAGTCCACCGTGGCGGTCAGGAGCGCCGGGCCCGCCTGCTTGCCCAGCGTGATATCGACTCGGGCGATCCCCGCCGAGTCGGTGACCACACTGTCGAGCGACACGTCGGCGTTGACCGCGCGGAACGCCACGGTCTTCCCGGCGATCGGTCGGCCCGCGCTGTTGCGAATCTGGAACACGACCGGATCGTTCAAGCTCGTGCGCGCGATACCGCGCTGGCCCGTCCCCGCCACGAAGCCCGACGCCGCGACGGCCAGGATGTCGGTGCGGATCACGTCCACGCCGCCGAGCGACTGTCCCCGCACGCGGATCAGGAGGCGCCCGCCGCGTCGCACCCCTGCCCGCTCGACGCTGAACGCGGCGTGGCCGAGCGAGTCGGTGACCCGGGTTGCGGCCCCGACGCCCACGTCGGGGCCGTCCGCCTGGAGGGTCACGGGCTCACCGGCCACGGCGTTGCCGAGCGAGTCCCGGAGCGCGACTTGCACCGGTACGGATCCGCGCTCCCCCGCGCGGACCTCCAGGCGCGTCGGCTGCACGTCGACCGTCGCCGGTGCCGCAGCCCCCACGGCGAGCTCGAGCGCAGGCGTTCCGGCGATCGTCGCGCCCGACCCGGTGACGACCTGGAGCTGATAGGTCGCGGGCACCCGCCCCGCCGGCACCTGAAACGTCGCGATCCCACCGGGGTCGGTGGTCGCCTGAGCGTCCTGCCCTGCTCCGCCAGGAATGGCCGCGCTGCCTCGGAGTACGAGTGGCACGCCGGCCTGGGGAAGGTCGCCCCGCTTGATTTGCACGCGCGCCAGGGCCGTCGTGCCGACCACCGCGTTCACGTGGGGCGGAAGCAGGACAGCGGCCAACGGAGCCGCCGGCGGCGCTGCCGGCGCCGGGCGCGGCGCCGCCGGGGAGCCGGTGCAGCCCCCGAGGCTGCTCAGCACCTCGGCGTCGGCGCCGAAGTCGCGCAGATCGGCCCAGTCTCGCGGCGTGGGACGGAACGCGACGCAGTTGCGGCGAATCAGATCCGCGACCTCGCTCTTGGAGATCAGCGGGTTCGACAGCAGCCGGATCACGTCGGTCTTACGGAGCGGTTGGGACCCCTGCGTCGCGCCGGGCGCGGGCACGCACAACAGGAGCGCGCCGACGAGCAGTGCCCCCCCCGCCCCTCCCCGCCCCCCCCGCCCCCTCCGCCCCCTCCGCCCCGTCCGGAGTCTCATGGCCGTGGGCACCGCGAGCGTTCGAATCGCCGCTCCACGCCATCCGCGTCGGCGTAGAGGTTTCGGTCGCGGGCCGTGCGCGCCGAATCGAGCGCAGCGCCGGCGTCTTTGCGGGCGGCGTTGTACGCCGTCCAGCGCTCCTCTACAAGGACGAGCCCTCTGGCCAGCTCGGGGCACTCCATCTGCTGGCTCGCGAACATCCGCGCGCGCAGGTCGAACGCGGCGATCGCGAGGCCGAGCGTGTCGGCGGCCCGGTCGAGGCGCGCTTCGGGCGTGACCACCGGCTCTTCCGCCGGCCCCGGGCGAGTACCCGGCGACGAGGGCGACGCGAGCGCCGAATACAGACGGAACAGTCCCGCGATCGCCAGCAGACCCACGACACCGTACGCGCCGACCAGGGCTGCCCGTTTGCCCCAGGAGGTCGGGGACGCCTTGTGCCGGTCGACTCCAATCGACTCGCCGAACTGGTCTGGTAAGAGGACGCGGGGAGACTGCCGTTGCGGCCGGCGCGCCGGGATGGCCGGCTCGGCCGTGGCCATCAGGGGTGCGGGCGTTTCGGCTACCGCGACGCTCGCCTCGGGGACGGGCGCGGGATCCGCGCGGACGACAGCTTGATCGCTACGATAGTTGTCCCAATGGAGTGTGGTCCGCGCGCCGCCGTCCGGACCGACCGCGGAAGGATCCACGATCTCGTGGAACGAAATACATCGGTGCGCCCACGCGCCTCCGGCCGCCGGACTGAAGACGCCACCCCGACCTGGACCCACTTTCAAGGCGATCTGCCACGGCTGCGGGAACAACGCCGCGTGCGCCTCCGCTTCCGCGATCGACAGTTTGACCTCCACAGGTCCACTCTCGCTGGTCCGCTCGCCCGCTTCGCCCTTCGCGGCGCCGCCCTCGCCGCGGTACCAGCCGACGAGCTGTTCGCCCGTCGCTCGGAGCACACTCTGGGCCACGACCCACCCCTGGACGAGCGACGCCTTGGCGTTGTCGACCGGGCTCGTGGGCAAGCGGATCGTCGACTCGACGACGACGTACGGTTCCTCAGTATCGGGAGACCGATACAGCTCTCCCGTGAGGAGCCCGGAGCAGGTGGTGCGCTCCGCTGCGCGATGATCCTCGACGGCGGCGAGGGCCCGCTGCGTGATGTAGATGAAGGAGGAGGCTGCGCCCGATGCGCCGGTGTGGATGGGTTGCCACAGAATTGAGGCCGCCACCGGCACGGGGCGGTCCACGGGGCGCGACTCGTCCGTGTCCTGCGGGATAGCCTGGGAAGACGCAGCGCCGGGTGCGCGGAAGCGCGCGACCCGGCCTCGAACTCCATCCACCACACGCTTCCACATACGGCTACCGGGCGCCCAAGTGAACCAGCCTTGAAATAGCCCCCGCAGAGCGACGCGTCAACTGCCCGCGTATGCCCGCATCATCCGATACCAGAACTCGAGGGCATCGTAGAAGCTCTGGACGCGGATGCGCTCGTCTCGGCCATGGGCCCGGACGTCGTTCTGCTCCTCGAAGACGGCCGACACGCCGTAGGTGGGGATCCCTGCGTTCCGCAGGAAGAGGCCGTCCGTGGCGCCGGCCTCCATGATCGGCACGATGGGGACCTTCGGGAACTGTTCCGCCACGAGACGCTCGAGCGGCCCCATGATCTCCGGCGTGAGCGGAGAGGGCGGGCTCACGATCGGCGCGTACAATGTCCGGAGCGTGATCCGGTCGTCGGCGGCGAGGCGCCGCAGCGTCGCTTCGACCTCCGGGGCGGGTTCCCCCGGCAGGATGCGACAGTTCACGGTGACCCGCGCGGACTGGGGAAGCGCATTCTCGGCGTGACCGGCCTCGAGCATCGTGGCGACGCAGGTGGTACGGATCTTCGAGTTGTAGAACGGCACGGCGGACAGCCGGGCAACGGCGCTCGAGTCGGGCGGATCCTTGAGGACCCCCCGCATGTCTTCGGCCAGCTGGCCGGTCTCGATCGCCGCCGAGCGTTCGAAGAAGCCGCGCGAGACCTCGTTGAGCTTCACGGGAAACTGGTATTGCGCCAGGCGCTCGAGGAACGGCGCGAGACGGTATACCGGGTTGTCCGCCGGCCGTGGCAGCGAGCTGTGGCCGCCCTTGTCCGTGGCCTCGAGGACGTACGTCGCGTAGACCTTTTCGCTCGCCTGGACCGCGAACAGGACGCCCTGCCCGTCGCGCAGCACGCCGCCGCCCGCGTCCGTGTTCAGCGCGAACGCCCCGTCGATCAGGTCTCGATGCTTCGTAACGAGCCACTGAATGCAGCTGCCCAGCGTCTCCTCGTCCCCGGTGAGAACCATGATGAGGTCTCGCGAGGGCTTGAAGCCGGCGCGCTTCAGCCGGATGAAATCGGCGACAAGGACGGCATCGCCCACCTTGTCGTCCGTGGTCCCGCGGCCGTAGAAGTAGCCGTCCTTCTCGAGGAAGGTGAACGGATCGACCGACCAGTCCGATCGGCGCGCCGGGACGACGTCCATGTGCGCGAACACGACGATCGGCTTCCCGCCGGTCCCGGTCCCCCGGTAGCGGGCCACGAGGTTGCCGTGCTTCGCGTCGGGGCCGAGGAGCACCTGCACGTCCGCGGCCGGGAATCCGGCAGCCAGGAGCCGCCGGGCCATGGCGCGCGCCGCGCGCGGCGTGTTGCCGAGCGAATCGGTCGTATTGATCTCGATGAGCTCGCGGAAGATGGCGCGCGCCAGCGTTCGATCGGCCGGCGAGGCCTGCGATTGGGCCCGGCCCGTGACGGGAACGACAACGAGCACCGCGCACCACAGAGCGATGAGAGAACGCTTCATCCGACCCTCGCGATCGCGTCGATCTCGACGCGCACGGCCTTCGGTAAGGCAGCGGCCTGCACGGTCGAGCGCGCCGGCTTGTGGGCGCCGAAATGTTTGGCGTACACCTCGTTCATCGCAGGGAAATCCGCCATGTCGAGCAGGTAGACGGTGGTCTTGACGACGCGGCTCAACGAGGAGCCCGCCGCCGTGAGGACCGCCGCGAGGTTCTTGAGCACCTGGTCCGCCTGCTCGGCCGTCGTCTTGCCGACGACGGCGCCGGTCTTGGGATCGATCGGGATCTGTCCCGCCGTATACACCATCCCGTCGACCACTATCCCTTGGCTGTACGGCCCGATCGCCTTTGGCGCCCCGTCCGCGCTCACGATTCCCAGTTTGTCTGCCATCAGAAGAGTCCCTCGATCGTCCCGTCCGGGTGCACCCGGATCTTTTCCGCCGCGGGCGTCTTCGACAGCCCCGGCATGGTCATGATGTCGCCCGCGAGCGCCACGACGAACCCCGCGCCCGCG
>DASQIB010000086.1:0-40487 GCA_035631795.1 Gemmatimonadales bacterium | reverse complement strand
TGCACGCGCAGACGTTCTCGTTCCACGCGGTCGGTTGCGCGGCGGCGCTCGCCGCGGTGCGCCTGCTCAAGCGGGAGCACCTGGTGGAGCGATGCGCCAAGCTCGGGGCCACGTTGCAACGGCGCCTCGCGCCACTCACCGAGCTCCCACACGTGGGCGACGTGCGCGGGCGCGGGCTCCTAGCCGGGATCGAATTCGTGGAGGACAAGCGCACGCGCGCGCCGTTCCCACGCGCGGCCAAGTTCGTCGAGGCGTTCACCGAAGCGGCTCAGGACGCCGGCGTCATTGTGTGGCCCAACGTCGGGCACGCGGATGGCGTGAACGGCGACCTCGTGGTGGTGGCGCCGCCGTTCATCGTGACCGAGCAGGAGATCGACCAGATCGTGACCCGGTTCAGGGCGGCGCACGCGGCCGCGTTGAAGGCGGTCAACGTGAGCGCCCGGTGAACCCGACCACCACGACTCCGAGCGCGGCCAAAGTCACCTACACCTCCGCCGACGTCGACTGGGAGTCGTTCCATCGGCAGTTCGACGTGGCGCTCGCCCGGGTCCGGGCTCAGCTCGGCCGCAACTATCCCCTGCACATCGGGAAGGAGGCGGTCGCGTCGGGCGGCCCGCCGCTGCTCGTCACGTCGCCGATCGACACGAGCGTGATGCTCGGTCGCTTCGCCACCGCGACCCCCGAGCAGGTGGGCCGCGCCGTGGCCGCCGCGAAGGCGGCGCAGCGGGCGTGGGCGCACCTGCCCTGGACCGAGCGGGTGGCCATACTCCGACGGGCAGCCGGATTGATCCGAGAGCGCAAGTTCGACCTCGCCGCGATCATGAGTCTCGAGGTGGGGAAGAGCCGGCTCGAGGCGATGGGGGACGCCGAGGAGTCGGCGGACCTGATCGAGTACTACTGCAAGCAAGTGGAGGACGCGAGCGGGTTCGTGCGCGCCATGGCGCGCGTGACCGCGGTCGAGCGGAACACGGATGTGCTGCGCCCGTATGGGGTGTTCGCGTGCATCGCGCCGTTCAACTTTCCGCTGGCCCTCTCGACGGGCATGTCCGCGGCGGCGCTGGTGGCGGGGAATGCCGTCGTCTACAAGCCGGCCGAGGACACGCCGTGGACCGGCTACAAGCTGTTCGAGGTGTATCGGGACGCGGGCGTACTCCCCGGAGCGTTCAACTACATCCCCGGCACGGGCGAGGTCACCGGCGAGGCGCTCTGGCGCCATCCCGGCGTGGACGGCGTGGTGTTCACCGGCTCGAAGGCCGTGGGGATGCGAATCTACCAAGGGCTGTCGCATCAGTGGGTGAAGCCTTGCTTGCTTGAGATGGGCGGTAAGAACGCGACGATCGTGCTCGACACGGCCGATCTCGATGCCGCCGCCGAGGGCGTAGCGCGCTCGGCGTTCGGGCTCCAAAACCAGAAATGCAGCGCCACGTCGCGCGTGTACGTGCACACGCGGGTGGCCAAGCCGTTCCTCGAGAAGCTGGTCGAGCGGACGAAGGCGTTGCGCATAGGCGATCCTACCGCCCGCGACGTGTTTTTCGGTCCCGTGATCAACGCCGCCGCGGTCCAGCGGTTCGAGCAGGCGGTGTCGCAGGCGCGACGCGAGGGAACGATCGTTCTGGGCGGCGGGCGCCTCCTCGGCGATGCCTTCGATCGAGGCCACTTCGTGGCGCCCACCATCGCGCAGCTGCCCCTCTCGTCGTCATTATTCCTCGAGGAGCTATTCGTGCCGGTGCTCGCGGTCGGGGAGGTGACGGGGCTCGATCAGGCGATCGCGGAGACCAACAAGGCGCAGTACGGCCTCACCGCCGGGATCTTTTCGAAGAAGTCCCAGGACATCGAGCGGTTCTTCGACGAAGTCGAGGTCGGCGTGTGTTACGTGAACAAGCGCACCGGCGCGACGACCGGTGCATGGCCCGGTGCGCAGCCGTTCACCGGCTGGAAGGGCTCGGGCTCGACGGGGAAGGGTGGCTGCGGGCCGTACTACGTCGCGCAATTCCTGCGGGAGCAGAGCCGAACCGTGATTGAGGAGGCACGATGACGCGCGACTACCCCCGAATCGTCGTCCCACCCCCCGGCCCGAAGGCGCGGGCGATCGTCGAGCGGCAGAATCGCTGGGCCTCCACCTCGTATCCGAAGGAGTACCCGCTCGCGATCGCGCGTGGCGAGCGCGCCATGGTCGAGGACGTCGACGGGAACCGCTACCTCGACTTCATGGCGGGCATCGCGGTGGCGTCGACCGGGTACGGCCATCCCAAGGTCATTCAGGCGATCCAGGAGGCGGCGGGCCGCTTCCTGCACATCTGCGGCAGCGACTTCTACTTCGAGGGCTTCGCGGCACTGTGCGAGCGACTCGCGCAGCTCGCGCCGGGGAAGAGCAAGAAGCGCGTCTTTCTCTCGAACTCGGGCACGGAGGCGGTGGAGGGTGCGATCAAGCTGGCGCGCCAGTCCACGGGCCGGCCGGCGATCATCGCCTTCAGCGGGGCATTCCACGGCCGCACGTACGGCGGGTTGAGCCTCACCGCGAGCAAGTCGATTCAACGGGCGGGCTTCGCGCCATTTCTCCCCGAGGTCTATCACGTTCCCTACGGGTACCGTTACCGCTGCGACTTCTGCCACACGGAGCCGGCGTGCACCATGCGGTGCGTGTCGTCGATCGAGGACGACCTGTTCGCCAAGCGGCTCGATCCCGCGAGCGTCGCCGCGGTGTTCGTGGAGCCGATCCAGGGGGAGGGCGGTTACATCGTGCCGCCGCCCGGCTACCTCAAGGCGCTGCGCGAGCTGTGCGATCGCCACGGCATCCTGCTCGTGTGTGACGAGGTGCAGTGCGGTGTCGGGCGCACGGGCAGAATGTGGGCGTGCGAGTACGAAGAGATCGAGCCCGACGTCCTGCTCACGGCCAAGGGGCTCGGCAGCGGCATGCCGATCGGCGCGATCATCGCCCGCGAATCGATCATGAAATGGCGCCGCGGCGCGCACGGCAGCACGTTCGGCGGGAATCCGGTGTGCTGCGCGGCCGCCCTCGCGACGCTCGACGTGGTGGAGCGCGAGCTCCTGCCCAACGTCCCGAAGATCGGCGCCCGGCTATTCGCCGGCGCGGAGCGATTGCAGCAGAAGTACGCATCGATCGGGGACGTCCGGGGTCGAGGTCTCATGATCGGCATCGAGTTCGTCAAGGACCGCGCGACCCGGGAGCCGGCGCCCGAGATCCCTCACGAGCTCGTCGAGCGGGCATTCCGGAAGGGTGTGCTGCTGCTCGGGGCGGGGAAGAGCGCGCTGCGGCTCGCTCCTCCGCTCGTGGTGGACGACTATGATGTGGACACCGCGCTGCGCGTGATCGACGAGTGCCTTCGGGAGATGACGGACTGACCTCCAAAGTCCTGTCGATGCGGGATGCCGTGTCCCGCTTCGTCCGTGACGGCGACACCGTTGTCATCGAAGGGTTCACCCACCTCATCTGCTTCGCCGCGGGCCACGAGATCATCCGCCAGGGCCGTCGCGATCTCACGCTGGCCCGGCTGACGCCGGACCTGATCTACGATCAGCTCATTGCCGCCGGGTGCGTGCGGAAGCTCGTCTTCTCTTGGGCCGGGAACCCGGGCGTCGGCGCGCTGCACGCATTCCGGCGCGCCGTCGAGGGGAAAGGGGAAAGGGTGGGGAGCGCGCGGACCCTCGAGATCGAGGAGTATTCGCACTTCGGGATGGTCGCGCGATTTTCCGCCGGCGCCGCGCGGCTGCCCTTCTGGCCGCTCCGGAACTACGGCGGCACCGACCTCCCTCGCGCCAATCCCCGCATCAAGACCGTCGCGTGTCCCTATACCGGGGAGACGCTGGCTACCGTCCCGGCGCTCAACCCGGATGTGACGATCGTGCACGCCCAGCGGGCCGACGCCGCCGGCAACACCCAAATGTGGGGACTCCTCGGAGTCCAGAAGGAGGCCGCCTTCGCGTCGACGCGCGTGATCGTGGTCGTGGAGGAGCTCGTGGAAGAAACGGTGATCCGGTCCGACCCCAACCGCACCGTGATTCCCGGCATGATCGTGAGCGCGGTAGTGGTCGAGCCGTGGGGCGCGCACCCGTCGTACGCGCAGGGCTACTACGACCGCGACAACGATTTCTACGTCGCGTGGGAAGCGATCTCGCGCGATCCGGCCAAGCTCGGCCGCTATCTGGACGAATTCGTGCACGGCGTGCCGGATCGCGCCGCGTATCTGGCGAAGCAGCCGAGCTTGGCGGCGAGGCTCAAGGCGACAGCGCGACCGTCCCGCGGAGTGAACTACGGGTTCTAGCGCCGTGCCGGCCTATACGCCGGACGAACTGATGACCGTCGTCGCCGCCCGCGAGCTGCGTGACGGCGAGGTGGTGTTCGTCGGGATCGGACTCCCCAATCTCGCGTGTAACCTCGCGCGGGCCACTCATGCGCCGAACCTCGTGTTGATCTACGAGTCCGGTGCGGTGGGCGCCGTTCCAGAGCGTGTGCCCGTATCCATCGGGGATCCCGCGCTCGTCACCGGGTCCCTGATGGTGTGCGGCATGGCGGACGTGTTCCAGCTGTTCCTTCAGAACGGGAAGATCGAAGTCGGGTTCCTGGGCGGCGCGCAGGTGGACCGGTACGGCAACATCAACACGACGGTCATCGGGCCGTACGAGCGGCCGGCGGTGCGGTTACCGGGGTCGGGTGGAGCCTCGGAGATCGCGGTGCACGCGCAGCGGACGCTGATCATCGCCAAGCTCAGTGCTCGGGCGTTTCCCGAGCGCGTGGATTTCGTGACGAGCCCGGGCCAGCGCTCGGGCGGCCGGAGTCGTCGTGAGCTCGGCCTTCCCGGAGGTGGGCCGGTGAAGGTGATCACCGACAAGGGGATCCTCGAGGCGCACGCGAAGACCGGAGAGATGACGCTCGCGGCCCTCTATCCCGGGGTGTCGCCTGAGGACGTCCAGGCCGGCGTCGGCTGGCCGCTCGCCCGCCGGGACCGGCTCGCCTCAGTGGAGCCGCCATCTGCTCGGGATCTCGAGCTGCTACGGGAGGTCCTGGACCCGAAGCAACAGTACCTGAAACCTAAAAGCGACGGAAAGACGGAATGACGGAAACAAAGAGCTGTGTCCGATGGTTGCTCCTCGCCTCCAGTCTCATTCTTGCGCCGTGCGCCCTGCCTGCCCAGCGCCAGCCCGTCCTCAAGCAGGTCGCCGTACCACACGCCTATTACTGGCGCGAGATGTACGTCCCGCAGGTGACGAGCGGGCCCAGCGCCGCGACGTGGTCGCCGGATGGGACGGAGCTGATCTACTCGATGCAGGGGTCGCTGTGGCGCCAGCGGATCGGCTCCCGCGTGGCCGTGCAGGTCACGGGCGACGAGGGCTACGACTACCAGCCGGACTGGTCGCCCGACGGCAAATTCGTGGTGTTCGCGCGCTACGCGCGCGACGCGATCGAGCTCGAGGTCCTGGACCTCGCGTCCAAGACGGTGCATGCGCTCACGGCCAACGGGGCCGTCAACGTCGAGCCGCGCTGGGCACCGGACGGCGGGCGCCTCGTGTTCGTCTCGACCAGCTACAACGGGCGCTGGCACATCTTCACGCTCGCGATGGACAACGGCGTCGCGGGCTCGGTCACGCGACTGACCGAAGACAACGACAGCAAGCTCCCCCGGTACTACTACAGCACCTGGGACCATTATCTCTCCCCCACGTGGTCGCCGGACGGCCGGGAGCTCATTCTGGTCTCGAATCGCGGGCACATTCATGGCACGGGGGGAATGTGGCGCATGACGGCCACACCCGGGGCGCCGCTCCGGGAGATCCGTTACGAAGAGACCACCTGGAAGGCCCGTCCCGACTGGTCGCCCGATGGCACGCGCGTGGTGTACAGCTCCTACCTCGGCCGGCAGTGGGATCAGCTGTGGCTCATGACGAGCGACGGCGGCGATCCCTTCCCCTTGACCTACGGTGAGTTCGACGCGACCGCGCCGCGCTGGTCACGCGACGGTAAGCACATCGCGTACATCTCGAACGAGTCGGGGAACACGTCCCTGTGGGTGATCGACGTCCCAGGGGCGCGGCGGCGTGAGATCGTGCCCGCGGAGCGCCGGTACCGGGGGGCGGTGGGCAGGCTCCGTATCGTCGTGGCAGACGCGCGCGGACACCCGCTGGCCGCGCGCCTTTCGGTGTCGGGACCAGACGGCCGCGGCTACGCGCCGGACGACGCGTGGCGACACGCCGATGAGGCGTTCGACCGCTCGGAGCGGCCGTTCGAAGTCACCTACTTCCATACGAGCGGGGGGGAGTCCCAGCTGGTCGTGCCCGCCGGCAGCATCGCGATCGAGGCGTGGCGCGGGCCAGAGTACCGCGTGGCCCGCGCCGTGGTGGAGATCGCCGCGGGACGCACGGTCACCCAGCGGCTCGTCTTCGAGCGCCTGGCGAACCTTCCGGCGCAGGGGTGGTGGAGCGGCGACCTGCACGTGCACATGAATTACGGCGGAGCGTACCGCAACACGCCGCCGCACCTCGCCTTCCAGGCGCGGGCGGAAGACCTGCACGTGGTCGAGAACCTGATCGTCAACAAGGAGCAGCGGATCCCCGACATCGGGTACTTCCGCACCGATCCCGATCCCGCTTCGGGTCCGGGGCTTCTCCTGATGCACGGGCAGGAGTACCACACCAGCTATTGGGGTCACACGGCATTTCTGGGCCTTTCGGATCACTACATCCTGCCCGAGTATGCCGCGTATCCCAATACCGCCGCGGCGAGCCTCTACCCGACCAACGCCGACGTCGGCGACCTGGCGCACGCGCAGGGTGCGCTGTTCGGTTACGTCCACCCATTCGATACGCGACCCAATCCCGCCGACACGAGCGCGCCGCTCACCTACGAGCTCCCGGTCGACGCCGCGCTGGGGAAGGTCGACTACGTGGAGGTGATGGGGTACTCCGATCACCTGATCACCTCGGCCATCTGGTATCGCCTGCTGAATTGTGGCTTCCGTCTTCCCGCGGGGGCGGGCACCGACGCGTTCCCGAACTTCGCCTCGCTCCGTGGGCCACCGGGCCTGGTGCGCGTGTTCGCGCACGCGGGCCCGCACCTCGATCACCGCCATTGGATGGCGGCGATCAAGGCGGGCAAGACCTTCGTCTCGAACGCTCCCCTGCTCGAGTTCACGCTCGGGGGCCGCGCGATCGGCGACGAGATCCGGTTGCCCGCGGCCGGCGGCCGGCTCACCGCCCAGCTGCGCCTGCGCTCGAGCGTGCCGGTCGATCACCTCGAGCTGATCGGGAACGGCCGCGTGGTCGCCACGATCACGCTCGCCGGCGATCGCACGACCGCGAGTGGGAGCGTGACCGTCCCCGTCACCCACAGCGGGTGGTACGTGGTGCGGGCGTGGAGTGAGCGAGCGGAGCAGCCGGTGCTCGATGTGTATCCATTCGCATCGACGAGTCCGATTTACGTGCAGGTGGGCCGAGAGCCGACTCGATCGGCGGAGGACGCGGCGTTCTTCCTCACGTGGCTCGACCGGCTGCAGCAGGCCGCGGACGCGGACGAGGGCTGGAGGACACCGGCCGAGCGGGAGCATGTGCTCGACCTGATCGGCCGGGCGCGGGCGGTGTACGCTCGGCAGGCGAGCCCGAGTCGCTAATTCGTGATCGGTATGATCTCGATGTTGCGGCTCGTGGTGAACGGCGCCCGGCCCGCGGCGGTGACCACGAGCTCGATGCGGTACAGACCGGGCGGCAGGCCCGTCAAATCGAGGGTCAGCGCCCGCTGAGCCACCGTCGGGTCGTTGGTGCCGTGCGGTGTCAGCGTCTCATCCCATTGCAAATTCACGGTGGACCGGCGCCCGACGAGCCCGAGGGCCTCGACGGTGTGGCGCAACCACCCTCCGCCCAGCGGCCCGACAGTCAGCGACGTCGTGACCGTCTCGCCCAATGGGCTCAGACCGTGAACCTCCCAGAACAGCCCCACGCGCCCCCCGACCGGTATGCGCGTCGTGGCGAGCGCGCGGGGGAGGACGGAGGAGAGATCGGGAGCTATGGAATCGAGCGGTTCGAAGAGCAACAGGTCCGACACCGCGTTGCGCGCGCCAAGGTCCATCCCGTACCGGGTGCGGGCGACCCACCGGCCCTTGTTGGGCACAATCTCGAGGCTCAAGACCTGCGGCTCGCAGGTCACGGTCGCGGTCAGGACCTCGGGGCCTTGGAGCCGCGTCTCCCGTTGGCTGACGACCCTGGATCGATCGTCGCGGGCGAGCACCAGGGCGGCACGGGCGCCTTGAAGGGCGAGCACGGGACTCGTGGCCGCATTGTAGGCGGCGATGACGATGCACGAGTCGCCCCGGCGAAACGAGGCGACCTGAGCGTCGAGTGGCAGGAACCGGTCCGCGTAGATGGGGGAATACCATTCCTCTGGCCGTCTGGCGTCCAGCTCCCAATCCTCGGGCCTCGCCCGCTCGGGCGCGTCCAGGACAGCCGCTGATGGAACGAAGTGGAACGCGGGAATACGCTCGTGGCCCGTGACGATCGGACCTGGGGCGCTGACGTATGGTGAAGGCTCCTGCGTCCAGTACACGTCCGGCCCGAACCGCAGCAGGACCTCTCGGAGGTCGTCATCCCATCGCTGGTCGTACGCCGTGCGCGAATCGCTCGTGATCCGAGAGAGTGTCAGCCGGGCGAAGTGCTCGGTGCGCCGGTCGTTTCCGCGACGGGACCACAATGGGGCGGCCAGCCACCAAAAGCGCGACTCGAAGGCAGCACGCTCCTCGCAGGTCATCCGGTCATACCGCCCGCGGATGTCCCTGGGCAGGATCGGCGTCAGGTCGTACCACGCGCAGCGCTCATCGTCGGGCATGCTGTGCAAGGCCGCGCTGAAGGCCGAATCGGCGTCGTCGAAGCGGCCCGCCGCATGCAGAGCGAAGCCGGCGAGGGCCGCGCACCACCACGAGCTGCTCCGGCATTCGCGGGCCGCGGTGACCGCCTGGGAGGCCTGGCCGTCCTCGACCAGGTAGCGCGCCCGCTGGCCCGCGATCCAGGGGTCACCGGGCGCCGAGATCGCCGCCTCGGCGAGCGTCGCGAGCAGCCGATGCCGCGCCTCGCGGATGATCGGTGGCTCCGGAACGGAGTCCTCGTGCTGGTCGCCGTACCAGAAACAAAACCGTCCAATCTGCAGGTCACAGGGCCCGGTCGGGTGATCGTATCGCTCCGGTAGGTGCTGTCGACGGAACGCTTCGAACTGACCCTGGGCGCGCCGCGCGGACCGAAGGGTGGTTTCGGAGTCCGGCGACGAAGGGACGTTCCCGCCCAACGCTCGGTGGAGGGGGGCCGAGCACAATGCCAGGGCGAGGGCGAACCGGCGCAGGAGCATGGGTCCTCAGGCAGAAATTACGAAGGCGGGTGGCGGCGCGCGAGCTTGACGTTCCAGCCAGTGGGGATAACATCGCGGGCAATGGACCTTCCCCGCGAGTGGAACGCCGCCCACTGGTTCGTCGACCGTCATGTCGAGGAGGGTCGGGACGCCTGCCTCGCGATCCTCCACGAGGGCCGGCGGCTGAGCTACGGGGACGTCTACGCAGGGGCGAACCGCCTCGGCAACGTGCTGCGGCGACTGGGTGTGGCGATGGAGCAGCGGGTGGTCCTGCTCCTGCACGACTCTCCGGAGTTCGTGTGGAGCTTCTGGGGCGCCCTCAAGATCGGGGCGATCCCGATCCCGACCAACACCCTGCTCAAGCCACGCGAGCTGGAATACATCCTGCGCGATAGCCGGGCGGCGGTGGTCATCGCGAGTGAGCCACTCGTCCCGGCCATCGAGGAAATTCGGCCACGGGTCCCGAGCGTCACGCACGTGGTGGTCGCGGGCGGCGCATCGGGAGGCCACCTCTCATACGCGGAGCTCGCGGGGGATGAGAGCGCCGAGCTCGCGCCCGCCGCGACCACGAAGGACGACGTAGCGTTCTGGCTCTATACCTCGGGCACGACCGGGACGCCGAAGGCGGCGGTGCATCTGCAGCACGACATGCTCGTCTGCTGCGAGGGCTTCGGCAAGCACGTGCTCGAAATCCAGCCGGAAGACCGGACCTTCTCGGTCGCGAAGCTGTTCTTCGCCTACGGTCTCGGGAACGCGCTCTACTTTCCGTTCCACGTCGGAGCGTCAACGGTGCTCGTCCCCGGCCGCCCCGAGCCCACCAAGGTGTTCGAGGTCATCTCGCGCGAGCGGCCCACCATCTTCTATGCGGTCCCCACCGCATACGCCGCGATGCTCCAGGTGCCCGACGCCGACCGCCTCTACGATCTTCGTTCAGTCCGCGTGTGCAGCTCTGCCGGCGAGCCCTTGCCCAAGGCGATCTACGAGCGATGGCTCGAGCGGTTCGGGATCGAGATCCTCGACGGCATCGGGTCGACGGAGATGTGCCACACCTTCATCGCGAACCGCCGCGGCCGGGCGCGGCCGGGCTCGAGCGGGACCATTGTCCCGGGTTACGACGCGCGCCTGGTGGACGACGAGGGCCGGGAGGTCCCCACCGGAGCGGTGGGCAACCTGCTCGTCAAGGGCGACAGCGCGTGCGCCTGCTACTGGAATCAGCACGAGCGTACGATGCAGACCATTCAGGGTGAGTGGGTACGCACCGGAGACAAGTATCACCGGGACCCGGATGGCTACTTCTGGTACGCGGGTCGCAGCGACGACATGATCAAGGCGAGCGGCATGTGGGTCTCGCCCGCGGAGGTGGAGGGCGCGCTCGCGGAGCATCCCGCGGTCGTCGAAGCGGGGGTGGTGGGCGCGGAGGACAAGGATGAGCTGGTCAAGCCGCTCGCGTTCGTCGTGCTCGCGCGCGGGCACGCACCGAGCCCGGCCCTCGAGACCGAGCTCAAGGCGTTCGTGAAGAATCGGCTCGCGCCGTACAAGTACCCGAGATGGATCGTGTTCGTCGAGGAGCTCCCGAAGACGGCGACGGGAAAGATCCAAAGATTCAGGTTGCGGGGAATAGCCACGCAGACGCACAGGAACGGCAAAGGCTAGACGCACAGACGCGCAGCGGTGAACAGGGGGCAGGATACGGGAAGGCACTTCCTGTTTGCTGTCGCCTGTTTTCCGCTGTGCGTCTATGCGTCTAGTCGTTGCATTTTCTGTGCGTCTGCCCGTCTGGTCCCTGTCTACTGTAAGAGCAGGAGGGATACGTCATACAGTGCGTGCGTCCACGCCGTGATCCCGAACCCCCGCACGAGATACAACGCCGAGAAGAAGAGTCCCGCGATCATCCGAAACACGAACGAATAGACCTCGAGTCGGTCCCCGTAGGGCCCGATGTAATGAAAGGCGGAAAAGATGGCCGCGCCGAGGATCGTGGCGGTCACACCGGCCGTCATGGGCCGCCAGCCGAGCAGCGCCCGGGCGCCCGCGGCGAGCGCGCCGACCAGCAGCACGCGGAACAAGAGCTCCTCGTAGATCCCCGCACCGAGCGACACCATGAGGTGAGTCCAGGCGTCGATCCGACCATCCGCTCCCCCCGCGCCTATCGACAGCATCTGGAGCAGGCCGAGGACGCCGGAGGTCACGGTCCCCACGCACAGGCCGAACACGAGCGCGAGCGCGACCGACTCGCCGAGCATCGTGGCGAATATGCTGCCCCGCAGGCGCGATCCGTGGGCGTGCATGTCGCGGACGACGAGCCACAGCCCCCCGCCGATCAGGCAGAGCATGAAGAGCGGCGGTCCCCAGGCCCCGGCGACCGCGGTGAACAGACCCTGCAGAATCACGTCCGCGCCGTTGCGTACGGAGCGCGGGCCGTGCGCCAGCAGCACGGCGAGGACCTGGTAGAACACGAGGAGCGGAAGCGCGAACAGCAGGCTGTAGCGCGGCGCGCGGCTCACCTGCCAATAAGAACGCGCGGACGCGGACGGAAAAACGGTACCGGTCATTGAGTCATGAATCTATCGCGTGGAAGCGCGTCCTTAAGGACGCACCGACCGCCGAGCGCGCCCTCTCAGGGCGCGAACACCCGACGGCCCGGTCGCGTGCTTGGTTTCCCTTGCCACCCCCGCGGCCGACCCGTATCCTACCCGACCTCCCACGCCCGGCGGCTTATGAGATCCACAATTCTCCTCGCCATTCTTGTCGCGGCGCGTAGCGTGGCTGCCCAACAGCCCGAGCGTGCGCGCGATCTGGGCGTTCCGTTCGAAGGCACGCCTGGGTCACTCGACGCCATCACCGATGTGCGTGGCGTGGAGGTCGGGCACCGCACGCTCATCGCGGGGAGCGGCAAGCTCGTCCGCGGCAAGGGTCCCATACGGACCGGTGTGACCGCCGTGTTTCCCCGCGGCAAGGAGTCCGACGATCCCGTGTTCGCCGGCTGGTTCACCATGAACGGCAACGGGGAGATGACCGGTACCACCTGGGTCGAGGAATCGGGGTTCCTGTGGGGGCCGGTGATGATCACCAACACCCATTCCGTCGGTGCCGTGCGGGACGCGGTGATCGAATGGATCGTCGGTAAGGGTCGCATGCTCCACGACGAATGGTCGCTGCCCGTGGTGGCCGAGACCTGGGATGGCGGCTTGAACGACATCAATGGCTTCCACGTCACCAAGCAGGACGCCTGGGCCGCGATGGACAGCGCGCGCGGCGGGCCGGTGACCGAGGGGAGCGTGGGTGGCGGCACCGGGATGGTGTGCAATCGCTTCAAGGGCGGGATCGGCACCGCGTCGCGGCGCCTCCCAGGAGAGGGTTACACCGTCGGCGTGCTGGTGCAGTGCAATTACGGCGGCCGCGGGCCGCTCCGGATCGCCGGCGTGCCCGTGGGGAAAGAAATCACCGACTTGATGCCGTGCCGGGCTCCGTGCGCCGGCGCGCGGAGTGACGCCGACGCCCGGCTCGCGCAGGATCTGGGCTCGATCATCATCGTGGTGGCCACGGATGCGCCACTCCTACCGCACCAGCTCAAGCGCATCGCCCGCCACGCGGCGCTCGGCGTCGGCCGCCTGGGCGGGCTCGCGTCGAACTCGTCGGGAGACATCTTCATCGCCTTTTCAACCGCCAACCCGGGGGCGTCGCGCGATTCCGGTCTCGCGAGCGTGACGATGGTCGCGAACGATCAGATCACGCCGCTGTTCGAGGCGACGATCCAGGCGACCGAAGAAGCGATCGTCAACGCCATGGTGGCCGCGCGCACGATGACCGGCGCGGATGACCTCACGGTGTACGCCCTGCCGCACGATCGGTTGCGCGACGTCCTCAAGAAATACAACCGGCTGAATCCGTGAGCGCGTCGCCCGGGAACGGCGCGTTTCCGCATCTCAAGGCGGCCGACCTGCGGGTCGCGCCGCTCGCACGCGCCGAGACGATTCCGTCGGCCTGGTACACCGACCCCCGGTTTCACGCGCTCGACCGCGACGCCGTGTTCGCGACCACGTGGCAGCACGTCGGGGACGTGGGACAGCTGGCCCGACCGGGCGATCACATCGTCACGGAGGTGGCGGGCGAGCCGATCATCGTGGTGCGGGGGCAGGACGGCGAGCTGCGCGCGTTCTTTAACGTCTGTCGGCATCGGGGCGGGCCGCTCGCCATGAAGGACGGCAACGCCGACATGCTCATCTGCAAGTATCACGGGTGGACGTACCGCCTGGATGGGATGCTACGCGGCGTGCCGCACTTCAATCGCGTCGAGTTGTTCGACAAGCGCGACTACGGCTTGACGCGCGTGCACCTCAACGTGTGGGAAGGCCTGGTGTTCGTCAGCCTCGCGGAGAGACCCAAGCCGGTCGAGACCTACCTCGCGGGGATCCGGGAGCGGATCGCGCCGACCACGATCGGCGACCTCACGTTCGAGCGCCGGATCGAGTACGACGTGCACGCGAACTGGAAGGTGTACGTCGACAATTATCTCGAGGGCTATCACGTCCCCTATGTGCACCCCGAGCTCTATTCGCTGTACGACTATGAAGGCTACGTCACCGAGGTACACGACTGGTACTCGGTCCAGGTCGGGCCGCTCACGGGTGACCGGAACGTATACACGGCCGGCGGCGGGGAGGGGCTGTACTACCAGGTATTTCCCAACCTGATGCTCAACGTGGTCCCGGGGCGGCTGCAATCGAATGTCGTGATTCCCACCGCGCCCGACCGCTGCAAGGTGGTCTTCCGCTATTACTACGACGACGTCGCGTCGCCGGCGGCCCGCGAACGGATCGAGGCGGACATCGCGTTCTCGGATCGCGTGCAGACCGAAGACGCGGAGATCTGCGCGCGGGTGCAGCACGGCCTCGGCTCGCGGGCCTACGACAGGGGCCGCTTCTCCGTCCGCTTCGAGGAGGGCGTGTACCACTTTCAGAACCTCCTGAAAAACGCCTACCGCACCTGGCGCAAGCGCTGATGGCGGATCTCAAGCGCCAGCTCGGGCTCCTCGACTCGACGATGATCAACGTCGGGACGATCGTCGCGTCGGCGATCTTCATCGTCCCGAGCGTCATCGCCGCCACGCTCCACGCGTCGCTCCCCTCGGTACTCGTGTGGGTGGTGGGCGGCGTGGTCTCCCTGCTCGGCGCGCTGGCCATTGCGGAGCTCGGGGCCGCCATGCCCAAGGCGGGCGGGATCTACGTCTACCTGAGCGAGGCGTACGGTCCGGTCTGGGGATACCTCTACGGTTGGTCGAGCGGCGTTGTCATCAACCCCGCCTCGATCGCCGCGATCGCGCTGGGCTTCGCGACCTATTTCGGATTCTTCGTCCACCTGGGCGACGCCGGCGTCAAGGCAGTGGCGGTGGTCTCCATCATCGTGCTCACCGTGGTGAACTCGCTCGGTGTGCGCCTGGGCGCCATCACCCAGAACGTGCTCACCCTCACCAAGATCGGCCTGGTCACCGTGCTGATCGTGGTGGGCTTCGTGCTGCCGGGCGGTAGCCCGGCGAACTTTGCTCCGCTTTGGTCGGGCGCGCCGCTGGGGCAGCAGATCGCGGCGTTCGGTGTCGCGCTCGTGGCCGTCCTGTGGGCCTACGACGGCTGGATCGAGAGCACCTATGTCGGGGGCGAGGTCACGGACCCGGGCCGCAACCTGCCGCGCTCGATGATCCTGTCCACGTTCATCGCGATCGTGCTCTATTGCCTCGTGACGGCATCCTTCGCCTACGTGCTGTCACCGGCCAAGATGGCGGCGTCGTCCCTCGTCGCGTCGGACGCGGCGCAGATCACGCTCGGTCGCGCGGGGGCGGGGTTCGTGGCCCTGGCGATCATGGTCGCCACGCTGGGCTCGAACAACGGCATTGTGCTCACCGCCGCGCGGGTGCCGTACGCCATGGCCAAGGACGGACTGCTGCCACGGTGGCTCGCCGGCGTTCACCCCCGCTTCCTCACTCCCGTGCCATCGCTCGGGGTGCAGTGCGTGATCTCCATCGCGCTCACGTGGATTTCGACCGAGCCATCGTGGAAGAACGTCTACAACCGGCTGTTCACCTACGTCGTCCTGGCGGAGTTCGTCTTCTATGCGATGTCCTGCGGGGCGGTGATTCGGCTCCGGCGCAAGGCGCCCGAGATGGTGCGACCCTACCGGACCTGGGGGTATCCGGTCACGCCGATTGTCTTCATCCTCTTTTCGCTCTGGCTGGTGTTCAACACCGCCAAAGAGCAACCCGCTGACGCGGCGATGAGCGCCCTGCTGATCGTGGTGGGACTCCCGCTCTACTGGTGGCAGCGCGCGGCCGCACGGCGTCTGAAGGCCGCTGCCGTTTCCTAGCGTCCCTACTCCTCGTCCGAAGCCGGTTTCTTGAGCTGCTCGAGGGCCGCTCCCACGTCCTTCTGCGTGTCGGCGTACTTGAGCGTGCTCTGAATCGCCTGGAGGCGTGGCACGCCGAGCTGACGCGGGAGCGTGTACTGAAAGGCTTCGACGGCCCAGCGCCGCACGGCGGCGCGCGCATCGTCCAGGTGCGCGGTGAGCACGTCGAAGGCGTGGGTACTGCCGCGAGCGGCGAGCACCGCGAGGACGTGCGCGGGATAGCGGCCCGTGCCCATGAGCGCTTCGACTTGCGGGATCGCGCCCGAGTCTCCGGTCTGAGCCACGATACGGTAGGCCGCCTCGCGGATCACGTCCTGGTACGACGCGGTCGCGAGGCCCCAGGCCACGGCGCTGTCGCGGGCGGTGGAGTCGGCGTGCACGAGCGCGGCGAGGGCGGCGGCGCGGACCTCGTAGCTCGAGTCGCCGCGGAGCGTCGCGCGCGCGAGGTCGGCGGACGTGGCGCCCGCGATTTGCCCGAGCGCCGTGATCGCCGCGCGGCGCACCTGCGCCGCGGTGTCCCGCAGCGCGGCCGCGAGCGGCGCGGCGGCGGTCGCCGGGAAGGCGGCGAGCGCTTCGGCCGCGCCGGCCCGGGTGAGGAAGTAGTCCGCCGACGTCGCGGCCCACGCGAGCGCCGCGGCGGCGGCCGTATCGGTCGTCCGCTTCGCCAGCTGCTCGATGGTCCACTCGCGGTTCCAGAGGTCGGGGTCTCGACGCAGCTCGGTGGCGAGCCAGGACGTCGGCTGATCGAACGTCAGCTCTTTGAGGATCGTGTTCCCGTCGTCGAACACGACCATCGTCGGCGGTCCCGACAGCCCCGCGATATCGATCGTCTGCTCGCGTGCGTCGAGCTCCACGTGGCGGACGACGTCGCCCTGTGACGTCCCGACGCGCACGGTGACGGGCATGCGAAACGTCGACGGCGTCTGAAACTTGACGGCGTCCTTCGTCGTGTCGGCGTTGCCGGAGTCGGACTGCGTCTGCTTCACCGCCAGCGTGAGCTTCCGGGTCGTGCTGTCGTACGTCGCCGTCACCGCGAAGTGCGGATGGCCGGCGCCGTACATCCATTGCTCCCAGAACCAGGCGAGATTCTCGCCCGTCGCGTCGAGCACCGCCTGCCGCAGATCGTCGCTCGTCGCGTTGCCGAAGGCGTGACGGGTGAGGTACAGATGGATCGAGGCCCAGAACCGCTCGGGACCCAGGTAGCGCAGCAGCATCCGCAGGACCAGGGCGCCCTTGGGGTACACGTTGTTCGAGCCGAGCGCCGCGAGCGGCATGCGCCGCCGCTGGTCGATCTCGCGGTACTGACGGTACTCGTCGAGGTAATAGTCGTCTTCGGCATGGGGCCCGAGCTTGGTCCGCCAATACTGCCCCGGGAGGAACTCGGCGAACCCCTCGTTGAGCCACATGTTCGCCCAGTTCTCGAGCGTGACGTAGTCGCCGAACCACTGATGCGCCAGCTCGTGCGGGATCAGGATCCACTGGTACCACGGGCGGTCGAGATAGGCGCGGTCGTCGGGGAGCCAGTCGACGAGCGTGGTCGCGCTCACGTTCTCCATGCCGCCGAAGAAGTCCGCGACCGTCGTCTGGGCATACTTGGGCCACGGGTACGGCAGGCCGGTCAGCCGGGAGTAGGCGTCGATCATGTCGGGCGTGACGCCGAACAGCCGTCGCGCGCGCGCCGAGTCCGCACGGTACACGTAGTAGTCCACGGGGGTCGTATGCCAGCGATCGCTCAGCTTGACGAGCGGCGCGACGATCAGCGAGGCGAGATATGTCGAGCTCGGCTGGTCCTGTCGCCACGTGACCGTGTGCGTGCCGCTTGCGGCCTTGGTGTCCGCCACGAGTCGACCGTTCGACACCACCGTGTACTCGGCGGGCACGGTGGCGGCCAGCTCCCACGTCGCCTTGTCGTTCGGGTAGTCGTACGTCGGAAACCAGAAGTGATTGTTCTCGTCTTCTCCCTGACTCCAGATCTGCTGCGGCCGGTGCTCCAGGCCGTCAGGCCGGATGAAGGTCAGGCCGCGTCCGTTGTCGACCCGGGCGTGGTACTCGACGGTGAAGCGCAGGGTATCGTGAAAGGCGATCGCGCGCGTGGGGTAGACGACGAGGGTATCGCCGTGCGCGGAAAACCGTACGGGCAACGCACGCGTTGCCCGTACCGTCACGTCCACGACACGCGTCACCGCCAGCCCCTTGCCCGCGTCCAGGATCACGGAGTCGAGCCCGGGCCGGAGCGCCACGAGCGTCGTCGTCACGCGCCCGTCGAAGGAGGTCGAGTCCCAGTCGAAGTTCTTGAGCTCGATCCGCTGGTGCACGAGGTCGTAGTCGTGCGAGCGGGAGTATGTGTCGTTGGCCATCCGCTCCGTGTTCGACTGGGCGGCGGCGGCAGGGGCCAACAGGAGCAGCGCGACGGAGGGTAAGCGCATGCAGCAATCTAGCCTGGACGGGAGCCGGTTTCCGGTGCAAAATTCGGCGGCCGCCATCACGCCTTTAACAGGAGAATGGAAGCATGAGATCCACGCTTGGGACGACCCTGTTCGCCGTCTGCGCGCTCCCCGTCGCGCTCGTAGCCGCGCATGCCCAGAACCCGGTCATGAACGGCGTTCGGGCCATCGCGCAGCGCCAGAGCAAAAACATCATCGACGCCGCGGAGGAGATGCCGGCGGACAAGTACGGGTACAAGCCCACGCCCGCCCAGATGAGCTACGGGGACGTGGTCGCGCACCTGATCAAGGAAGGGAACAACTACCTCTGCGCCGCGACCACCGGGCAGAAGGAGCCGGACGTGGCGAAATTCTCGGGGACCGATCCCAAGGACAAGCTCGTCGCGGGGCTCAAGGAGTCCTTCAAGTACTGCGAGGGCGTGCTGGGGCAGATCCAGGACGCGCAGCTGGGCGACAGCATCGACTTCTTCGGCGGCCGCAAGGTCACGAAGGGCATGGCGGCGCTCATCACCGTGGCCGACTGGGCCGATCACTACAGCCAGATGGCAATCTACCTGCGCCTGAACGGCCACCTGCCGCCGACCGCCAAGAAGGGAATGGACTAGCGGTCCTTCAGGATCTCCCGGGCGGCGTTGTAGCCGCATGCCCCCATCACCCCGCCGCCCGGGTGCGTCGCCGAACCGCAGAGATACAGCCCTTTGATGGGCGAGCGGTAGTCGGCGTACCCGGGCAGCGGGCGCAGGAAGAAGAGCTGTGACAGGGTCATCGCGCCCTGGAAGATGTTTCCTCCCGTGAGCCCGAACCGGCGCTCCAGGTCGAGCGGTGACAGCACCTGGCGGTCGATCACCGACCGCTTGAAGTTGGGCGCGTAGTCGTTGAGGATGCCGAAGCAGCGATCCGCGAATTTGTCCTTCGCCTCGTCCCACGTCGTGCCACGCAGCTGATAGGGCGCGTACTGCACGAAGAACGACATGACATGCTTTCCAGTCGGCGCTACTGTCGTATCGACGACGGACGGGATCGTGCACTCGAGAATCGGATCGGCCGAGGGGCGGCCGTACTTGGCGTCGTCGTAGGCCCGCTCCATGTAGTCGAGGGTCGGCGCCATGTGGATCGTGCCCCGGATGTGCGTGTTCGGCGCCAGGCCGCTGCCGCGCACGGCGGTGAAATCGGGCAGCTCGGAGAGCGCGACGTTGATCTTGAAGGACGCGCTCGAGTAGTCGATGGCCTTCACGCTCGCCAGAAATTCCGGCTCGAGCGCGTCGCCGTCCACGAGCTGGACGTACGTCACGTGCGCGTCGGCGTTCGAGGCGACCTTGCGGGCGTGAAACTCGGTTCCGTCGGCGAGCGCCACGCCTTTGACGCGGCCGTGGCGTGTGAGAATCTTCGCGACCGGACTATTGCGCTTGATCTCGGCGCCGTGCGCGCGCGCCGCCGACGCGAGCGCCTGCGTGATCCCGCCCATCCCGCCGCGCACGTAGCCCCACATCCCGCGCACGCCGTTGCACTCGCCCATCACGTGGTGGAAGAGGACGTAGGCGGTCCCCGGCACCGACGGCGAAGCCATGGCTCCGATGATGGCGTCCGTGGCGAGCGCGATCTTCAGCTCTTCGGACTCGAACCAGCGATCGAGGATCGGCCGCGCCGCGCCGGTCAGGATCTCGAGCGCGCCGGGGCCGTCCTTCCCGAGCTTCAGGAACCGCCAGCCCAGCCCGGCGAGCTGCGCGAGGTTACGGGGCCGGAACGACCAGGGGTTGGGCGGCGTCTGGAGCAGCGTCGGCTCGATGAAATCCGCCACGCGCTCGAGCATCGCCTCGTAGCGGGGCAGGGCCTCGGCATCGCGCGCGGAGAATTTCGCCACCTGTTGGCGGGTGAGCTCCTTGTCCGGTCCCATCAGGAGGAAGCGACCGTCCGGGAAGGGCGTGAACGACGAGGGACTCCGCGGCAGCAGCTCGAATCCGTGTCGCGGCAGCTCGAGATCGCGGATGATCTCGGGCCGCAGCAGACTGTTGACGTATGCCGCGGTCGACACTTTGAAACCGGGCCAGAGCTCCTCGGTGACGCACGCGCCGCCGACCACGTCACGACGCTCGAGCACCAGCACGCGCATCCCCGCGCGGGCCAAGTAAGCCGCCGTGACGAGGCCGTTGTGGCCGGCCCCGACAATGATGATGTCATACGACCCGGACATGAGACTCCTTCTGCATTACGGCGTGGTGCAGTATGTTACGACTTCGGGAGCGACGATAGCGACGGGAGTACCCGATGGCGCAGTTCCCGATGAAGCTGATCCCGGTGGTCGTGATTGCCTGGTCGGTCGCGTGCGCCCGGCATCACAGTCCCGCCGTTGCCGCAACCCCCGCAACCCCCGATTCATCGGCCGATAGCGCGGCGAGCTACCACCCACCAGCCACGCTGCGTGTCACCAACAGCCACTGGTCGGACGTGAGAATCTACCTCGTCCGGGGCGCGATGTGGACGCGACTTGGACTGGTGACGACGAACAGTACCGTGGAGTTCACCATTCCACCCGATCTCCTGAGCGGGGCTTCGACCGTGACGTTGGTGGCGGACCCCGTGGCGGGGCAGGGCCGGTGGACGACGCCGCTGCCCGTGATCTCAGCCGGAGACGAGTTCGAGCTCGTCGTGGAGAACTTCCTCCAGTACTCGCATTTGGTCGTGAGATAAGACAATTGCGGATTTGCGATTGCGGATTGCGGATTAACGTCTGTCGGGCTTTTCAATCCGCAATCCGCAATCCGCAATTGATTAGGGCCTCCGTTGCGCCCGCTCGAGCAGCGCGCCGAGCTCTGGCGGCACCTGCACACCGAAGATCTCCCTGGTGGGAGCCGTGACCACGATGGAGCGAGGGCCCGGTGCCCCCTCGCTGCCGGCGGAGCCGGCATTGCCGCCCTGACCCGGTGACCCGTTCGCCGCGTCGGAGCAGCGGCGGTTGGTCGCGTCCGTCGTGCCCTGACCACCTTTGCCGCCTTTCCCGCCCGCCCCCCCGGGACCGCCGGCACCTCCTGGTCCGCCCCGACTGCGAGCGGTCACGATCCCGGCCATGAAGGGATTGTCGATCGGGACGATCACACTGATGCGCCCTCCCCTCCCACCTGAGCCGCCCGGTCCGCCGTTGCCGCCGTTCCCGCCCGGACCTCCGGGCTGGGCCGGACAGCCGTTCGCGCCGGCGGCGCCGTCGCTCCCGCCCGATCCCGCCACACCGGTACCGCCCTCGCCACCCCGCGACTCGATCGCCAGCCAGTCCGCCGGAGGCACGGCGTTCGCGTCCTGCAGCACGTAGAACGGCGGAGCAAGACCGACCTGGACGCTCGCGACGAACAGCTTGTCGTAGAACGGCGAGCGCAAGATGGCGAGTCGAACGTTGACGTCAGGTCCATTCCCCCCGGACTGCCCCGGCCCACCGGGATCGCCGTGGAACGAATACGCGTGCGGCATGCAGCTGTAGTCCGGCGGCACGACGACCGTGTTCGTGACGCTCGGCTTGGCGCGGAGGGTGGCGGTGAGACGGAAGCCCGTTGTTGCAGTGGCCAACGGGTCGTTCCAGAGCACCCAGTCGCCATCCTGCTGTGTGACCGCCTCCGCGCTCGTGCGATCGAGGAATACCACGTGCAGTCGGGGAGGGTTCTTCTTGTCGTACGTGCGGGAGAACGGCACCCGAGAGCCGTCCGTGAGAATCGCCTCGTACGTGGTCGGCATGGTAGCACCGGGACACGCCCGTGCGTATGCCGTCACGATACGGATGTCGCGGATCTGCGAGACGAGTCCCGGATCGGGAGCGAAGCCTTCCGGCGGCTGATGGGAGCAGGACGAGAGCAGGGCCGCGCCGAAGAGCGTCGCAGCGAGGAAGCGAAAGGATGTGTGCATGGGCCACAATATTTGAAACAGGGTTACAATAGGCAACGGTGACGACCGGTAAACCGCCCGTGAACAGCCGGTGAAAGGCCGGGGTAGGGGGGAGGGTACGACGTGGAGCAGGCTGGGTATGGGCTCATCGAGACAATGCGGGTTCGAAACGGGCGCATTCCGTTTCTGGACCGCCACCTCGCGCGGCTGGCGCGGTCGATCGCCGGTTTGGGTCTGCCCCAGCCGAAGCAGGACGTGAGGAAACTGGCAACGCCGTTCTCGGCAACCGGTGACGCCGTTCTCCGTGTCGAGGTCCTGGACGGCCGGGCGAGCGTGACGGTGCGCGAGCTGCCGGCACTCGATCCACCCGCGGTGATTACGGCCTCCGAGCCGCACCAGCCGTATCCGCACAAGACCACGGACCGCGACTGTTTCATGGACGCGCTCGAAGAGGCGGAAGTGGCGGAAGCGGACGACGCGCTGCTGGTGACGCCCGAGGGCTGGATTGCGGAGGGGACCGTCTGGACCCTCTTCTGGTGGGACGGAAATCGGCTCCGCACGCCGGCGCTCGATCTCGGGATTTTGCCTGGCGTCGCGCGCGCCCGCGTGCTCGAGCTCGAGCCCGGGGTCGAGGGCCGCCACCCCCGGGCGGCGCTCGACGGGAAGAGCCTGTTTCTCACGAATGCCGTGCGGGGGGTGGTGCCGATCGCCTCGCTCGACGGCGTGGCGGTGCCCGCAGATCCTCGTACCGCGGAGCTCGCCCGCCGCTTCTGGCCTGAGAAGTGAGAGATTACATTCTGTGTCTGTGCGCCTGTTCGCCTGTGCGTCTAACAGTATGGTGGCTGTAGCTCAATCGGTTAGAGCGCTGGACTGTGGCTCCAGAGGTTGCGGGTTCGATTCCCGTCAGCCACCCTGTAAGGCCGGAGACGCACAGACGCATCGGGGTGGACAGGGGATAGTGAGAGAACCCTCCGTTCACTCCTTGCGGTTCTTCTCTGTGCGTCTGTTGCGTCTGTGGACGTATCGTCCCGACCGATGATCCTCAGTCATCCGAATTACGATAACCGCCCTTCTTGATCCAACTCGGCACTGGCGACGGTGCGGACTTGGGTGGCGGCTTGGGAGCGACTCGCTGGGCCGGAGGCGACGCCGCCGTCGCGGCAGGGAATTTGAAGCTCGCCAGATTTGCGAGAACCGTATCGAGAGTGCCGACCTTCATCGGATGCTGCTGCAGCATGGCCGCCATAGCGCCGGCGAGTTGATCGATGTGCGCCGATCCGATACGCCGTAACTGTTGCCAAACCGGCGATCGACCCACCCGCTGAAAATCTTCGCGCACGAAGATCAGATTGTCGCCGGTATGAAAACGTTCCCACAGGGTGGCATCCTGCTCCAGCGCCGCCAGCGAAAGGTAGATGACGAGCGCGGAAAAACGATCGATCTCCTGCCCGTAGTCTCGCTCGCTCCGTTCGGGATGCTGGTAGGCACGATGGCCGATTTCCGTGGCGTGGCGGCCCTTCAAGGCCGGCACCCACATGCCGTCGTAGTCGACCAACTGGATCGACCCGCCACGCACCAGGATGTTGCCGTGCTGCAAATCGCCGTGCGCGACCTGCGCCGCTTCGAGGTCGCGAACCAGGGTCACCCATTTTGCCCGCAAGGTCGCGAGTGCGCCGGGATAGCGCAGCTGCTTCTCGATATGAGTGTGCAGCAGGTCGCCCTCCGCCCATTGCATCTTGACGATCGGGAACCAGCTGGAGCGGATTTGAATGCCCTGCTTGAGAAACCGAAAATTGACGTCGTAGGGCAGGCGGACCCTGTGAAGATGCTTGGAGATCGCCTCGTACCGTTCGGCATGGTCGCTGATGGGGCGCAAGAAGCAGCGAATCGCCCAGGTCTTCTTGAAGGACAAGAACCCGCCCGGCTGCCTGGCCTTGTAGACCACGGCGTTGCCGCCCGTGGCTGGCTTGGGCATGCCGAACCGATCGAGCTCGAGGGCGACCGCTCGTAGTCCCGGGTCGGCAAACGCCCTCGGCGGGTGCTGCACCGCCTCATGGTATTCGGTCAGGTCCGGCCAGGCTCCCCCCCCCATCGCTATCGCTCCTTCGCGGCAACCGGTGCGTCGTGATGAATGACGCGGACCAGCGTACAGTCGTCGTTGCGCAATCCATGCGTGCGGCCGTAGGCGACCATCGCGGCGAAGCTCTCCGGCGTCCGTAGCTTCCGGTACAGCCACTTCCACAGTGGTCGCCCGTCTTCATGCTGTTTCAAGAGCCAGGCGGCCACCGCATCGGTGGCGAGCAGCAGCATGTCGCCATCGCGCAGGCTGCCCTTGCTGATGTGTATCCGCTCGTGCAGTGGTTCGCCGTCCGACCTGGAGCCGATCAGATACGGGCTCATGGTGAATTGCGAAGATTCCTGCAAGGGGAACGCCGTGAGCACCCGCATCCCTTTACCGACGTCATCGACCTGCAAGAGGCAACAGTCACCGACCGCCAGCGCGGTCCACCGGTTCGCGTGCGCGTCAATCTGGAGGCCGAGCAACGCCGCGAACGCGCCCTGCCCGGCCTTCTCGCTGGCGAACCAGGGGAGCGGCCGACCCGCCAATCGTCGCCGCCAGAGGCGGCGCGCCGGCTGCAACCGCGCAAAAAACTCTTCCCCGGCGACGTCACTGCGCACATAGCTTTCGGCCAACAGCATTGCCCAGAGCTTGGCGAAACTGCTCTCGGTGGCGCCATCGGCCACCGCCACGCGCAGGCCGGTCGGGGTGCGCGTTGGCCGATGCGCCCAGGCATCCTCGTACTCCTCAACACTGTTGCCCGACTTGGGGCAGCAGAAAACCTTGATGTCGCACTCGTTGGCCGCCGTGGCCGCCGTGGCGTGGTTCACCGCAGCGGTGCTCAACGCAGACGCACATTCGCCGGCCGCGTGCCGATATCGAGAAAATGGATGACGTGCAACGGTTGCGCGTTGAAGATGAATCCGCGCGAGTTTTCCCCGGCCGGCAAGCCCAGCTCCGTCGCGCGTGCCACCATGAACGGTGTGAGCGTCGACGAGGCTTCAAACAGCGCTTTGGCATGCTGATCCGGAAGCTTGCTGGCAGTGCCCGGTAATTCGATCGAGGGCCCGGCCGTCGACGACAGATGGATGTTGAAGAGCAGCACCGAGCCGTCCTCGCCGCTGACCGCCGTCAGCTTCCGCGCCTCGGCGACGAGATCTCCATCCGTTGCCTCGCCGTCGGTGAGGTTGATGACGATCGGCGGAAATCCGTTCGGATGCTCCTGGCACCACGTCTCGACCAGTTTGGTGGCGTCCTTGAGCGCGGCGCACATCGGAGTGCCCCCTTTCCAATAGGGGTCGAACCAGACCGGAAATTTGACCGTTTGGTCCATCACGCCGCCGGCGCCGTCGTCCGATTGCTTGGTTCGTTCTTCGATGCGCAACGGCTTGCTGGCCAATTCACTGATCGGGACCAACGAGCGCCCGCTCAGTTCACCGCCGAGCGCCGGTTTGCAGCTCTCATCGCTGTAGCCCAGCACACCGACATGGAAGTAGTCGTAAATCGAGTCCGATTTGGCGCACCGGATGCACAAATTATGAAGCAGCTTGTTGAGAATGGTCGCCAGCTCCTCGGCCTTCTTTTTGCCGGCGTCTCCGCCGGCAAACGGGTCCTCCATCGACTCGGACTGGTCGACCAGAAACAGGAAACAGCCCGGGTTCTTACGACTGATTTCGGCCTGGTATGCCATGGTTCTTCTCCAGAGCGAGCGCGGGCAGCGAGCAGACGGTACGGGGTGACGGAATCATGAGGCCCTGAGCTTGTTCGTCCGGGCCTGGGCAAGCTGTGACTGTTGTCACCTCATGACGGGGCGCGCGCAACGGGAGAGCGGGGCAGCGGTTGAGGACCGGGCCACATCGGATGAGACGGCGAGTGGACCTGCGCGTCCGCTCCTTCCGAGGATCTTTCCCGAGATCGAGGATACCCGACGCTGGCGAAACTCAACCGCACAGTTGTGGCACAGTCGGAGGGTGTTGCGGCGTAATTGAAGTTGCTAACTTCCAGCAGCATCAGTTCCTAGGTCCGTAGCTCAATTGGTAGAGCACCGGTCTCCAAAACCGGGGGTTGCAGGTTCGATTCCTGCCGGGCCTGTTCAGAACACGAGGATGTCGCGTCGTCGAACTATCCGGTCTTCAAGGGCCCGGCGACCTTGTAAAGACTGAGGATGATGCCGGACGGCATTGCTTTCGTGCGGACGAGCTCGAATGAGCGTGGCGGGGTCCCCTCCGCAAAGAAACGCTTCCCCGCGCCCAACAGGACCGGATAGACGACCAGCAGGACTTCATCCGCAAGCCCATGGTCGAGCAGCGTCGATGTCAGCGTAGAGCTACCCCAGAGGATAAGGTCCGGGCCGTCCTGCGACTTGATGCGGCGAATGCCCTCGACGAGGTCCGGTCCAAGGCCCTCGAACGGGCCCCATTCAAGACTCTCCGGGCGGTGGGTAGCGATATATTTTGTCGCCGCATTGAGGCCGTCCGCCATCGGACTGCTCGGCGCCTTTGGCCAGAAGCCCGACCAGATATCGTAGGTGCGACGGCCAAGCAGCAGATCAAAGCGCATCCCTTGCTCGGCGATGATTGCCTCCCGGCCAGCGGGGGTCCGATACGGCGCGGTCCAGTCGCCGTAGGGAAAATCGCCGTCCTCGCCGGAGACCTGGATCACGCCGTCCAGCGAGATGTGTTCCATGATTTTGAGCTTTCTCATTTGAGTCTCTGTGTTGTGAGGAACTCGCCGCACCTCGATCGTTACCCCATCCGGCGGGCGACGTACTCCCGGCCACCGATCTGATAATGAAGCTCGGCAACCTCACCACGCCGATCGCGTCCGAAGCGCACCAGCCCCCAAAACGTCCGGTCTAGAAACGTAGAGTCAGACTGTGGCACCAGGGGCACGACCGCCCCCGAACTCCACACCATCGTCAGAAGCCCACCGCGAATCTCCAGGCTAAGCGTGACTCCAGGGATCAGAAAGTCCGGGCCGCCCTGGTAGCGGCCGGCATAGTCGGCGAGGACGGACGTCGGCACGTTCACGGGTTGTACCACGGCGAGAACCTGATATTTCTCGCCAAACACCATGGCAGCCAGATCGCCGGCAATCGTGGTCGCGGTAGCGGCGTAGTTGTTCGAGAGCACGATGATACAGACATCATCGTCCGGATATCGCTGGATCTCGGCGCTGAACCCAGGTGATCGCCCGCTCATGCGAATGACGCGCCGACCGAGCTGCTTTCGCACCAGCCAGCCATAGCCCACTCCCTCAACCTGCGGTGTAAACATCAGGTCGATCGACGTCTGCTTCAGCAAGGCGTGGGTGTAGAGCACGCGATCCCACCGATAGAGATCCTCCACCGTGGAATAGATGGACCCGTTGCCTGTTTTCGCGCTCCAATCGAGGAACGGCGCGTTCGCCAGATCGAAGAGACCACTGGGCACGTACCCGGTGGCACGATTCGTCACCAACGTCGCGGGGTCGCCATCGTGACTCGTGCTCGTCATCCCGGCGGGACCGAAGATATTCTCGTGCAGGAACTCGCCGTACGTCTTGCCCGACACCTTTTCGATGACGTGGGCCAAGAGGTTGTAATTGGAGTTGCTGTAGCTGTATCGGGCGCCCGGCTCGAACTCGAGCGGCCTGTCGCGAAACACGGCGATCAGCGACGCCGGAGTCTGCGCAAACCTCGAGAAACTGTCGTAGCCGGGAAGGCCGTTGATGTCCGGAATGCCGGACGTGTGCGTGAGGAGATGGTGCAGGGTAATCTCGTTCCCCCGCGGGTAATCAGGAATGAACCTCGCAATCGGGTCCCGCACGCTCAGCAAACCACGTTCTTGGAGTAGAAGGATGGCGGCAGCCGTGAACGTCTTGGAAAGGGACGCGATGTGGAACCTCGTCTGCGGCGAGTTCGGGATGTTGAGCTCGTAGTTGGCCATCCCGTATCCCTTGCTCAGGAGGATCTTTCCGCCCTGGGCGAGCAGCACCGCGCCGCTGAACGACGCCGCATCGAGATACGGCTTGAGGTACGTGTCCACCTCCTTGGCAATGGCTCCGCTCTGAACTGGCACCTGCGCCAAGACTGGCGTGAGACCAACACAGGCTGAGGCCACCGCAACACTCCCACTGGCTCGTGCCAATCGCGAAAGGCGGCTGCGGTCCCACACGGTCTCCTCCCGGTGTCCAAGGCCGTTTCAATTGTAGCGTCGTGCTCCATTTGATACGGCAAAGGCTCGCGGCGTTGCATGCGTTACGTGGTGGCTCCTAGCCCAGAAGCGGACTACGTTGCTGTCTACCCCATCGGCGGTATTCGCACGTAATGCGACCCCTTCGGTATTCAATCAACGTCACACTGGACGGGTGCTGCGACCATCGTGCAGTGGTCGCGGACGAAGACTTGCATCGTCACGGGGTCGAGAACCTCGAACAGGCCGATGCGCTCCTCTTTGGCCGGGTGACGTACGAAATGATGGAGGCGGCGTTCCGGCCGGCGCGGACGGGAGCGAGGCCTGAGTGGATGGAACCCTTCGCCCGGACGATCGACGCGGCAAAGAAGTACGTCGTGTCGAGCACCCTCGACCGGGTCGACTGGAACGCGGAGCTCGTGCGCGGGGATCTGGGGAAGGCGGTTCAGCAGCTCAAGCGGGAGTCGGGTAAGGGACTGTTGGTGGGAGGCGTCAAGCTCCCGCTGGCATTGGCGGAGCTGGGATTGATCGATGAGTACGAATTCGTGGTGCACCCGAGGCTGGCGGGCCATGGGCCGACGTTGTTCGCGGGGCTATCGAAGCATATCGACTTGAAGCTCGTGGGCCGGCTCGAGCTGGGCTCGGGCGCGGTAGCGATGCGGTATGAGCCGAGAAGGTAGCCATCGCGACTAAAGTTTATGCTTTCCATCGACAAGGCCGATGCGATGGGCCCGCCACTCCGTCAGGTGACGGCGGCGCTCGGCGGCGGAGAGTTCTATCACATCGAAATGCACGTGGCGTTGCCCGGGCGGCCCGGGCGTTTGCCGATTGTCGCAGGTTGGACCGGTCGCCATCGTCGAGCGAGACCGACGGAGCGCAGCGGTCGGCCCAGATATATTGCGTGTATGAAGAAACGCCGCGGCCCCAGTCCCGATGAGGGGCAGGCGCATGCGCTGTCCCGGCGGCTCGTTGAGGTGCAGGAGATGGAGCGTACGCTCATCGCGCGCGAGCTCCACGACCAGATCGGCCAGACGTTGAGCGCCGTCAAGGTGAATCTCGAAGCCATCCTCCGCGAGGCCGGCGGTCCGTCGCTCGTGGCACGCGTGACCGAAGCGATCGCGGCCGTGAAGCGGGCCGTGGAGCAGGTCCAGACGCTCTCGTTCGATTTGCGACCGTCCCTGCTCGACGACCTGGGTCTGGCGGCGGCGGTCGAGGCGTACGCGAAACGCCGGACCGAGCGGACGGGCATCTCGCTCGGTCTCGCGATCGCGGTCGACGGTCGCGTCTCGAAGGAGGTCGAAGCGGCCTGTTTTCGCATCGTGCAGGAGGCGATCACGAACGTGGTCCGCCACGCCGCGGCGAAGCGGTTGGAGGTGGTGTTGCGCGCCGACCGGAAGTTTCTGCGGCTCGTCGTGCTGGACGATGGTGTGGGGTTCGACTCCGAGCGCACCCGGACGGTCGCCCCCGTCGAGCGCTGTCTGGGGCTCGTGGGGATGCGTGAGCGCGCCCAGTACGTCGGCGGGGAGCTCGCGATCGAGTCGCGGCCGGGCGCGGGAACGCGCGTCGCTGCGCGGTTCCCGCTCAAGATCGGCGACGCGAAGGTCCGCGCGTGACCGCCATCCGCGTGCTCCTCGCCGACGACCACGCCCTGTTCCGCTCCGGGTTACGCGCGCTCCTGGGCGGGTTCGGTGGTATCACGGTCGTCGGCGAAGCGGGTGACGGGCGCGAGGCGCTCCGGCTCGTGAGTCAACACCGGCCCGACGTCGTGCTGATGGACATCACCATGCCGGACCTGAACGGACTCGATGCGGCCGCCGAGCTCGTGCGCGACTTCCCGGATGTCAAAGTGCTCGTGCTGTCGATGCATTCCGATGAAGCGTACGTGAATCGGGCCCTCAAAGCGGGTGCCACCGGGTATCTCCTCAAGACCGCGAGTGGCCCGGAGCTCGAGCTGGCCATCCGGGCCGTCGCCCGCGGGGACGTCTACCTCGGGCCCCGGGTCGCCAAACACCTGATCCCCGAATACCTGACGCGCGGTTCGGAGCTCCCCGGAGACGTGGACCGCCTGACGCGGCGCCAACGCGAGATCCTCCAGCTCGTGGCCGAGGGACGCACGTCGAAACAGATCGCACAGCACCTCGGTCTCAGCGTCAAGACCGTCGAGCGGCACCGGGCGGACGTCATGCAGCGCCTCGAGATCCACGACCTCGCCGGCCTGGTCCGCTGGGCGGTGGGACACGGCCTCGTGACCTTCGAGCTGTGACCTCCGGTCCTGCATGGTTTTCCCCCCCTGTTCCCCATGATTGTTCCAGTACCTTGCCCGACCCGTGCGCGAGAACGTGACCGTAGAAAGGCGCGAAGGCGCTCCGCAAGGCGGGACGAACGATGAAACGAGTTGTTCAGGTGTTGATCGTAGCGGGCCTCGCGGCCGTCGCGTCCTGTACCCTTCCTCCGGTGCGAACGTACCCGATCCCACCGGCCTTTCCGGCCGTCGGCCCGGTGTTCGAGCCCAGCCTCGCGCTCCCGGGCAACCCGGCGTGGGGGGAGAGGGGAGGGGGAGGGGGAAGGAGGGGGAGTTGGGAGAGTCGTTGAGGAGGTGACCATTCGTGGAATTGATACTGACTGCCGAGGGGGCGGCCGTGCTCGAGGAGACCCTGGACGAGTATCTGTCCGAGCTTCGAGCGGAGATCGCGCGCACCGATTCGTACGAGTACCGCCGGCAGCTGAAGCGTAAGGAAACGTACCTGCGGAAGATCCTGCAGCAAATCGTGACGCACGGACTATCGAACATCGTTTGACGAGAGGGGAGAGACGAATGGAAGCGCCGCTACGCAGCCTGGCTTCGGTGGCGCCGCTCGGAGCGGCGCTCACCTTATTGATCGCCTGTGGGAAGGGAGAGCAGGCCTACTCCGGCGAGACGGCCGCGCGGCCGGCGGCGGCGGCGCCGAGCCCCGTCCTGGGCGGCGCCACCGTGACCGGCGAAGTCAGGTTCGTCGGGAAGGCCCCGGTCAATGCTCCCATCGACATGAGTGAGGAGCCCAAGTGCAGGAGCGACTACACCACCACCCCGCGCGAGCAGATCGTGGTCGTGAACCCGAACGGGACGCTCTCGGACGTGTTCGTCTATGTGAAGGCGGGATTGCCCCCGGACGCGAAGTACCCGGCGCCCACCACACCCGTGGTGATCGACCAGAAGGGCTGCATGTATCACCCGCGCGTCTTCGGCATCATGGTCGGCCAGCCGCTGAAGATCGAGAACAGCGATCCGCTGCTGCACAACATCAAGGCAATGGGGAAGGCGAACCGGCCCTTCAACATCAGCCAGCCCGCCGCCGGCATGACGGCGGACCGCACGTTCAGCGCGCCAGAGGTCATGCTGCCCTTCGAGTGCAACGTGCACGGCTGGATGCACGCGTACGCCGGCGTGCTGCCGAATCCGTTCTTCTCCACGACGGCCGCGGACGGACGGTTTACGATCAAGAATCTCCCGCCCGGCACCTACACCATCGAGGCGTGGCATGAGAAGTACGGGACCCAAACGGCGACCGTGACGGTGCAGGGGACGGAGACGAAGACCGTCGACTTCACCTATCCAGCGAAACCGGTTCCGACGACGTAGCCGGTAGCAGCGGAGCCGCTCCCGCAGTAGTTTCAGCGCGCAACCCAACCCTGCGCGGAGTGGGATTCTTGATCGCCTTCGCGTACCAGTTCGCGAGCCGGCTCGCCTACGTCGTCTACATCGGACTCGTGCTGGCTCGGCACGAGCAGCGCGCCGCGCTCACCGGCGCCCACGGCGGCGAGGCGGCGTTCCGGCGCTTCCGGCGCGCCGCCGCGTTCTTCATGTACAACGATGCCGTGAGTCTCGTCGTCCTGTGCTGGCTGACGCGGGATACACTGCTGCTCGCGCTGCCTCGGCTACTGGTGATCGGCGCGGGCGCTATCCTGGTGCTCGTGGGCGTCGGGACCAAGCTCTGGGCCCGGGCGACCGTCGGTGCGGGGGCGTACTACTGGCGGGACTTCTTTTTCCCGGTCGACCGACCGGTGGTGACCTCGGGTCCCTACGCGTTCCTCAGGAATCCGATGTATACGGTGGGGTACCTCCAGACCTACGGCGTCGCGCTCGTCACCGGGTCGCTTCCGGGGTTGATCGCCGCCGCCATCGACCAGGCGGGCATCCTCGCGTTTTACCGGCTGGTCGAGCGGCCTCACGTGGAGCGGATGCACAAGGGCGGCGCGGTTCCGGTCGCCCGGTAACCGCGCCGCCCGCGCGTCCTTCCCCGCGATCCTACCGCAGGACGACGTTCGTCGAGAGGTTGAGGAATTGATCGTTGCGGTCCATGGCCCACGCTTCTTCGTTGTGGCCGGGGTCGATGGGCTTCTCTTTCCCGTAGGACACGACCTCGATGCGGCTCGCGTCGATGCCGTGCGCCACGAGGTACTGCTTGGCCGAGATTGCGCGCCGGTTCCCGAGCGCGAGGTTGTACTCGTCGGAGCCGCGCTCGTCACAGTTGCCGGCGATACGGACCCGGAGCTGGGGGTTGTCCCGCAGGATCGGGAGCTTCTCGTCCAGGACCTGGATGTCCCCGCCCCGGAGCATCGCCTTGTCGAAGTCGAAATGAATCATGGCGGCGAGCTCTTCGCCGATCTCCTGGGACTTCCGCTGCAGCGCGGCCAGTGAGTCGGCGCGCCGCTGCTCGGCCCGGCGCGCCGCCGCTTCGCGTGCCCGCGCCGCCTCCTCCGCGCGCGCGATGGAATCCTGCCGGGCCCGCTCGAGGGCGCTCGTGTCGATCTGGGGCTGCACAGCGACGGCGGGCGGCGCATGGTGACAGGCGCCAGCGGCCACGGCGATCGCCAGGGGAATCGCGAGCTGCTTAAGACGCATGGTGTCCTCCTCTACCTCGTGGAATGGGTGCAACAGCACGCGGGGGTGTTCACGCCTCCGCGAAGAAAAACCGCGCGTTGACATCGGATGCTTCCATCGCCTGAACGAGGCGGTCCACCGCGCGCCGGATGCTCCGCACGCGCCCCGGCGGCATATCCTCGAGCGCGTGGAGGAGACGCCCTTGCGCGGCCTCGGGCGCATCGGACGCGAGGGCAGCGCCCCGCTTGGTCAGCTCCATGTGGACCACGCGATGGTCTTGTGATCCCCGGTTGCGCCGGACGAGCCCCCGTTTTTCCAGGCGATCGATGAGGATGGAAACGCTGCTCTGGTGGACGGCCAGGGCCGCGGCCAGCCGGCCCGCCGACATTGGGCCGCGCGCCTGGAGCGTCTTCAGCGCCCAGAGCTGCGGACCCGTCAGGCCGTAGGCGTTGCGCACGTCCTGCGAGTAGGTCTGCAGCGCTTTCACGATGCGCCGCAGGCCCTGGACGATCTCCGTCGTGTCGGCCCGTTTCTCTTTCAAACACGGAGCTCCGTAGGGGGAACTCCGGGAAATATATTGGTATCAATATTTATATCAATGTTTCTTTCTCGTTGCAGGAGGGAACCCATGTCCACCGCGTCGCTCACCGCGGCACTCGTCGCGCTCTGTTGCGCCGTCCCGGCGACCGCCCAGACCGCCAAGAAGAGACCCGTGGCCTCCACCCGACCGACGACCGGCAGCTACGTCGCCGTGCTCGAGGGAGCGTACGCCGTTCCGCCCGCGGAAACGCCCGCCACTGGGACCGCCGAACTGACGTGGACCGGGAAGCAGCTCCGCTACCAGCTCCGCGTCGATGACATCAGCGATGTGACCGGCGCCTTCGTGCACATCGGGCGCGCAGGGCAGGAAGCGCCCGCCGTGGCGGACTTGTTCGATGGATACAAGGCCGGTCCCGTCTCCGGCGTCCTCGCCGAAGGCACCCTGTCCGCGACGCACATACACGGCACGACCCTGGCCCGGTTGCTCCGCGCCCTACGCGAGGACAAGGCCTACATCACCGTGCATACCCCCACGCATCCGGACGGCGAGATCCGCGGTCAACTGCGCATGCAGCCGACGGTGGCGCACCGCTAGGCTGCCCGTGCAGCTTATATGGGGTGAAGTCCGTCGCCAGCTTCCGGACGCTGAGCCAGGCGGAGGCTCTGCGTATCGCGCTCGAGGCCGAGGGGATCCGGGCGGTCGTGCAGGACGAGCGCGCGGTGAGCCTGGTGGCGGGGTCCGCGGGGGTGTCCGTCCTGGACGATCATGACTACGAGCGCGCGCGCTCGGTAGCGGCGCGCCTCGAGGGCTCGATCCAGCTCGCCCGCGATGAGGTCGTGCGCCGGTGCCCGCGATGCGACGCCGAGAACCCGGGGAACTTCACGGCATGCTGGCGCTGCCAAGGGGACCTGTGAACACGCCCTCGCTCAGCCTGTCCCGCCGTTGCTTCCTCCAGGTCAGCGCGGCCGCCGGCGGCGCGCTCCTGATCGGGTTCGGGTTGCCCGCCCGCTTCGTGGGACCGTTTGCCCCCAATGCGTTCATTCGCATCGACCCCGATGGGGTCGTGACCCTGGTGATGCACAAGGTCGAGATGGGGCAGGGGACCTACACCGCGATGTCCATGCTCCTGGCCGAAGAGCTCGAGGTGGACCTGAGCCAGGTGCGCCTCGAGCACGCGCCCGCGGACGACGCGCGGTACGCGGAGCCGACCTTCGGGGTTCAGGAAACAGGAGGCTCGACATCGGTGCGGGGCAACTTCGAGCCCCTGCGCCGGGCGGGCGCCACCGCGCGGGAGCTGCTCGTCGCCGCCGCGGCGGCAACGTGGAAGGTCGACCCGAAAGCATGTCGCGCCGAGCACGGCGCCGTCATCCACGACGCGACCAGCCGTCGCCTCGACTATGGGTCGCTGGTGGACCGAGCCGCCCGCATGCGGTGGCCCGGCGAGGTCCAGCTCAAGCAGCCGAAGGACTTCCGGCTGATCGGCACGCCCGTCAAGCGCCTCGATACGCCGGACAAAGTGGACGGCACGACGCAGTACGGCATCGACGTCCGGATTCCCGGAATGAAGTACGCGAGCGTGGCCGCCTGCCCGGTGTTCGGGGGCAAACTCGCCGGTGTGGACGACACGAAGGCCAAGGCCATCCCCGGTGTCCGACAGGTGGTGCGGCTCGATGACGCGGTCGCCGTGGTCGCCGATGACACGTGGACCGCCAAACGCGGTCTCGCGGCGCTCGACATCCGCTGGGACGAGGGACCGAACGCCACGCTCTCGACGGCCGACATCGTGCGGCAGTTGGCCGATGCGTCGCAGAAGGCCGGCGTCGTAGCGCGGGACGACGGCAACGTGGACCAGGCGATGGCCGGTGCGGCCCAACGGATCGAAGCGGTCTACCAGGTCCCGTTCCTCGCGCACGCCACCATGGAGCCGATCAACTGCACCGTGCACGTCCGGCCCGACGCCTGCGACCTCTGGCTTGGCACCCAGGTGCCGACCTTCACGCGGACGGCCGCCGCGAGGCTGACGGGAGTTCCTAAGGCTCGCGTCCAGGTGCACAACCAATTCCTGGGTGGCGGATTCGGCCGGCGCCTCGAGGTGGACTTCGTCATTCAGGCCGTGAACATCGCGAAGCAGGTGGACGGCCCGGTGCAGGTCCTGTGGAGCCGCGAGGAAGACATCCAGCACGACATGTATCGTCCGTACTATTACGACCGGTTCGCCGCCGGGCTGGACTCGGCCGGCCGGCCGGTGGCGTGGACGCACCGCGTCGTCGGCTCGTCCATCGAGGCGCGCGTGATCAGCGAGCTGTTCCCCAAGACCCTGCGGGTGCTGCGGGCGGGCGGCCTGCACCGGCTCGGCGCCATGATCAAACATCTGGATCTCGACGCGGTGGAAGGCGCCGCGGAGCCCCCGTACTCGATCCCCAACATTCGCGTGGACTTCGTCCGCCAGGAGCCCCCGACCGGCTTGCGCACCGCGTTCTGGCGGGGGGTGGGACCCACCCACAACATCTTCGTCGTCGAGAGCTTCGTCGACGAGCTGGCCGCGGCGGCCCGGCAGGATCCGTTCGCGTATCGTCGCGCACTGCTCGACCGCTCCCCTCGCGCCCGGGGGGTGCTCGAGCTGGTGGCCGGACAGGCCGGATGGGGCCAGCCGCTGCCTCCCGGGAGCGGGCGTGGAATCGCGCTGCTGCATGCGTTCGGTAGCTACATCGCACAGGTCGCCGAGGTGGCGGTATCGCGCCAAGGAGAGGTGCGGGTCGCTCGCGTGGTCTGTGCCGTGGACTGCGGCACGATCGTGAATCCCGACATCGTGAAAGCGCAGATGGAGAGCGGCATCATCTTCGGGATGACCGCCGCGTTGTGGGGCGAGATCACGGTCAAGAACGGCAGAGTGGAGCAGCACAACTTCAACGACTACCGGGCGCTGCGCCTGCGCGAGGCACCGGTCATCGAGGTTCATCTCGTCCAGAGCGCCGAGGCACCCGGTGGCGTGGGTGAGCCCGGGACGTCGGCCGTCATGCCGGCGATCACGAACGCGATCTATGCGGCGACCGGGAAGCGCATCCGGATCCTGCCCGTGAAGGACCAGCTCCATCCGTCGACGTGACCCTTGGCGTTGATCGGCAGTAGCTCCGCGCGGGCGTCGTTACTACCTTAGGCGGCGGCGCCCCTCTCCACGTCCCGAGATCAGGAGCGGCACGATGAACTGTCCAGCCTGCGGCACGGCGATGACCGAGATGACGGTGGGCAACGTCACAGTGCAGGCCTGCAAGGGCGGATGCGGTGGACTGTGGTTCGACGAGTGGCAGCTCGGCAAGGTGGATCAGCCGGACCAGTCGGCGGGCGAAGCGCTGCTGAACATCCCGCAAAATCCGGCAATCAAGGTCGACCCAAATCAGCGCCGCCAGTGTCCGCGGGACCCCGACGTCGTCATGATGCGTCACTTCTGGAGTGTGAAGCGCGACGTGACCGTGGATGAGTGCCCCAAGTGCGAGGGCATGTTTCTCGATCCGGGCGAGCTGGCGGGGATCCGCGCCGACTACACGTCCGACGCCGAGCGGCACAAGGCGGCCAAGGCGTATTACGACGAGATGTTCGACAAGCAGCTGGCGGGGATGCTGCGTGAGGACAAGGCCAAGCTCGAGAGCGCCCGGAAGGTCGCCGGCATCTTCAAGTTCATCAGCCCCAGTTATTACATCCCGGGCAAGCAGGCCTGGGGCGCGTTCTAGGCCGAGCGCTCCTACCGCCGGTCGTTGTAGAGAAGGATCAGGGCGCCCGCCGCGGCGTCGCAGCCCTTGAATGCCTCGTCGCCGCCCTGATTGGTCGTCACCACGACGGCAAAGTCACGGAGCGGCGCCATCCAGGCCACGGCAAAGTTTTGTGTGTTACTTCCCGCATGGGTCAGCGCACCGCCCCGGGCCCACGAACGGCTCGTGATCAGCCAGCCAAAGCCGTAATCCCCAGAGGGCGCCGTGTGAAGCTTCTTGAACGTCTCGGGTTTGAGGATCCCTGAGAGGCCGCGCTCGCCGCGCAAGTGGGCGCGCAGGAACTTCGCCCAGTCGAGTACCGAGCAGTGGACGACGCCGGCCGGTGCGATCACCGCCGGGTTGTCGCTCAACGGCCCCGGCTCGATCGCGACGTGGGTCCGGCCCGAAACGGTGTGTTGCCACGGTTCATCGATCTTCCCGGGTTTACCCATGGCGCCGAAGCCGCAGGTCGTCATGCCCAGCGGTTGGAACAGCCACCGCCGCATCATGTCCTCCCACGGGACGTTGGCGACTTGCTCGGCGATGACGCCGGCGATCGCGTAGCTCCGGTTCGAGTACAGGAATTCGCCGGGATGGACCTTGGTCGGCGCTTCGTGGAGGATCCTTTGCGCGTATGCCCACCGCTGTGCGCGGGGTGGCCCCGGCAGGCGGTGCATGCTCTCGAATGTCTCGCCCTGGGGCCAGCTGTCGTCCGTGAACCCGGCACGGTGAGCGAGCAGCTGTTCGAGCGTGACGCCGCGATAGGCCGGATCCATTTTGCTCGCCAGCTCGGGGAGCGCCGCCGCGAGGGTGGTATTCCACGCGAGCCGGCCCTGCTCGACGAGTTGCGCCAGGAGCGTGGCTGTCATCGCCTTCGTGTCGGAGCCGAGGTGAAACGCGTCGTCGAGTGTGACCGGCGTATCGGTGCCGTACTTGCGGACGCCCGCCGCGCCTTGCGCCCAGACTCCTTCGCTCGTCACCACCGCGGCCGCCAGTGCCGGCAGGTCGTACGCGCGACGCAAGGAGTCGAGCAGCGGGCCGACGTCGCGGGGCGCGCGATCGCCCTGCGGCCTGACAGAGTGGAAGGCGATTCCGGCCGCGAGGCCCAGCCCGATTACGACCTTAGTCGCGGACCTGATTGCGGCCGCCCTCCTTAGCCCGGTAGAGCGCTCGGTCGGCGGCCTTCACCACCTGCTCCCATTTGGTGTGGCGATCCGTCTTCTCGGCCACGCCGATGCTGATCGTCACGGGGACCCGCTCACCGGGCCCACGGTCGGTCAGGACCTTCTCCTTCTTCTTTTTAGACCGGAACCGTGCCCGCAGGATGAAGCGCGTGTCTTCGACTACCCGTCGCAAGGCTTCGAGGTCGGGGAGGCATTGCTCGGCGCCGCGGCCGGGGAAGATCACGGCGAACTCCTCGCCGCCGTAGCGATAGGCTTTCCCGCCGCCGCCGACTTCCGCGAGCTTCGCCGCGATCATCTTCAGGACCTGGTCTCCGACGTCGTGTCCGTGACGATCGTTGATGCGCTTGAAGTGATCGACGTCGAGCATGGCCACGCTGTAGTTGCCGCCGACACGCAGGAGCGCTTCGTTCAGGGCGCGCCGCGCGGGGAGACCCGTGAGGCTGTCCTGGTAGGCCATGTGATACGAGGCTTCGACCACGGCGACGATCAGGATGAGCGCGCCGGTGGCGAGGTAGAACGAAGAGAATCCGGCGTTTCCTGCACGCACCACCGAGAGCCCGAGGAACGTCGGGACGAGGGCCCAGGCGAACGAGCGGCCCGTCGAGGTGGGCGCCATCAGCTGGGAGGCGAGCACCAGCCCGGCGCTCACCACGAATGCCAGGATCGCCGGGTCGGCGAGCGAGGTCCAGGCGAAGAGCCATTTCGGGAGCAGGGTGGAATGCAGCAGCGCCGAGGCCGCGCCGGGCGCTTCGCGATCGAGGAACGACACGGCCACCACCTGTCCCAGGATGACGGCGAGTCGCGCCAGGCCAGGTGGCGTGAGGAAGCCGCGTTCCGAGGTGAGGGTGAGGGCGGCGAGGTTCAACGGCAGCAGGACCCCGATCGCCTGGAGGATCACGCGGTCGCGGGCGAGCCCATGTCCCGCGGCGAAGAACAGCAGGGTGCGGTCGGCGATCGCGAGCAGGAGCAGGGCGAACAGCAGGCGGCTGCGATGGAAGCGCCACCCGATCAGGACGCCGGCGCCGAAGACGGCATAAGGATAGAAGGGGGCGAGCGGCGCGAGCAGGCTTTGCAGCCACTGGGCATGGGTATAGATGATCGCCGCGAGGATGATCGGCACCTCGGGCAGGCCCCGTGACACGATCTTCCAGAGGGCAGCGTACACCTCCTGCGTCTGCGGTGGCGCGGCTCTCGGCACGGGTCCGGGGCTCCTTGGAAGTCCGGTGAGGACGGCGGGCGGGGTTAACGGTTAGCAGAACCGGGCGGAGGTCAACAGTCGGGTTGCGTGGCGTGCGGGCGGCTGGCGATATTTTCCCGCGCTTGCGGCGGTATCGTCTAGGGGACTAGGACGGAGCCCTCTCAAGGCTCAAACACGGGTTCGAATCCCGTTACCGCTATACGACAGAAAGACGTACAGAGAAAGACGTAGAGAGAAGACGTCGAGGGGGGACGTGGAGGGAGGGGCGTTAAGAAGGGGCGTGCGCGTGGCTACGCCGTTTGCTCCACGGTTCATCTCCACGGTGTTCTTCAACGTCTTTGTCTTTTACGGTTTTTAGTGGTTTGCCCCCATCGTCTAACGGTCAGGACACCACTCTTTCAAGGTGGGAACAGGAGTTCGATTCTCCTTGGGGGCATGGGAGACGGAGAGGGAGCGGGGAGCAGGGAGCAGGAAGCAGGGCCGATAGCTCAATTGGCAGAGCAACTGACTCTTAATCAGTAGGTTCTCGGTTCGATTCCGAGTCGGCCCATGACAAGTTAGGCCCCTGAGTGTCGGGCTCAGGGGCCGTTTTTCTTCAGTGATTTCTTAAGTGTGACTCCCCCCAACTCGCCCCACGTCGCCAATTCAGAAACGCACTCCGCTGCCACTACATAAT
>DASQIB010000085.1:0-4289 GCA_035631795.1 Gemmatimonadales bacterium | reverse complement strand
CACCCTGGCACGGCGGATCGTGTTCGAGCGCCTGCGGCTGGACGTGCGTGACGAGTTTCCCGAGACCGGGCGGACCGTGGCCCAGGTGTTGCTGGACGTGCACCGCAGCTACGCCGCGGCCGTGAGCCCCGTGCTCCCGCGTGTCCATGCCCTCGCACACATCACCGGTGGTGGCATCGCCGGGAACCTCGTGCGTGTGCTGCCGCCGGGCTGCGAGGCGCTCGTGGACGCCCGCGCGTGGCGGTGGCCCCCGGTCTTCCGGGTCTTGATGCGGGCCGGCGAGGTGTCGCTCGGGGAGATGCGCCGGGTGTTCAATCTCGGCATTGGCATGATCGCCATCGCTGCTCGTGATGACACGGAAGCGGTGATCGCGGCCGCCAAGCGCGCCGCCGTCGAGGCGTGGATCATCGGGGAAATCCGGCCGGGAACCGCGGCCGTCAAATTTGCGGAACGGTAGGAGGCGATATGCGTCGTATCGTGATCTCGCTGTCGATGATGCTCGGCGCGGCCCCGCTGGCCGCGCAGGAGCCACAGTGCAACATTCCGCTCAGTCCGGACGCGACGGCTGCGTGTAACACCGCCGTCGACGCCGTGCGCGCGTTCTATCCGCTCGCGGGCATGATCGTGACCGGCGGGAACCCGGTGATCGGCACCGCCCGCGCCACCGGTGGGCTCGGGCACCTCACGCTCACCGCGCGGGTGAACGGGATCAAGGCCGCGCTCCCCGACCCGACCGCCGCGAACCGGTCGCCCGTGCCGACGAGCTTCAATGGCGTCGTCCCGGCGCCGATGGTCGAAGGGGCGCTGGGGCTGTTCAGGGGACTGGGCGGGGGCTTGCTGGCGGTCGACGTGCTCGGCTCCGCGCTCATCCTGCCGACCGGAATCAACCATCTCACCGTGGACTCGAACGCGGCGCACATCGGCGACGCGGCCCTCGGGATCGGGTACGGTCTTCGCGTCGGCGTGCTCAACGGAGCCTTCCCCATTCCCGCCGTCTCCGTGAGCTACATGCATCGGACCGTGCCCCGACTGCGGTACGGCACGCTGGGTCCCACGTTCGGGACGGGCGACCAGTTCCAGTTCACGATGGACTTGGCGAGCGACAGCTATCGCGCCGTCGCGGGCTGGAAGTTCGTATTGGTGGACCTCGCAGCGGGTATCGGGGTCGACCGCTACAAGTCGAACAATACCAACATTCAGTTCCACGACGGGACGACCCCGACGAGCGTCCGGACGGTGGTGATCAACCCGACCAACACGCGGGCCCTGGCGTTCGTGAACGCCGGCCTCTCCCTCGCGGTCGTCAAGCTCGTGGGCGAGATTGGCTTGCAGGCGGGCAAGGATCAGGCCTTTGTCACGCAGTTCCAGGACTTCGATCCCAAGGCGGCCCATGTCTTCGGAGGTGTCGGCGTCCGGTTCGGCTTCTAAGGACTCTGAGCGCGCGGCCATGCAACGCGCCCTCGACCTCGCACGCCGAGGTTGGGGGCGCGTTGCTCCGAACCCCCTCGTGGGGGCCGTCGTGTTGTCCGGTGACTCCGTGGTGGGGGACGGCTACCACGCCGAATACGGCGGGCCGCATGCCGAGGTCGTCGCGCTCCAGGCCGCCGGCGAACGGGCACGCGGCGCGACGCTGGTCGTGAACCTCGAGCCGTGCGCCCACCACGGCAAGACACCCCCGTGCACCGACGCAATCGTGAAAGCCGGCGTGAGGCGCGTGGTGGCGGCGCTCTCCGACCCAGACCCTGAAGCGCGGGGCGGCGCGGGCGTGCTTCGCGGCAAGGGCGTGATCGTCTCGATCGGTCTCCTCGCCGAAGCCGCGGCGGCCCTCAACGCCCCGTTCCTGTTCGCGCGGGAGCAGCGCGAGCGGCCCTTCGTGGCGCTCAAGCTCGCGACCTCGATCGATGGGCGCATCGCCGATGCCGCGGGGAGCTCGCAATGGGTCTCGGGCGAGTCGGCGCGCGAGTACGTGCACTGGTTGCGCGCGGGGTTCGATGCCATCGCGGTCGGTGGGACCACGGCCTTGCAGGACAATCCGCGGCTCACCGTCCGGGGTCCGGTGACCCCGCGCCGGCCGCCCGTGCGCGTGGTGTTCGACCGGCGCGCGATGCTGAACCCGAGCGCCCTGCTCGTGAGTGGCGCGCGCGATGTTCCCACCTGGGTCATGTCGTCGCTCGAAGCGCCCGTCTCGAGCGTCACGGCGCTGGAGCAAAACGGCGTCCGCGTATTTCGCCCCGACTCGCTCGCCAGCGGACTCCGCATGTTGCGTGACGCCGGCATCGAATCGGTGTTGTGCGAAGGCGGTGGCGCGTTGGGCGCGCGTCTCCTGACGGACGGCCTGGTCGATCGACTCTACTGGGTGCAGGCGCCGGTGTGGCTCGGCGAAGGCGCCGTTCCGGCCTTTCCGGGGGTTCCGCCGCAGCCCCTCGCCGCCGCGCCGCGCTGGACGCCCGTGGAGCGCCGCGTCTTGGGCTCTGATACATTATTGGTATTGGACAGGCAGATATGTTTACCGGAATCGTGAGCGCCGTGGGGCGCGTGGCGAAGGCGACGCGGGAGCCAAGCAACGGGACACGGGACTCGGGACTCGCGCTCACCATCCGTGCGCCGTACAAGGGCCTGAAGAAGGGTGAGAGCATCGCGGTGAACGGCGCGTGTCTCACGGTCGAGCGGGTGGTGAAGGGCGGGTTCACGGTCCACGTGGTGGAGACCACGGAAGGGCGCACCCTGTTCGGCGAGTACGGGACGGGGCGTCGCGTGAACCTCGAGCGCGCCCTGCGCGCCACGGATCGCCTGGGGGGTCACCTCGTTCAGGGCCACGTGGATGGCGTCGCCGTGGTGGAACGAGCTGAACAGCGTGGCGACGCGTGGGTGTACGACTTGCGCGTGCCGGACGCCGTGCGCGAGATCTCGATTCCGCACGGCGCGATCACCGTGGACGGCGTGAGCCTGACGATCAACGACTTGCCCGGCCGTGACCGCGTGCAGATCTCGTTGATTCCCTTCACGCGCGAGCACACGACGCTCGCGACGCTGCGCGCCGGGGATCGGGTTCACGTGGAGGGGGACGCTCTCGGAAAGTACGTGAGGCAATTATGCAGCATCGCAAAATAGAGCAGGCGATCGCGGACATCCGCGCCGGCAAGCTGGTGATCGTGGCCGACGACGAGCATCGCGAGAACGAGGGCGATCTGGTCGGCGCGGCCGAGCGGGTCACCCCCGAAATGATCAATTTCATGGCCACGCACGGGCGCGGGTTGATCTGCCTCACCCTGTTGCCGGAGCGCTGCCAGGCCCTGGGGCTCACCCAGATGGCCGAGCACAACACCGAAGCACACGAAACCGCGTTCACGGTCTCGATCGACGCGGCTACGCGGTTCGGCGTCACCACCGGCATCTCCGCGGGCGACCGCGCCGCGACCATCCGTGTGGCGATCGACCCCGGGACGGTGCCGACCGACCTGCGCCGTCCGGGTCATGTGTTCCCGTTGCGCGCCCGGCCGGGCGGCGTGCTCCAGCGCGTGGGCCAGACGGAAGCGAGCATGGACCTGGCCCGTCTCGCGGGGCTCTATCCCGCGGGGGTGATCTGCGAGATCCTCAACGCGGACGGCTCGATGGCGCGGCAGGCGGATCTCGAAAAGTTCGCCAGGGCGCACGGGCTCACCTTCATCACGGTCGCCCAGCTCGTCGCGTACCGGCTCGCCCACGAGCGGCTGGTGCACCGGGTGGCGGAAGCGCGCCTGCCGACGCCGTTCGGCGAGTTCCGCATCGTCGGCTATGCGAACGACGTCGACCCCGCGGAGCACGTGGCCCTCGTCTTTGGCGATCTCGGCAAGCGGAAAGACGTGCTGGTGCGGATGCACTCGAAGTGCCTGACGGGCGACGTATTCGGGTCCGGGCGCTGCGACTGCGGCTGGCAGCTGCACTCCGCGATGCGGATGATCGCCGCCGAGGGGCGCGGCGTGGTGGTGTATGTCGATCAGGAGGGCCGCGGGATCGGCCTCCTCAACAAGCTGAAGGCCTACGAGCTCCAGGACGCCGGTCATGACACCGTGGAGGCGAACCGCGAGCTCGGCTTCAAGCCGGATCTCCGCAACTACGGCATCGGGGCGCAGATCCTGTTGGATCTGGGACTCTCCTCGATCCGCGTGCTCACCAACAACCCGATGAAGCTGGTCGGGCTCGAGGGCTACGGCCTCGAGATCGTCGAGCGCGTGCCGATCGTGATGACGCCCTCCGACGAGAACCGCTCCTATCTCGACGTCAAGCGGGACAAGCTCGGCCACCTCCTG
>DASQIB010000084.1:0-5252 GCA_035631795.1 Gemmatimonadales bacterium | reverse complement strand
CGGCGCTCGAGCAAGAGGCGCGCGACGGCGTCGCCCGGCTGGCGGAGCGCTATCCCGGCAACGCTGTATTCCAACGATTTCTGCGGACGCTGCCCGTTGCGCCGAAGTGACGGATGACCCGGTCGTTGTTGCGTAGTCGCCACTCTGGCGTTACGGGCCGCAAGTCTTAGGATCCTTGGACATGACGCCCAGAGGAGGGGAGATGACCGACGTCCAGTGGGCGCGGGTCCAGGGAGACGTCAACCGCCGACTGCGTCGCGGAGCGTGGTATCGCGTCGCGACGCTGACGGAGGGCGACGCGCTGCTCGAGATCAACCGGCAGCGCGTGGCCGTGCCGCGTGCGGCATTGCAGATCGTGTACGCACCCCCGCAATTCTGGAGCGTCGTCCCGCGGCCGGCCGATGCCAAGAGCCTTGTGGCGCAGTGGGGCGACAGGTATGCCGTGTGTCCCGGCTGCCGGAACCGCGCGCAGCTCAAGCACACGCTGCAGACGCTCCGGTGCCCGCGCTGTGAGCAGACGTTCCGTGTTGCCTGGGCAGAGTGGTTCGTCGGGGCGGGCTGACCGGGCGACGTCGACTCGCCCGACCCCTCTCCGTGTACTGAGTAGTCGAAGGCGCGCGCCCCGCCGTCCCGACACTGCGAGGACGGGGATGATGCAGTCGCAGTGGCTGAGGCGTCTCGGCCTGCTGCTGGCCCTCACCGCCGGCTATTTCCTCGCCGGCAAACTGGGGTTGCGGCTCGCCTTCGTGAACCCGAGTGCGACGCCCGTGTGGCCGAACACGGGCATCGCGCTCGCGGCCTTCCTGCTTGCCGGCGTCGAAGTTTGGCCCGCTATCCTGCTCGGCGCGTTCCTGGTCAACATCACGACCGCGGGGTCGCTTGCGACGTCCGTGGGCATCGCGGCGGGCAACACTCTCGAGGGCCTCGTGGGCGCCTGGCTGGTGAGCCGTTTCGCGCGTGGGGCCCGGGCGTGTGAACGCGCCCGCGACGTGTTCAAGTTCGCGGGGCTCGCCGCGGGCGCAAGCACACTGATCAGCGCGACGGCCGGCGTACTCTCCCTCTCCCTCAGTGGCTTCGCGCGATGGGCGGACTTCTGGCCGATCTTGTCCACGTGGTGGATGGGCGACGCGGTCAGCGACCTGGTCGTCGCTCCCGTGCTGCTCCTCTGGGCGCTCCGGCCGCGGATCCACTGGACTCGACGGCAGGCGCTGGAGATCGCCGCGCTGGGGGCGTCGCTCCTCGTTGTCGGGCTCGCCGTCTTCGACGGCATCGTCCCCTGGAGGAGCAGCCACTACCCGCTCGAATTTCTCTGCGTGCCGCTGCTGTTGTGGGCGGCGTTTCGGTTCGAGCCACGGATAGCGATGACGGCCGTTCTCATGCTCTCGGCGATCGCCATTTGGGGCACGCTGACGGGCTACGGTCCATTCGCCCGGCCCACCTTCAACGAGTCGCTGCTCCTCCTGCAGGCCTTTGAAGGCGCGTCCGCGCTCATGACACTGGTTTTGATCGCGGTCGTGACGGAGCGAAAGGAAGCGGAAGATCGCCTGCGGCGCTTGGCCGTGAGCGACCCGCTAACGGGCCTCGCGAATTACCGCCATCTGACCCAGGCGCTCGACGCCGAGATCCAGCGCTCGTCACGCACCGATCGACCCTTCGCCGTGGTGCTGATCGATCTCGACGGCCTGAAGAAGATCAACGACCGCTACGGGCACCTGGTCGGGAGCCTGGCGCTGCGCCGGGTGGCCGAGACGCTGCTCGGCTCCTGCCGCGGCATCGACACCGCCGCTCGGTTCGGCGGCGACGAGTTCGCTCTGGTGTTGCCCGAGACCGGAGACGCGGCCGCGTGGCACGTGGCCCGCCGGGTCGCGGACCGGGTGGCGCGCGACGGCGAGAAGCCGTCGCTCACGATCAGCATCGGCGTCGCGGTGCATCCGCGGGACGGGGCTACACTCGAGGCCTTGATGAACACCGCGGACCGCTCGCTATACGACAACAAGGCGCGACACCGCCGCTCGATTCGCCCGCCTCGTTGACCCCCGGCCCGGCGCCCCGGTAGCTTCCGGCGCCATGACCAGCGTCGCCGGCCCCCCCGGTTCGCTCACCGTCGGACCGCTCCGACCCGTCATTCTGAAACTCGCCACGCCCGCCGTCGCCATGATGGCGTGCCACTTCTGCTTCAACCTCATCGATGCCATCTGGGTCGGCAATCTGATCGGGCCCGCCGCCCTCGCCGCGGTGTCGACCGCGGGCTTCTACGTGTGGGTACTGCTGTCGCTCGGTGAGATGGTGGAAGTCGGACTGATCGCGGTCGCCGCGCGACGGCACGGCGAGGGGCGCCCGGACGCGGCGGCCCGGGCCGCTGGAGCCGCGGTGCTGTACGCCCTCGCCGCCGGCGCCGTGGTCTCGGCCGTCGGATACGTCCTCACGGACGAGCTGTTCCGGTTCATGACGGTCCCTCCCGACGTGGCGATCCTCGGGCACCGGTATCTCCATACCTGGCTGCTCGGCGGCCCGCTCGTGTTCGGCTTCTTCGCCATCGAGGCGACGTTCCGCGCCTCGGGCGACACGCGGACCCCGTTCCTGCTGCTCATGGGGTCCGTGTTGCTGTCGGTCGGGCTCGATCCGCTGCTCATCGCCGGGCTCGGTCCGTTTCCGCGGCTCGGCGTCGAGGGCGCGGCGCTTTCGTCCGTCATGGTGCGCGGGGGTGGGTTCCTCATCGGGATCGGCATCGCGTGGCGACGCGGGCTCCTCAGACTCGAAACGCCGGATTGGCGCGCGGTCCCCACGGTGATCCGCATCGGCGCGCCCCTCTCGCTGGCGGGCGTGCTGCTGTCGATCGTGTACATGTGGCTCACGCGGTATACGTCACGCTTCGGCACGGCGGCGCTCGCCGCGCTCGGCGTCGGCCACAAGATCGAGGGACTCGGCTTCATCGCCATCTCGGGGTTTGCTTTGTCGGCGTCCGCCCTCGTGGGGCAAAACTTGGGTGCACACCAGGAAGCGCGCGCGCGACAAGGCGTGCGGATCACGGTCGCGTACTGCCTCGCGGTGACGGTCACGACCGCGATCGCGTTCCTGGCCATCCCCCGGACGCTCGTGGGGCTGTTCACTCCGGATTCCGCGGTGATCACCGATGGCAGTCTCTACCTCCGGGTGATCGCGTTCGCGCAGATCGGTCAGACGTTCGAGATCATCCTCGAGGGAGCGCTCGCGGGCGCGGGGTACACATTGTTGCCGCAGATCGCGAGTACGAGCCTGACCCTGCTGCGAGTGCCCCTGTCGGCATGGTGGTCCGGACCGCTCGGCTTGCTCGGTATTTGGCTCGCGCTCTCAGTTACGGCGGTGTCGCGCGGCATCGCCATGAGCGTGTTCTGGTTGCGCGGCTCGTGGCGACATGCAGCGGTTTGACCAGGCACCGGTCACCAGACACCGGACACTCGGTTCATGGCCACCCTGATCACGCTCCTCACCGATTTCGGCGCCGCCGATAGCTACGTGGCGGAGGTAAAGGGCGTGTTGTTGTCACAGGTCCACGGCGTGGTGCTGGTGGATATCACGCACGAGGTGTCACCGGGTGATGTGCGGGCGGCGCAGTACGTCTTGTCCCGCGTATGGCATCGCTTCCCCCAGGGGAGCGTGCACCTCGCGATCGTGGATCCTGGGGTCGGGACCGCCCGCCGCGTGCTCGCCGCCTCGATCGGGGGTCACTTTTTCGTGGCGCCGGACAACGGCCTGCTTTCCTTCTTGCCCTTGGACGCGCATTTCGTCGCGCTCCCGATTCCGGAGGGCGCCGCTCCGACTTTTCAGGGACGGGATGTGTTTGCGCCTGTCGCCGGCCAGCTCGCGCTCGGCGCGTCCTTGTCGCATGTGGGGCAGCCCGTGAGCGATGCGTACCGCTCCCCGCTTCCCGCTCCCCGTCACGACGGAACCGTCGTGATCGGCGAAGTGATCTACGTCGATCGCTTCGGTACCCTGATCTCGAACATTCCGGGACAGGCGGTGGAGCCCGGCGTGCGGATCCGCGTCGAGGGGACGGAAATCGGAACGCTGGCGCGAACCTTCGGAGACGTGGGGCGGGGGGCGCTGCTCGCGGTGATCGGCAGCGGCGGGACGGTGGAGATCGCGGTGCGCGACGGCAGCGCCGCGCGGCTGCTAGGCGTTGGGGTCGGGGCGGAGGTGCGGGCCTGAGGGCGCGGGGATCCTCACCTTGGCCATCACGCGCTCGACGAATCCGAACTCCGGCGCGAATCGGGTGAGCCGCGCCAGCTCGCGAAACAGCTTCCGCTCGCGCTCGGCGGTCGTGCGGCATGCGGCACACTCGCCGATGTGCACGTCGCGAGCGGCGGGCAGCAGGCCTGCAGCCCACAGCTCGATTTCGTCCGGGGTCAGGTGTCGCGTGTCGGAGAGGGGGGTCGAGTTCATCTTGGGCCCACCTTACGCGCGAGGCGCCGTGCGGGTTTCACGTCTTGCGATCTTCCAGATAGCCACGCAATTCGTTGCGGGCGCGATGGATATAGGTCTTGACCGTGCCGAGCGGCAGGTCGAGCATGCGGGCGATTTCCTCGTAGCTGTGGCCTTCCACGTGGCGTAGCAGAATGCACGCTCGATATTCGGGGCGGAGGCGGGCGATGGCGTGCTCGATGGCGCCGCCCAGCTCGCGGGCCTCGAGCTCCTGGAGCGGCGACTCCCCGCGATCGCCGAGCTGCAACGCCGTGGCACTCATCTCGTCCGGCGTGGTGGCGTGGGGCGAGCCGTCGAGGGACAGCGTGTCGAGCTCGCGCCGGCGGAGGTGATCGATCGCCGCGTTGTTCGCGATCTTGAAGATCCACGACGAAAACTTGAACTGCGGATTGTAGGACCCGATCGCGTTCAGCACCTTGATGAAGGTTTCCTGCGCGAGATCTTCCGCCAGCCCGCGATCGCGGACCATGCGATAGAGCAGGGAAAACACCGGCCGCTCGTAGCGGCGCACCAGCTCACGGAACGCCGCTTCGTGACCCTGCTTGGCCCACGCCACGACCTCTTGGTCGCTGGCGCCGGTCAGGTTGCCCGGCCTATCTTTCGCGCCTATGGGGTCCCCCCCGACCAGCCCCGAACACGTGAGTGACAGTTGGTGGAGGTTGTGGAGGATGGGGGAGGTTGGTGGAGGTCAACCCATGGAACGTCCACCAACCTCCACACCCTCGCCGGCCTCCACCACCCCCCCGCCCGCCGCGCGGGCGGCCAAGCGGGCGTACGTGCGCCGCATGTTC
>DASQIB010000083.1:0-7437 GCA_035631795.1 Gemmatimonadales bacterium | reverse complement strand
GAAGGCGTATATCGCCTCGATGAAGTCGGACCTTCGGAACCTGGTGACCGCCGAGGAAGCGTTCTTCGCCGACTCGGTCAAGTACAGCGGTACCACCTCGTGCACCGTGCCGCCCACCGCGGGCACCGTGAACTTCTGCGTCACCACGGGCAACCGTTTGGGTGGTCCGACGGTGAACGGTGGTGGGTGGAGCGCGACGATTACGAACGTCAACCTCACCAATCCCTTGGTGACGTGCGCGATCTTCATCAACACGGCGGCAGTGGCGCCGGCGACTTCGGAAGGCGCGCCCGCCTGCCAGTAAGCAACACCCTGCTTGAGTGAAATCTCGAGGGCCCCGGAGCGATCCGGGGCCCTCGTTGCGTTGTAGACACACGCGTCGAGCGCGAGTTCACTCGGGCCCCTCGAGCGGCTACCTTATCGGAACACGAAAAGGGGAACTGCGCCATGAGCGGCGTTCGCGTACTGGTGGGCACTCGCAAGGGTGCCTTCGTCCTGAGCTCGGACGGAAAACGCAAGCAATGGTCCGTCAACGGTCCGCATTTCGGCGGCTGGGAGATCTATCACGTCAAAGGCTCGCCTGCCGACCCGAACCGCCTGTACGCGTCCCAGTCGAGCGCCTGGTTCGGCCAGGTGCTCCAGCGGTCGAACGACGGCGGTGAGACGTGGGACGCGGTCGGAAACAAGTTCGCCTACGACGGGGTCCCGGGCACGCATCAGTGGTACGACGGCACCCAGCACCCGTGGGAATTCAAGCGCGTGTGGCATCTCGAGCCGTCGCTCACGGACCCGGATGCGGTGTACGCGGGCGTGGAGGATGCCGGCCTCTTCCATTCGACCGATGGTGGTCAGAACTGGCAGGAGCTGCCCGCCTTGCGCGCCGCGAAGGGGCATCTGTGGCAGCCGGGAGCGGGCGGGATGTGCCTGCACACGATCGTTCTCGACCCGCGCGATTCGAAGCGAATCAGCGTGGCCATTTCGGCCGCCGGCGTGTTCCAGACCGAGGACGCCGGTCAGTCGTGGCGGCCGGCGAACTGCGGGCTCAAGTCCCCCTATCAGCTCCCCGACCCGACGGCCGAGGTGGGCCACTGCGTCCACCGCATCGCGATGCATCCATCGCGCCCGAACGTGCTCTTCATGCAGAAGCATTGGGACGTGATGCGCTCGGACGACGGCGGAGCCAATTGGCAAGAAATCAGCGGCAATCTGCCGACCGATTTCGGCTTCTCGATCGACGTCCATGCCCACGAGCCGGAGACCATCTACGTGGTGCCCATCAAGAGCGACTCCGAGCATTACCCGCCCGACGCCAAGCTGCGCGTGTACCGCAGCCGGACCGGTGGGAACGAATGGGAAGCGCTCACCACCGGCCTGCCACAGCGCGATTGCTACGTGAACGTCCTGCGGGACGCCATGGCGGTCGATTCGCTCGATCCGTGCGGCGTGTATTTCGGTACCACCGGAGGGCAGGTCTACGCCTCGCCGGACGCCGGCGACAACTGGGCCCCGATCGTTCGCGATCTCCCCGCGGTCGTCTCCGTCGAGGTGCAAACCCTGCGATGATCCGCGTCGCGCTCCCCGAGCACCTGCGGAGGTTGGCGCGGGTGGAAGGGGAAGTGGTGCTCGCCCTGCACGGCCCGGCCACGCAGCGGTCGGTGCTCGACGCGCTCGAGACGAGCTACCCCATGCTCCGAGGCACAATCCGCGACCACGTCACCTTGGAGCGCCGGCCGTTCGTGCGGTTCTTCGCCTGCGCCCGCGATCTGTCACTCACTCGTCCCGATGCTCCCCTCCCAGAGTCCGTCGTGACCGGCCGGGAGCCCTTCCTGGTCGTGGGTGCCCTGGCTGGCGGCTAACGAAGTGTGTCGCTCTTGGACCGCCCCGCGTCTCTAGGGGAAGGCTGGTTCAAGTGCTCACTCTTCCGAGGCTCCGCCCATGAACATCCCCGTTCGTTTCACCTTGCTTGCGGCACTCTTGCTTCCGAGCGCGGCCGGCTGGTCGCAGGGTACGCGCACGACTCCCTCGGTGCTCCCGTCCTTCCAATCTGACCACGAGCTCGTCGACTACTTCCATCAGGTGGTCGATCAACGACAGCGCCAGATCGAGCTCGCGGCCAGTTGCTCCGGCGGTGTCGCCATCGAGCGCTACGAGCGCACGGCCGCGGCATCTCCGGTGATCCTGGGTCGCGTGACGGACATGGCGGGCGCTCCCGTCGTGGGCGCGAGGCTCTCCCTCACCCCGATCGGATCAGCAAGCATCACCGGAACCGACGGGCGCTATCGCCTGCCGCTCCCCTCCGACAGCGTGGTGTCGTCGCGCCACGTGATGCTTCAGGTGCGCGCTTTGGGGTACCTGCAGCGCGAACACGCCTTGACCGTCGGACCGCGGGACTCTCTTCAGGTCGACCTCTCCGTTTGCGCCATGGCCCTGTCGCTCGACGAGGCGGTCGTCAGCGCCCAGGGGTTCGCCGCGAAGCGCAGCGACGCGATCACCAATACGCAGGAAGCGGGCGTGGACGAGGGCGGTATCGTAAAACTGCACGGCGACCACCTGGTGATTCTGCGCCGTGGCCGGCTGTTCACGGTAGCCATCGGCGGTGACGATCTGAAGCCGATCGCGATGGTGGACGCGTTCGGGCCCGGCATCGACCCGCGTTACACCTGGTACGACGAGCTGCTCGTGTCCGGCGACCGGGTCGTCGTCATCGGCTACAGCTATCAGCGCGGCGGCACGGAGCTCGGCATCTTCGACATCGATGAACGGGGCGGCCTGCGGCCCCGGGGGACGTACCAGTTGCGGTCGAACGACTACTATTCGTCGCGTAACTACGCGTCCCGCCTGATCGGTAACAAGCTCATCTATTACACGCCGCTCTATCTGCCGTACGGCCTCGAGGAACCGCTGTCCGTTCTGCCCTCCATGCGCAAGTGGAGCCCGGGGACGGGAGGGACGGGGCCAGATAGCGGGGGCCGCTTCGTGCGCATCGTCACCGCACAGCGTGTGTACCACCCAGCCGGATGGAGTGCGTCGAGCGACGTCGCGCTCCACACGGTCACCGTGTGCGATCTCGCGGCGCCGGAGCTCGCGTGCCAGGCGACGGTCGTGATCGGGCCGTCCGGCCGGGTGTTCTACGTGTCACCCGGAGCGGTCTACGTGTGGATGAGCGACGCGGGTCGTTGGGGCGGCTGGCCGCGCCCCCGTCGACGCGACGTGAGCCAGGCCATCCTCTGTCGCATGCCGCTCGACGGATCGGCGCCCTCGGCCGTCGGCGTCTCCGGAAGCCCCGTGGACCAGTTCTCGTTCTTCGAGAGTGACGACGGGAACATCAACGTGCTGGTGCGGTCGGAGGGCTGGGGTGATTGGATGTGGGGCCCGGAGTGGTCCGGTGGGAGCGCGTCGCTCCTGCGGCTGCCGTTCGCGGACATGGGTGACGGCAGCCAGGCCGCCGCCGCGTCGCGGTACCGCGCCCTCCCTACCGAGACGGGCGGGACCTTTCACAACCGGTTCGTCGGAGGCTTTCTCGTCTATGGGAACGGGAGTGGGTGGGGGAGGCCTGCGACGGACGGGTCGATCCTCTACGTGGTTCCGTGGGGCGGCGGTCCGATCACCCGGCTCGTGCTCCCGCATGGCACCGACCGGATCGAGCCGATGGGCGCGGACGCCGTAGTGGTGGGGGCCGATGAGCGCGACCTTCACTTCACCGGGATCCGCCTCGACCGCTCGCCCGCCGTGGTGCAGCGTTACACCTTGAGCAACGCCTCCCAAGGTGAGCTGCGGAGCCAAGGGTTCTTCTACCGGGCCGACACGAACGATTCCGGGGTGCTCGGCCTCCCCGTGCGGGGTCCCGGCCGGCCAGGGTGGGTGCACTTGATCGAGGGGTCGGCGTCTATCCTCTTTCTCCGGAATCATGCCGCGCGATTCGATCCGCTCGGCACGCTCGAGGCGGACGGAGGGAGCGCCCGGGATGACGCCTGTAAGGCCTCGTGCGTCGATTGGTACGGCAATGCGCGACCGCTCTTCATCCGGGACCGCATCTTCGCCCTCCTGGGCTACGAGCTCGTAGAGGGCCGCATCGACGGAGGCCGGATCAGCGCCGTGCGCCGGGCCAGCTTTGCTCCGCCGGTCGTGCGGGCGGTAGGGGGTTGACCGGGAGGAGCACCGTGTCGATCCGGGCGGGTCTCGTTCGACGCATTCATGGAACCCCAACGGAGGCGGACCATGCGCTTCATGATGCTCGTCATCCCCAAGGCCTATGAAAAGGCCGCGCCGGACTTCGTGCCCCCGGCCGATCTGGTCGCCAAGATGACCAAGTACAACGATTCCCTGAGCAAGGCCGGCGTATTGCTGAGCTTGGACGGCCTCACGCCCCCCGCCAAGGCCGCGCGCGTCAAGTTCGCGGGTGGCAAGCCCAAGGTGGTCGACGGCCCCTTCACCGAGGCCAAGGAAATGGTCGGCGGCTACTGGATCATTCAGGTGAAATCCCAGGCAGAGGCGATCGAGTGGGCCAAGCGGGCGCCGATGCTCGACGGCGACACGATCGAAGTGCGCGAGGTGCAAGACATCTCGGAGTGGCCAGAAGAGGTCCGGAAGGCCGCCGGTCGGTAGTGTCCGACATCCATGCGACCATCGATGCGGTCTGGCGGATCGAATCCGCCAGGCTTATCGCGGGGCTCGCGCGGGTGGTGGGCGGGGATGTCGGGCTGGCGGAGGATCTGGCGCAGGAGGCGTTGCTCGCGGCGCTCGAGAAGTGGCCCACGTCCGGCGTACCCGACAATCCGGGCGCCTGGCTCATGGCCACCGCCAAGCATCGTGCCATCGACGGGTTGCGCCGCGGCAAGATGCTCGACCGTAAGCACGAGGCGCTCGGCCACGAGCTCGAGGCGCGACAGGTGAGTCCCGAGGACGATCTCCACGATGCGATCGACGACGACGTCGGGGACGATCTGCTGCGGCTCATGTTCACGTCGTGCCATCCGGTGCTCTCCACCGAGGCGCGCACCGCGCTCACGCTCCGCCTGCTGGGCGGCCTGACCACTGAAGAAATCGCGCGTGCCTTTCTCGTCTCCGTGCCGACCATCGCGCAGCGCATCGTGCGGGCGAAGCGCACCCTGGCCGAGGCACGCGTGCCGTTCGACGTGCCGCGCGGCGCGGATCGGGCGGCCCGGCTCTCGTCGGTGCTCGAGGTGATCTATCTGATCTTCAACGAGGGGTACACGGCCACCGCGGGAGGTGATTGGGTCCGTCCCGCGCTGTGCGAGGAGGCCCTCCGCCTCGGCCGGATTCTGGCCGAGCTCGCGCCGCAGGAGCCCGACGTCCACGGGCTGATCGCCCTGATGGAGATCCAGGCATCGCGCCTGCGCGCGCGGGTGGGGCCCTCCGGCGAGGCCGTGTTGCTGCTCGATCAGGACCGGTCACGCTGGGATCACGTCCTCATCGCTCGCGGGCTCGCGGCGCTCGAGCGGGTCGAGGCGCTCCGGGGCACGCTCGGGCCGTACGCGCTGCAGGCGGCGATCGCGGCGTGCCACGCCCGGGCGCGCACCGCGGAAGAAACGGATTGGACGCGCATCACCGCGCTGTATGACGGGCTCGCCCAGCTCGCGCCGTCCCCTGTCGTGGAAGTCAATCGCGCGGTAGCGTACGCGATGGCGTTCGGTCCCGCCGCCGGTCTCGAGATCGTGGACGCGCTCACGGGCGAGCCGTCGCTCGCGAACTACCACCTGTTGCCGAGCGTGCGGGGCGATTTCCTCGAGAAGCTCGGCCGGCGCGATGAAGCCCGTGCCGAGTTCGAGCGCGCCGCCGGGCTCACCCGGAACGAGCGGGAGCGCGCGTTGTTGCTCGCCCGGGCCGAGCAGGCCGGACGCCGGCATTCCTGACGCCTTCCCATGATCGTGCATCTCGTGGACGGCACGTACGAGCTGTTCCGCCACTTCTACGGCCTGCGACGAGCGAAGCCGGACCGGGATCCGCCCTTCGGCGCGGTGATCGGCGTCCTCAACACGGTCTTGAAGATGATCGAGGACGGCGCGTCACATATCGGCGTGGCGACCGATCACGTGATCGAGTCCTTTCGCAACGAGCTGTGGCCCGGCTACAAGACGGGGGAGGGGATCGAGCGTGCGCTGGCCGCGCAGTTCGAGCCGCTCGAAGAATCCCTCGCGGCGATGGGGGTCGTCGTCTGGCCCATGATCGAGCTCGAAGCCGACGACGCCCTTGCATCGGCGGCGTATTTGGCAGCGCAGGATGACCGCGTCGAGAAGGTGTGTATCTGGGCGAACGACAAGGACCTCGCCCAGTGCGTGCGAGGCGACCGCGTCGTGCAGGTGGATCGTCGCTCGGGCACGATCCGGGATGCGGCCGGGGTCCGGGAAAAGTTCGGCGTCGAGCCCGCACTGATCCCTGACTTTCTCGCCCTGGTCGGCGACGCCCAGGACGGGTATCCTGGCATCGAAGGGATCGGCAAGGCGACGGCGGCCCGCCTGCTGAACGAGCACGGTCCCATCGAAGATTTTCCGCCCACGGTTCTGGGACCGAACCGGGAGGCGGCTCTGCTGTTCAAGCAGCTGGCGACGCTCAGGACCGATGCGCCCTTGTTCGCCGACGTGGGCGAGCTCGAGTGGCGCGGGCCCACCGCGGAGTTCTCCGCCTGGGCCAGACGCATGGGCGATCCGCGCGTACTGGAGCGTTCGATGAACGCAGCCTCGCTCGGCACATGACCACCACCGTCCGTCCCGCGAAACAACTCGACCGTTCGATCGTCGAGGGCCCGATCACCCACGCCGTGTGGATGCTCGCCTGGCCCACGATGCTGCAGAACCTGATCGGCGGGCTCCAGGGGATCGTGGACCACGCCCTCGTGGGCCACCTCGTGGGGTACGCGGGGAACGCGGGGATCGGGGTGGCGATTCAGATCTTCATCGTCGTGATCGCGTTCGTCATGTCCGTGTTCAGCGGCATGGGTGTGCTGGTGGCGCGGTTCGCCGGGGCGAACGAGCCGGAGAAGGTGAACCGCACGGTGTACCAGGCGGCGCTCGCCGCGTTGGCGCTGTGGGGCTTCGTGCTCGCTCCGCTCGGCTGGATCCTGGCGCCGACACTGCTTGGCGTAGTGCACGCCGCACCGGCCGTCCAGGCCCAGGCGCTGCCATTTCTTCGGATCATGTTCGTCGGCAGCGTCGGCATGCTCTTGTTCTTCATGGTGAGCGGCGCGTTGCGGGCGGCGGGCGACGCGCGCACCCCACTGCGCCTGGGCATTCTGCTCACGGTGCTCAACATCGCGTGCAACATCGTCTTCATCACCGGCGTCGGACCGGCGCCGCGGCTTGGCACCGCGGGAGCGGCCGTGGGCACGGCGGTGGCCGGAATCACCGTGAGCATCGTTGCGGGCTGGTTGCTCTTCTCGGGGCGCCTCCCCGTACGGTGGCACCGCGGCATGGACTGGCG
>DASQIB010000082.1:0-43397 GCA_035631795.1 Gemmatimonadales bacterium | reverse complement strand
GCTCTTACGCGACCCGTTCAGGCCCCGGATCACGCCAGCCCGATTTTGCGATACGTGAGCGCCGCCTCAGGCGGGCTGCCACTCACGCAGGTGCGTGAAGCCGAAGCTTACGCAGCCAGTGCCAGGTTTGAATTGGCAGTTGTAAAGTTTGCCAGTGGTTTTACCAGGTGACTGACGACCTGGGCACGCAGCGACACCCTCATCAAACCCGTCGAAGCCTGTCGCCCCCTCGGCGACGAAACCTATTCAATCCAAAGATCATTTTCAACTTCAGAACGCAGCTTCAAGCGTTCGGCCACATAGAGGGTCAACGTGGCGGGATCGAGCCTTCCTCCGGCCAGTCCGACGTGGCAGTCGGGACGCAGCAGGTAGAAACGAAGGCTTCGGCACACCCGCCCGCCGGAACTCCGCATCGTTCACCGGATCCTCAGGGATCTGGTCGACGATTCAGGACACGAATGCCGCTTCGTGCGAGTTGATTGCCAAGCATCAACCCCGTCGGACCGGCACCCACGATGAGAACATCCGTCGCGGCCGAGACCGGAATTGTCACGCGTCAGTTCATGGCTCCCGCCACTTCGCCCCCATCCGCGCGATGAACTCGTTCGCAACGTCGGGGCCCCAGGTGCCAGCGGCGTAATTGGGAAAATGATCCGGCCGCTTGTGCTCCCAGTAATCGATGATCGGATCGACGACCGCCCACGCCGCTTCGACCTCGTCGGACCGGGTGAACAGCGTCGCGTCGCCCAGCATGCAGTCGAGGAGGAGCGTTTCGTAGGCTTCGTGGACCGCCTCGCCGAAGGCCTCGTGGTAGCCGAAGTCCATATCCACCGACACCATGCGCACCTCCACGCCCGGGACCTTCACCTCGAAGCGCAACGAGATGCCTTCGTCCGGCTGAACCCGAATGGCGAGCACGTTCGGCTCCAGCTGGTGGCCGGCTGGGAGGGGGAACATGAGGTGCGGCGGCTGCCGGAACTGAATGGCGATCTCGGTCGCGCGGCGCGGCATGCGCTTGCCGGAGCGCAGGTAGAAGGGGACGTCCTGCCAGCGCCAATTGTCGACCATGAACCGCGCGACCGCATAGGTGGCCGTGCCCGAGTCCGGGGCGACGTTCGGTTCCTGGCGGTATCCCGGGACCGGTTCTCCGTTGATGGTTCCAGGCCCGTACTGCCCCCGTACCAGGTAGTCGTGCATCTCGGGCGGCGTGATCGGGCGAATCGCGCGCAACACCTTCAGTTTTTCGTCGCGCACCGCCTCCGCGTTGAATCGGACGGCTGGCTCCATCGCGGTGAGCGTGAGCAGTTGGAGCAGATGGTTCTGGAACATGTCGCGCACGACGCCGGCTTCCTCGTAGTAGCGCCCGCGATGCTCGACGCCCACGCTCTCGGCTGCCGTGATCTGCACATGATGGACGTGCTGGCGGTTCCACACCGGCTCGAAAATCGAGTTGGCGAACCGGAAGACCAGGAGGTTTTGGACCGTTTCCTTGCCGAGGTAGTGGTCGATGCGATAGACCTGATGCTCGGCGAAGGCCTCACGCACGAGGCGGTTCAGCGCCCGGGCGCTCTCCAGGCTGTGTCCAAAGGGCTTTTCGATGATCACCCGCACCCACGAGGGCGCCGTCGGATCCTGCACCTGGGGCGCGACTCCACTATCGCGCAGATGATGGATCACGTCCGGGTACACGCTGGGCGGGATCGCGAGGTAGAACAGCCGGCCGCGCGTCGCGGGGCGACCGCCGTCGCCGTCCACCGCTGAGAGCCGCTTCCCGAGGGCGGCGTACGTCTGCGCGTCGTCCAGATCGCCCGGCACGTAGAACAGCCGCTCGCAGAGTGTCTGCGCCACGTCCGGGCTGGCCGCGTTTGGAGTGAACTCGTTCAGCGCCTGCAGCATCGCCGCGCGGAACGACGCGTCATCGAGTCGTTCGCGGGCGACCCCGATGGCGGCGAAGGAGGGTGGGAGCACGCCGTCCTGGCGCAGATGGTATAGGGCGGGGATGAGCTTACGACGGGTGAGGTCGCCGCCGGCGCCGAAGATCACGAGCGTGCACGGCTCCGCCGTCCGCAACGCGAACGACGCGGGACGCAGTGCGTCGGCGATGCGCCCGGCGACCGAGAGCCGCGGGCTCATGCGGACTTCACGGCGTGACCGCCGAACTCGTTCCGGAGCGCGGCGATCACCTTCGCGCCGAACGACTCCGGCTGGCGCGACCGAAACCGCGTGAGGAGCGACAGCGTGATGACGGGTGCCGGCACGTCGAGGCGCATCGCCTCTTCCACGGTCCAGCGGCCCTCGCCCGAGTCCTCCACGAATCCCTTGATCGCTCCCAGGTCCTTGTCCTTCTCGAATGCTCGTGCCGCCAGCTCGTTGAGCCAGGAGCGCACCACGCTTCCCTGATTCCAGAGGTTTGCGATGTCGCACAGGTTGAGGTCGAAGTCCTTCGAGGCATGGAGGATCTCGTACCCCTCGGCATACGCCTGGAGAAGGCCATACTCGATGCCGTTGTGCACCATCTTCACGTAATGGCCCGCCCCCGTTGGCCCGACATGCGCGTAGCCCTTCGGTGGCGCCAACGTCTTGAAGATCGGCTCGCAGTGGCGGAAGGCGGCCGCCGACGCGCCGATCATGAGGCAGTACCCGACGGTCAGGCCCCAAATGCCGCCGCTCGTTCCCGAGTCGACGAATTCGAGGCCCTTGGCCTCGAGGGCCTTGGCGCGGCGCATCGAGTCGCGGAAATTCGAATTGCCGCCGTCGATGATGATGTCCCCGCGCGACAGGTGCGGCGTCAGCTGGTCGATCGTGCTTTCGGTGGGCTGACCGGAGGGCACCATCACCCACACCACGCGCCGGCCGTTCAGCTGGCGACAGATGTCGGCGAGGTCACGGGCGCCCTTCGCTCCCAGCTGCACGTGCGCCTGCATGGCTTCGGGGCTGCGGTCGTAGACGACGACCTCGTGCCCGCCTTGGAGCAGCCGCCGCACCATGTTGCCGCCCATGCGGCCCAACCCAATCATCGCCAGTTGCATTGCCGCTCCTCCTTCAGATGGCCACGGCCAGCGCCGTGAGATCCCGCCGCAGCCGCGGGGCGTCCTGGTACAGAATCGTATGCATCCCGAGCAGGCGGGCCGGCTCGAGGTTGGGCTCACGGTCATCGATGAACACCGCCGCCCGAGGGTCGGCCTGCGATATCGCGAGCGCGCGCTCGTAGATCTGCCGCGCAGGCTTGAGGACTCCCATCCAGCACGACGTGAAGAACGCGACGAAGACGTCCCGTAGGCCGAACGCCCTGAGCCGGTGCGTGTTCAGCTCGGCCGATTCGTTGTTGATCGTCATCATTCGGTAGCGCCCGGCTCGAGCGAGGTCGTGCGCCACCGCGATGGTCTCGGGGAAGGCGACGCTCTGCGTCAACATGAACGCTCGAAAATCCTCGCGACTGAACGACCGCGCCCGGTAGAAGACGGTGTGATCGAGATACTCATCCATCGACATTCCGCCGGTCTCCCAGACCGCGACGGACTCCTCGTGCCGCGCGGCCAGCTCGGCCGCGTCGAGGCCGAACCGAGCCACCGCAGCCGCCCGCTGGTGTTGATCCCAGGCGTTGGTGCCGAGGACACCGCCCACATCGAAGAAGACGTGCGAGATGTTCATCGCTCGAGGAGCCCGAGACCGTCGATCCGAACCGCGGGCCGGCCGCGCGCCCGCAGGGCGAGCAAGTCGCCCTCCGCCTGCGCCGCTTCCAGCTGGCCGAACGTGTACGGCATGCCAGGAATCGGGACGTCCTGCTCGACCCGCTCGATGACCTGTAGGAAATGTCCGACAGGTGGTCCGCCCTTGTGCAACTGACCCGTCGAATGCAGGAACCGCGGCCCGTAGCCCAGCGTCGTGGCGACCTTGAGTCGGTCGCGCAGCTTTGCCCGCGCTTCGGTGAGCCGGCGGTCGTTCTGCGGCGTGGGGGGTAGGTAGGCCATCAGGGCGAGATAGTCGCCCGGCTTGATGGCGGCGAAGAACCGGTCGAGCTCCGCAGCGCTCGACGGAGGCGTGGGTGGTTTCTTGCCCGCGAGCACCTCCTTGGTGTTCTGCTTGCTCTCGGCCACGTTGGGCTGATCGAACGCGTTGATGCGGAGAATCGCCCCGGCGACGGCGGTCGCGAACTCCCAGCGAAAGAACTCCTGACCCAGATCGTACCGGTCCTCGAGCGCGAGCCGAACGACCGGGTGGCCGGCCGCGTTGAGGGCGCGGAGCCGTGCTTGCATCGCGTCGTCTGACTCGCCCGCAAGCGAGAGTTCGACGAAGACGCGGTCGCGCCCGTACACATCGGGCGAGCCCAGCGGTTCCCCCGCGACGGGCAGGATCCCCTTCCCTTCCTTGCCCGTGCTCTCGGCGATCAATTGCTCCACCCACAACCCGAAGGAGCCGATCCCCGGCGACAACACGAAGGTCGCCTTGTTGCGGCCCGCCAGCGCCGCCTCCCCGAGAATGGCGCCCAGCCACACCGCCGGGTTGTGTCCTGCCGGGACGAAGGCGGCGCACGCCTCGGACATGCGATGGGCGCGATGGAGCAGTTGGCCCACATCGACCCCGATCAGGGCCGCCGGCACGAGTCCGAAATACGAGAGGGCCGAATAGCGACCGCCGATGTCTTTGGGGTTCAGGAAGGTGCGGCGGAATTGCCGGGTGGCCGCGAGCGCCGCCAGTGGCGTGTCGGGGTCCGTGATAGCGACGAATTGCGCCCCGCGACTGCCGGTGCGCTCCCAGAAGTGGCGGTACAGGCAGTCCGTTTCCTGAGTGGTCCCCGACTTGCTCGACACGAGAAACAGCGTGCGAGTCGCGTCACCGCCCGCGAGAGCCGTGGCGACGGCGCGCGGGTCCGTACTGTCCAGCACGGCGAGGGCCGGGTACCCCTGCCGGCGGCCGAAGGTGCGCCACAGTACCTCTGGCGCCAGGCTCGAGCCCCCCATCCCACACAGCACCACGCGATCGAACTCGCGCCGTATCTCGTCGGCGAACGCGTCCAGCGCCTTGACTTGCTGCGCCATCATCTCGCCTACGTTGAGCCACCCCAACCGGTCGCTGATCTCGGGAGTGTTGGGGTCGGGCTTCCAGACGGTCGGGTCGTGGCCCCAGATGCGTTTCGGCACATCGGTCCGCTCCAGCTCCGCAAGTCGCAACACGACCGCCTGCTCGAAGGCGCGGAATTCCGCAGAGTGCCGCGGGAGGAGAGGCGTCGACGCTGCGAGTGCCTTCCGCTTGGTGGCGATCACGCCGAGCAGCGTCTCGAAGGAATGGGCGAACTTGTCGATGCCCTCCTTTTCGAGCACCTCGGTGACATCGCTGAACGCCATTACCGTCGAGAGGCGATCCATGACCCGTCGGGCTTCCGCGACATCGCCCGGGAGCGTCCGACGCACGGTGCCGTGCTCCTCGAACAGCTGCAGGGTCTGCGGTGGCACGGTGTTGATCGTATCCGCACCGATCAGCGAATCCACGTACAGCACGTCCGAGTAGGCGGGGTCCTTGGTCCCAGTGCTGGCCCACAGCAGACGCTGGGGCTTGGCCCCCCCCGCGGCGAGCGGCCGCCAGCGCGGCCCGTCGAGCAGCGCTCGGAACCAGGCATAGGCGAGCCGCGCGTTTGCGATCGCGACTTTGCCCCGGAGATCCCGCGGGGCCGCAGGCGTCGCATCCAGGCGTCGATCCACCTCCGTATCGACGCGACTGACGAAAAACGACGCCACCGACGCGACTCGATCGATCGGCTGTCCCGCCTTACGCCGCGCCTCGAGAGCCCGCAGGTACGCCTCGGCCACCTCCCGGTAGTGCTCGAGCGAAAACAGGAGGGTGATGTTGATGTTGATCCCGTCCGAGAGCAGGCGCTCGATGGCCGGCCATCCCTCCCGCGTTCCGGGCACCTTGATCAGTACGTTCGGCCGGTCGACCGCCGCCCACAGGCGGCGCGCCTCCGCAATCGTGCCGGCGGTGTCGCGGGCCAGCGTGGGCGATACCTCCAACGACACGAACCCATCCGCGCCGTGCGAGCCGTCATAGACGGGCCGAAACAGATCCGCGGCGGAGCGAACATCCTCGACCGCCAACGACTCGAAGACCTCACGATCGGTCCGGGATGAGCTCGCGACTCGCGCGAGCACCTCGTCGTAGTCGGTACTCCCGCCGATCGCATGCTCGAAGATCGTGGGGTTCGAGGTCATGCCCCGGAGCCCGTCGTCGATCATGCGCTGCAGCTCTCCGGATTCGAGCATCCCCCGGCGTAGATAGTCGAGCCAGACGCTCTGGCCCTGGTCGAGTAGTTCCTGCATGCGAGACTTCGTGACGACTTTCGACATACATCGTTCCTCGGATGTCTATGTCAGGGGAGCCGTGCCGCTACGGCGGCTGCTCCCAGCAACGCAACGTGCGGATTCACGATCACGCGCACCGGCACGCGAGTGACGTAGTGCGACAACCGCCCCTTGTCGCGGAACGCCTCGAGAAAGGATCCCTGCCGGAGGTGATCCACGATGCGCGGCGCGATCCCACCGCCGATGTAAATCCCCCCGCTCGCGAGCACGGTGAGGGCGAGATCGCTCGCAGCCGCTCCGAGCGCGTCGATAAAGAGGTCGAGCGTGTCGCGGCACAGGCGGTCGGTGCCGGCCGTGGCGTGCCCGAAGATCACCGCCGCCGGATCGCCTTGCGCGATCTCCGCGCGGACTGCCGGATTCTCCGGAGCGACGCCGCTCGCCGCGAGGTACCGGTACGTCGCCAGGATCCCCGGGCCCGAGAGCACTCGCTCTCGGGATACGCGTCCGTATTCGCGCTCCAGGGCCAAGGCCAGGCCGCCCTGGCGCTCGCGACGGGGCGCGAATCCGGCGTGGCCCCCTTCGGAGGGGTGCACTTCGTAGCGGTCGCCCCGCCACGTGAGGAACCCCACGCCGAGGCCCGTCCCGGCGCCGATGAGTCCAATGGGGGCGCGCGGTTTGGGCTCGCCGGCCTGCAGCGTCTCCACGTCGTCCGCGCCCAGGAACGCGATGCCGTGGCCGATCGCCGTGAAGTCGTTGATGAGGGCGCTCGACGCAATGCCGATCTCGGCGGCGAACGTCGCCCCATCCACTCGCCACGGGAGGTTCGGCGCGAGACAAGGCTCCTCGGTCGCCGGGCAGGGCACGCCGATGCACGCGCGCTCCGGTCGGGCCCCGACGTCCGCGTAGAACGTCCGCACGATGGGCGCGAGCCCGGGATACGCGCGGCTCGGGTACGTCCGGTGCTCTCGAACGACCGCCCGGCCGTTGGTAACCTCCACGAGCGCGAGTCGGGCGTTGGTTCCGCCGACGTCGCCGGCGAGGACGTTCATCGCACGGGCTTCGCGAGCCGGGCGGCCGCGGCGGGATCGAGAAACCCCACGCCGCGGGGGGGGCGCGCGAGCACCGCTGGCACTTGGCTCGGCGGAGGAGCGTCGGCATCGAGCGCCCGGGCGACCGCCGTCGCCTTTTCCCGTCCCGTCACCAGCATGACCACCTGTCGCGCCGCGGCGATCACGGGCGGTGTGATGGTGACCCGGCGGCGCGGCGGCTTCGGGCTCGCCACCACGACCACGCGTCGCTGTCGCTCGGCCAGCGCGGGTGAGCCTGGAAAGAGGGACGCCGTGTGTCCGTCCGCACCCATGCCGAGAACCAGGACGTCCAATGCCGCGGGAAGCGCCCGCGCATACGCGTCGGCCGCCGCGTCGAGATCGCGGCGTTCGGCCTCGATACGGTGAACGCGCGAGTCAGGAATCGGGACGTGGCTGAGTAACGCATCCTTCGCCATGCGATAGTTGCTTTCGCGATCGTCGGGCGGCACGGCACGCTCGTCGCCGAAATACACATCGATGTTTCGCCAGTCGATCCCGCTCGCCAACTCTGGGCCCGCGAGCGCTGCGTAGACCGGTCGGGGCGTTCCGCCGCCGGACAGGGCGATCGTACACTGCCCACTGGCCGCGACCATACGGGCGATGGTCTCGGCCAGCCACTCGGCGACCCGACGCGGGAACGAGTCTGCTTCTTCCACCACGACGTGGCTCGACGGCATGGTTAGCGCTCCGCGCCCTCGGGGATCGCCGTCAGCCGATCGGTGAGGCGCGCGGGCCGGACGGCCTCATTGCCGCAGGTGGGACAGCGGTTGAGCTGGGCCGCGCGGTCGAGGTACTCCCGCACCACCCGCACGTACGACGCGTGGCTCCAGGTGAGCGGCGATACCGAGAGGGGCTCGCCCGTGTAGGGGTGGAGCTGCTCCGCCATGACGCCCGACGGCAGGGCGCGCTGCGAGGCCCATTCGATCAGCTCGAGACCTCGAGCGAGCGCCTCCGGGGTGTTCGCCCGCAGCAGGCGATAGCGGGCGAGCCACAACGTGCTGATGAACCAGGGATTGCCCTGGACGCGCTTGATATCCGCCTTCTCCACCTGGTGATAGGCGTCGTTTTCGTATCGCGCCAGGCCCCCGATGTCCGTCTGGACCCAGAGACGCTCTTCCACCTGGCGCAGCGTTGACTCGACCCGCGGATCGTCAGGAGCGAGCGCGCCGAGCTCCACGAGTCCGAACAGGCTCGAGTCCACCGTCATGTCGAGTGTATACCCGTTGGCCCCGGGCGCCGCCATGCGAGCGAAACGCTGCTCGCGCTCGTTCCACAGCACCGCCCCCAAACCGTCCCGCATGCGCTCGGCCCCGGCGGCATAGCGCGCCGAGCGTTCCTGCTCGCCGAACGCCTCGGTGACGCGGGCGGCCGCCCGGAGGCCGGCGATCACGGCGGCCACCGTAAATGCGTGGACTCCCCACCGCTCCTCCCAGAGGTCATGCGACGGGAGCGGCAGGCCGGTGGCCGAGTCGACGTACTCGACGAGGAAGTCCGCGGGCCGCGTCACGAGCGTGCGGTAGAACGGGGCCGTCTCCTCGATGGGCTGGTACAGCTCGAAGAACTGCCAGAGCGCCCAGATGATGAGGGCGGTCTCGTCCTCCTGAATGGGGAGGACCGGCTTGCCGTCGCGCACGTAGCCGTGCCAGGACGAGGCGAGCGTCCCGTCGGGGTTGTACTTGTGGCGTACGTAGCCGAGCGGCGAAATAACGCGCGAGCAGAACTCCAGGAACTTCTCGGGCGCGCCCACGTGCCCGGCGCGCATCAGCGCCGCGGCGACCAGCGCCCCGTCGCGCGGCCACATGTAGGAATAGGTGTCGCGCGCGAACTGAATGATGTCCGTATCGTTGGCCGCGAGGATCGCACCATCGTGGTCGATCTGCGACCGGATGATGAGCAGGCTCTGCGCGTACCGTTCGGCGACGAGCGCCGGGAGAGCGTCGATACCCTGCTGATCCTTCCGTACCCAGAGACGCCAGTAATTCCGGGTGCGGCGCAACAGCTCCCCGGGCGACTTGTCGCGCACGACCTTGTCGATCGTGGCCACCTCGCGGAAGTCCCGACCTGCCGCCATCCAGTAGTCCGCTTCGGCCGAGCCTCGCGCCGGCACCGTCAGTGAAAGACCCAGGGTCGAGTCCACGGAGCCCTGCGCGATCGGATTGCCCTGGAGCTCCCCGTCTTCGGCGTCACGCCACGTTCCTTCGGCCCCGGCGACCTCCTTCGTGCCGCACGCGTACCGCCGGACCCCGATCTCGCCCCCGACGGCGCAGTTTATGAGGAAGTAGCGATCATCCTTGTAGTGGATCAGCGCTTGCGTCTCGGGAGAATAGAACGCCGTGTCGCCGACCTCGTAGCCACGAATGTGGAAGTCGTGGTGGAAGAACAACCGGACCTCACGCGCGCGGTCCTTCAGGTTCGTCGCCGTCACGTGGCGGATCAGCACGTTCTCGAAGAAATCCACGGCGTCGTGGCACACGAGCTCGATCCCGAGGTCCTCGTTCCGGGCGCGCACGTCTGTTACCATCGAGTCCGGGGCGTAGCGCCGATCAACCTGCCAATTCGGGCCGATCCAGCTGAACTTCCCGTCCGCCCAGACACCGAAGCGAAAGGGATGCCCGGTGGCGTGGTTTTCCTTGCCCACGTGCGGGAAGTAGATGTCCTGGATCAGGTAGTCGCGGCCGAACGCGACGAGCAACCTGCCGTTCGAGAGCGGCAGGTCACGAGGCATGCGACGCCACCGTGGTCAAATGCGCGAGGTCGGTCATGAGGATCAAGCCCGACGCAGATAGATCATCATAGCAGGTCGAGCATCACCGGCAACTTAGCGCGCCCCCTCCCCTCCGCCAAGCGAGCGAGCGCACTCTAGCGGACGCGTGACAGCGCCTTTCTATTAGCGCGATGGAGCGAATCTGGAAGTCTCCCTTCGTGCGGCTCGTGGCGTATTACGTGGTCCTCAGCCTGGTGACGCTCTTGGTCGTCACTTTGTTTCCGCAAATCCGCGATCTGTTCGCTCGCTTCCAGGAGCTCTCGCCAGTCCACGGCAGCATCAGTAAGAAGGAGGCCATCGAAACCGCGGCGAGCGGTCTGGGCCCCGGGAGTCTCGGCGCCACGGCGCTGGCGCTCATCACGATGTTTTCCATGATCGGCGCGCTGGCCTTGATGCTGCCCACCGCGTGGGTGTACATGACCACCAAGCAGCAGCGCGGCTACGATCAGTCCGTGGTCCAGACGGTGATCGTCCTCCCGATGACCGTAGCGGGCACGCTCATTCTCGTCCAGAACAGCCTCGCGCTGGCCTTCGCCCTGGGCGGTATCGTCGCGGCGATTCGATTCCGGAATACGCTCAAGGACACGAAGGATGTCGTGTACATCTACCTCGCCCTTAGTGTGGGTCTGGCGGCCGGCGTCTACGTCCCCGTCGTCGCCGCGGTCATGTCCCTGGTGTTCAACCTCACCGTGCTCGGGCTCTGGAAGCTCAACGTCGGCAACATTTACGCCGACCAGGGTGTCTTGATGCCGGCGCTGCCCCCGGCCGAGGGGTTGCTGGGTCCGCGCCGTCGAGCGTCGGCGCAGCTGGCGGTGGGTGACCCACAGCTCCTCGCGGCGCTCGCGCCCAACGAGCTGGAGGAGGTCGCCGATCGCGCCGCGCGCCTGCAGGCGTACATCACGGCGCGAGCGGACGACAAGAAGGGAGAACGCTTCCAGGGCGTGCTGCTCGTGCACACTACCGAGCCGGAGGCGGCCCAGCGGACCGTGGAAGCGCTGCTCGAGACCGAGACCGTGCGTTGGCGGCTCGCCGAGATCCTGCCCGCCGGGAGTGGGCGCTCGACGCTCGAGTATTTGCTGCGGCTCAAGGAAGGAACACTCGCGGCGTCGCTCCTGCACGCCTTGAAGAGCCGTGGCGCGCCGCCGATCGATGCCGCGGAGTACCGGTCGCTGCGTGGCCTGAAAAAGGGCAAAGGCGAATGAGACCGGCCCACTGGCACGGGCTCGCCACCCTGACGGCCCTGTTGGTGGTATGCCCGCTCGCCGCCCAGACAACGCCGGCACGTCCGCAAGTGGACACCACCGGCTGCGATCACCTGAGCCGGTGCGCCGGGGCTCGTTGCTCTGCCTCGTGGCCCTGATCCTCACGACCCCCCTGCGGGCGCAGGGGGCGCCGTGCCGGCAGCCGCACTACCGTTGGGCCCAAAAAGTCGATACGTCCGGGGCCCCCACCGTCCGCGCCCCGGAACAGGTCTCGGTAACCGCGATCCTCGCCACCTGGACGCCCCCGCTCCTCGGCCCGCGCGACGCGTGCGCCCCGCGGGACGATCGCGAGCTCCGCACGTTCAGCGTACTCGGTTGGGTACGGCGCGTCGACAAGGTCAAAGACGACGGCGATTGGCACATCGAGCTGACCGACCGGGTCGATAGCCCAGCCGATTCATGCATTGTCGCCGAGATTCCCGATCCGCAATACAGCGGGCGCTATGCGCTCGCGCGGGCGGCGCTCGACGCGTCGATGGGGCGCCGCCGCCTCGGCAAGGGCGGCGTCCTGCGCCGGCCCGTCCAGGCGCGGATCATGGGCCTGGCGTTCTTCGATGGCCAGCACCGCCGCGGCGGCCGCCGGAGTGCGCGGATCGACGGGGGACACGGTCGCTGCAATGCGTCGGTGCAGGCACTCTGGGAGATTCACCCGGTATATCGCATCGGCTCCCCCTGAGCCCGCTCCACGCGATTTCTGCCGCCCTGCTTCGCGCGGTACAGCGCCGCGTCCGCGATGACCCGGAGGTTATCCACCGTGCTCGCGTTGTCGGGATAGCCCGCCACTCCGCATGAGATCGTGAGCGGGTAGGCCTCCCCGCTCCAGCGCCACGCCGTGGACGCAACGCCGGCGCGGATACGCTCCGCGACTTCGAGTCCCGACTCGATGGGCGTATGCGGCATCCAGATGGCGAACTCCTCGCCGCCGATTCGGGCGACGAGGTCCTTGTCCCGCACGGCACTCTCGAGGATCCGCGCGACGTGGCGGAGGGCACCATCGCCGGCGGCATGTCCGAGCGTGTCGTTCAGGTTCTTGAAGTGGTCCAAGTCCGCGTAGATGAGCGTGGCGATCGGTGGTTGCTTGCTCTCGTGCAGCCCAAGGACGCGCTCGAGCTCCCGCCGGTTGCGCAGCCCGGTCAGCGGGTCCTTCACCGCCCGTTGCTCCGCTTCATGCAGCGCGCGGGCCGCCGCCAGCCGGGAGCCCAGCTCCGCGACCAGCCGCTGAACCTGATCGGCCACCGGAGAGCCGGCTCCGAACGGCGACCCCATCACTACCAGCGCGCCGATCGCGTAGTGCCCGTCGAGCAGGGGATACGCCGTGCCGGCCCGGTCGCGCCGTCGCCGGTCGGGGAGCGCGTCGCCGAACACATCCTCGGACCCTTGTGACGCGACCGGCACGCGCACGGCAATCGCGCGGAGCGCGGGGGCGTCCGGCGTGAGCGTCCGTCCTTCGAGCCTGCCGTCGGCCAGCTTGGAAACCGCGACGATCCGCGCGTCGACGCTGGCCGGCCCGAGGCCCTGGAGGATGATCGCGCAACCGCGCTCCGTGAGCTGTTGAGCCAGGGTGACGCCGGCCTTGGCGATCCCTTCCAGGGTCTGGGCACTGCCGGCCATCGCCGCGAGCTGCTTCGGCACGAGCTGCGCGGGCTGATCGGCGCTCTGCTGCCGCCCGAGGAGGTGCATGCTCGCGACGAGGCGGCGGAGCTCGGCGGTCGCGCTCTCCAAGACCTTCGGCATGGCATCCGCGGGCGCGGGAGCCAGGAGTAATCCGGCGCCCCAAGGGAAGTCACCGACGGCCACGTAGGTGCCCGCGGGATCGCGGGCGACGTGAGCGCGCCCGTCCACCGACGCGAGCTGCACGAGCGCCGCGCCTCGCTGCCGCACCGGCGCATCCACCGGTTCCTGGCGCGCCACTTCGACGTCGCCTTGCTCGAGCCCCACGATCCAGCCGGCCCGGGCGCCGTACGAGCGGCACATCAACTCGAGTAAGTGCTCGAAGTCGGATGGTCGGCTGACCGGCGCGTCCGTCAGCCATGCGCGAACGAGAGACGGGAGCGCGAGGCCGATCCCGACCAGGAACCCGCCGAACGCCGCCACCAGCGCCCAGACGCTCGCGGAGAGAACCGCCGGAACGACGGCGGCCAGGCCGAGCACCGCGACACCGCGCCCCACCCAGACCCCCGGCGGGGGAAACCTCATGAATGATTGATGCGGCTCGCTGCGGCGGCAGCCCCGAAGCCGTTGTCGATATTGACGACCGTCACCCCCGCGACGCACGAGTTGAGCATGGCGAGCAGCGCGGCGAGTCCGCCGAAGGACGCCCCATACCCCACGCTCGTCGGGACGGCGATCACGGGGACCGCGACCAGCCCACCCACGACGCTGGGCAGCGCGCCCTCCATCCCGGCGACGACAATGATGACCGCGGCGCTGCGGAGCGCTTCGGTCTGCGTGAGGATGCGATGGATGCCGGCGACGCCGACGTCGGTGAGGCGGGCCACGGAGTTCCGTAACGCCCGCGCCGTGACCGCCGCCTCTTCGGCCACCGGGAGGTCGCTCGTGCCCGCGGTGACGATGAGAATCGTCCCCCGCCCGGTGGGCGAGGGCTCCGGATCGGCCGGGAGGTAGACGACGCGGCCCAACGCATTCACTTCGACCCGCGGAAACCGCGCCGCGAGGGCGTCACGATGGATCGGCTCGGCCCGCGTCGCGAGAAACGTCCCTCCACGAGCCTCGAGGCGCTCGGCGATCCCGACCACCTGCTCGGGTGTCTTGCCCTGACAGAAAATCACCTCCTGGTGCCCTTGGGTCACGGGCCGGAGGTGATCGATCGACGCAAAGGGGAGGCGTTCGACGAGCCGCCCCAGCTCCTCGAAATTCACGCCGCCTGCTCCACGGCGTCTCCGGCGAGATAGGCGGTGAAGATCGCCTCGGCCTGCTGCATCGACTCGATCTGAAAGAGCCGCTCGCGCAGCTGAGACGCGCCGGGCACGCCCTTCGTGTACCAGCCAAGGTGTTTGCGGAACTCGAGGGCCGTTTTCCGCGTGTCGCCTTGGAGGCGGAGCGCGAGCCGTGCATGCTCGAGCGCCGTGGCGAATCGTTCCTCAGGCCGTGGGTCGGCCCGCATCGGCCGGCCGGCAAGGAGATCCCGCGCCTGGGCGAAGATCCACGGATTGCCGAACGAGCCGCGGGCGATCATGACGCCGGCGCACCCGGTGTGCGCGCGCATGGCCACGACATCCGCCGCCGTCGCGATGTCGCCGTTGCCGATGACCGGGATATCGAGGGCGTCCACCACCCGGGCGATCTCGTCCCAATTCGCCTTCCCGGAGAACATCTGCGTCCGCGTGCGCGCGTGCAGCGTGAGAGCCTGGGCACCCGCCTCGCGGCAACGCTGGGCGATCGCTACCGGATCGCGTTGTGCGTCGTCCCAGCCGCTCCGGATTTTCACGGTCACGGGTAGGTGCGTCGCACTTTGCACCGCTCGGATGATCCGCTGGATCAGGTCCAGGTCCTTCAGGCAGCCGGACCCGCCGTTGTTCTTCACTACCTTCTTGACGGGGCAGCCGAAGTTGATGTCGATGAAATCGGGCTTGCACACCTCGGTCACCATTCCGGACGCCTGCGCCATGACCGTGGCGTCGGCGCCATACAGCTGGATGCCGATCGGGCGCTCGGCCTCCTCGAACCGCATGTCGTGGAACAAGTGCTCCAGTCCCCGTGCGACCCCGACGGCCGAGATGAACTCGGATACGACGACGTCCGCGCCGAAGCGGCGGGCGATCAGCCGGAATGGCGATTCCGACACCCCCGCCATGGGCGCGAGAAAGAGGGGAAACGCGTGTCCGACCGGATACGGGAAGTCCATGTCACACAACGTAATGACGCGTTGCAAACCGAGCAAGCAATCATTAGGTTTGGCCGCCGTTTCGACCGGAGCGATTCGACGTGCGCTTGCGTGAGTTCTTCGCCGACGATGCGATCAACCTCGAGCTGCAGAGCACGACCAAGGACGATGTGCTGAAGGAGCTGGTCGGCCTGCTCAAGCTCGACGACAAGTCCGAGCAGACGCTCGTGAAGATGTTGAAGCGCCGCGAAACGCTGGGGTCGACGGGGATCGGCCAGAACATCGCCATCCCCCACTCCCGGGCCCTCGCGGTCAGTCAATTGCGCGTCGCCTTCGGCCGGAAGCTCGAGGGGATCGACTTCAACGCGATCGACGGCAAGCCGGTCAATTACTTCTTCCTGATCGTCGCCCCTCCCCTCGAGGTCTCGAACCAGTACCTGCCCGTGCTCGGCAAGATCGCCCAGTTCGCCAAAGAGCCCGACGTGCCGGGGAAGCTGGCCCGGATCGGGACGCCGCAGGAGTTCTTGAAGCTGCTGGAAGACAAGAACATTTAGAGGCGTTACACGTTACACGTTGCAGGTCACACGTTCAGACTGAATCGTCTCGCAGCGTCCGCAGGAGACCGGCGACCATCCTCGCGCAGTTCGACCGGCTTGCACACAAGGCGCGCACCTCCTGTTCCGACAAGTAGTCGAGCGCTTTCACGAGTTCCAGAATCGACTCGAGCTCGTCTAAAGAGCCCGCGCGATGTCGACATGACGACGGAAGTTACCACGATGGGAACGCGCCGCGCCTTCTGCGAGGTTCAACGCAACGCTGTAAGCGGCCCGTCGCCATTGGGTCGCGAGACAGAACCGCTCCTCGGGTGCAAACGTCTGATCGCGGGGCGCGAAAGAACCACGAAACGGATGGCCTCTTGCCACGCGCGGAGCTGCCTGAAACTTCCCACCGCGCAAGAGTACCGGTCCGAGCCTCTAAGCGTCGCACCATCTTTAGCGTGTGCGGTGCATTTCCATGCGGGTTTTCGTCGCGTGGAACGTGCAACGTGGAACATGCAACGCCGTTATTCCCACTCGATTGTCGCAGGGGGTTTGGAGCTCACATCATACACCACGCGATTCACTCCCCGCACTTCATTAATAATGCGACTGCTGATCCGCCCCAACACGTCCGCCGGAAACGCGAACCAATCCGCCGTCATCCCGTCGCGACTCGTCACGGCCCGCAACGCCACCACATGATCGTATGTCCGATAATCGCCCATCACCCCGACGGACTTGATCGGTAGCAGGACGGCAAAGGCCTGCCAGATCTGATCGTACAAACCAGCCGCCCGGATCTCCTCGATATAGAGCGCGTCCACTCGGCGGAGCAGATCGAGGTGCTCCCGCGTGACGGGACCGAGCACGCGGATCGCGAGGCCGGGACCCGGGAACGGATGGCGCCCGACGATCTCTTCCGGTAGGCCGAGCTCCCGTCCGACCTGCCGTACCTCGTCCTTGAACAGCTCGCGCAGCGGCTCGATCAGCTTCCACGGAAGATCGGGCCGCAGGCCGCCGACGTTGTGATGCGTCTTAATAGTCACGGACGGTCCACCCCGCGGGGAGGACGACTCGATGACGTCGGGATAGAGCGTCCCCTGCACCAGGAACTGCACATCGGCGGCTCCGCCCACGTGGCCCGCCGCGTCTTCGAACACATCGATGAACGTGTGGCCGATCCGGCGCCGTTTCTCCTCCGGGTCGTCGACCCCCGTGAGGGCGTCGAGAAAGCGCTCCGCCGCGTCCACGACGCGCAGATCCATGCCGAGATGGGCCCTGAAGGCCCGCTCCACCTGCTCGCGCTCGTTGAGACGCAACAGGCCATGGTCCACGAAGATGCAGGTGAGCCGATCCCCGATCGCGCGGTGCACCAGGGCCGCCGCGACCGCGGAGTCGACCCCACCCGAGAGGCCGCAGATGGCACGGCTCTTCCCCCCCACAACCTTCTGGATGCGCTCGATCTCATGCTCGATGAAGTGGCCCGGCGTCCAGTCGGGCGTGCATCCGCAGATATCGAACAGGAAGTTGTGGAGGATCTCACCTCCGCGCGGCGTGTGGGCCACCTCGGGGTGGAACAGGACGCCGAAGATCGGTCGCGAGTCGTGTTGGAACGCGGCCACCGGGGCGTTCGGACTCGAGGCCGTGACGCGGAAATGGGGAGGCGGCTGGTCGATCCGATCGCCGTGGCTGGCCCACACCGTGATGCATCCCTGAGGCTCGAACCCCGCGAACAAACCGCTCGCGTCCCGCACCGTGACGTCGGCCCGACCGTATTCGCGCTCCGCCGACGGCTTGACCTTGCCACCCGCCAAGTGGGCGACGAGCTGCATCCCGTAGCAGATGGCGAGGATCGGCGTCCCGAGCTCGAGGAGCTTGGGGTCCACGGTTGGCGCGTCGCGATCGAACACAGAGCTCGGCCCACCCGAGAGAATCACGCCCTTGGGCGCGAAGGCTCGGACGAACGCGAGGTCCGTCCCACGCGCCGCGGGGTGGATCTCGCAGTAGACGTGCGCCTCGCGCACGCGCCGGGCGATGAGCTGAGTGAACTGGGACCCGTAGTCGAGGATCAGGATGCGGTTCACGCCTGGTACCAGGTCGTGGGTTCGAGAATCTCACCGCGTAACAGATCGTCGAGTGTCTCGCGCTGCCGTGCGATGTAATACCGATTTCCGTCCACCAGCACCTCCGGTGGCCGGGGCCGCTGGTTGTAGGTGGAGCTCATGACGAAGCCATAAGCGCCCGTGCCGAGCACCGCGAGGTACTCGCCGGGCTCGACCGTCGGCAGCTTCCGATCGAGCGCAAGAAAGTCTCCCGACTCGCAGATGGGTCCGACGATGTTGACCAGCTCCTCCGGCCGCGCCCCGTCCTGCAGGGGCACGATCTCATGATGAGCATTGTAATGGCTCGGACGCACGAAGTCGGTCATCCCGGCGTCCACGACCACGAATTCCTTGCCACCGGCGTGCTTGCGGTAGAGGACCCTGGTGACGAGGACACCGGCGTTCGCGACCAGGTAGCGACCCGGCTCGCAGATCAGCGCGAGGCCGGCCTGCTTGATGGGCGGCGCGACGGCTTCGGCGAACGCTTGCGGGCTGGGCGCTTTCTCGTTGTGATACTTGACGCCGAGTCCACCACCGACGTCCAGCGCCTCGACCGTCGTGATCCCCGAAGCGCGTAAGGCCGTCACCAGCTCGAGGAGCTTGACTGTGCCGCGGTGGTAGGGCTCCACGTCGGCGATCTGCGAGCCGAGATGCATGGCGAGGCCGCGGAGCGAGAAGAGCGGCTCTGCCGCGATACGCTGCGCGACGCTCACCACCTCATCGTAGGGCACCCCGAACTTCGCGGTCTTCTCCCCGGTCTTGGTGTAGGGGTGCGTCTCGGTGGCGACGTCCGGATTGACCCGGATACCGAGGCTGGCCCGCTTCTTCAGCTTGTGCGCGACGGCGATCACGGCGTCGAGCTCCGCGGGCGATTCGATGTTCAGGAATCCGACTCCGATCCGGATCGCCTCTTCAAGCTCGAGCGCCGTCTTGCCGACGCCCGAGAACACGATCGAGGCGGCGTCGAACCCGGCGGCGAGCGCGCGCCGGAGCTCGCCGACGGAGACGATGTCCGCACCGGCCCCGGCGGCCTTGAGCACTTTCAGCACCCCGATGTTGCCATTCGCCTTGACGGAATAGCAGATCCGGTGCGGAACGTCCTTGAGCGCATCGTGCAGGGCGTGGTACTGCGCTCTGATCAGGTTGGCGCTGTAGACGTACACCGGCGTCCCGACGCGCTCCGCGATGGCCCGGAGCAGCGCGGGGTCGAACGCGAGGACGCCGGGACCTGCGTCTCTATGACCCTGGTGTGCTTGAGATTGGGTCACGACCAACACCTCGAGGCCTCGTTTTGGGGCACGCCCCGTTCGGACGGCCGCTGCATTCTTCCAACAACCTGTAAAGCTCCGCACGCGCGGTTGCCGTGAGCTTGCAACACTTCGTGTGGAACGGAGCTTGCCCATTTCGGGAACGAACGTAGTAGACACGGGCAACCCGAGGAGCTGAGTCGTGAAGGTGGGAAGGGCCGTCACCGCCGTTGCTGGTCTGATGCTGCCGCTCATGCCGCTGCCGCACCGAGTGTTGCCCGTCGTCGCGCCTTCCTTGGGACAAGATTCCGTACGGTGGCAACCCGCCCGCACCCTCATTCTGTCCGACCAGGCCCGTCGCTTCCTGCAGCTCCAGTATCGCGGGTTCCCGACCGAGTTCATGGGCTGCATGATCGGGGAGGTACAGGGGCAAACGATCGTGGTGCAACGCATTGCGCCGGCGGACGTGGATCCCATGCAATCCACGGCCACGTGGGTCGTCCCCCAGCAGACGTGTGAGAACGCCGGATGGACCGGCACGGTTGGGATGATCCACAGCCATCCGAGCGGCGAGCGCTGCTGGTACCTGTTTCCCGGAACTCAGGTGCCGAACTCCGACGGGCATTCGTTTCTGGCCTCGCCGTATCCGGTGGACGCGATCATGTGCGGGACGCGGGTGGTCTGGATAAGCCGCGACCTGACGCAGCAAGAGGTACCGTTGACCACCGAGGGTCAGGCACATCTTGTGAGCGCCTCTGCGCCATGAGACATCGTCGGGATGCGGTCTGTCGTTCGGTAAGCGAAGGCGCGAGCATCGCGCTGTTGATCTGGCTTTCCTTGATCGCCCAGACGTGCCGAGGGATCCGGCTCCTCGCCTCGACGGCTCCATCTCCCCCTCCCCCTGTATGGCCGAGCTCCGCTGCGACTTTTACGACTGGGCTACCCGCCGTAGCTGCGACCAACCGGCCAGCTGGGTGACCCGGCAGAGCTCGGGGGGCGTGCGGCGCGGGCCGCGCTATTACTGCGACGCGCACCGGCCGCCGCGGGCGGAGCCGCTCACCAGACGGTCGGCCACGGGCAGCGACCGCCCAGGGTAGAGCGCTTAATACGCCTGCGCCCACACGGCTTCCGCGATGCTCGGCTGGTTGCACCACATGCACGTCCGGGGTGCCTCGGGCGAGCGGAATTCAGGATCGGGCAGCACGCGCACCGTCGCCGCCGTCTCCCGCTTGATCTCGGCCTCGCACGATGGCGAGCCGCAGAACCCACCATACGCGAAGCCTCCGCCCGCCTTCATGAACTCCAGGAACTGCGCTTTGGTCGCGCCCCGGATTGAATTGGCCTCTCGTCGGTCCTTCGCCGCCTGAAAGAGCGCGGCCTGGATCTCGTTCAGGGTACCGGGGATCAAAGTCGTCAGGCTGTCCAGCTTGGCCGGTGCCTTCCCCCCGCCGCGTCGCGCCGTCATGACCTGGCCGGCGGCGACGTCCCGCGGCCCGATCTCGAGCCGTAACGGAACGCCCTTCGCTTCCCACTCGAAGTACTTGGCGCCGGGTTTGAGGCTGTCGCGCGCATCGAGCTCGATCCGGATGCCGGCCTTCGCGAGCTCATCCTTCACCTTGCCCCCAACCCCTAGCACCTGACCCTTCTCCTCCTCGGACTTCCAGATCGGCACGATCACGACCTGAACTGGCGCGAGTTTGGGCGGGGCCACGAGGCCGTTGTCGTCCGAATGCGTCATGACCAGACCGCCGATCATGCGCGTCGTCACCCCCCACGAGGTGTTCCACACGTACTCGAGGCCCCCCGCGGCCGTCTGGTACTGCACGATGAAGGCTCGAGCGAAGTTCTGTCCCAGGTTGTGCGACGTGCCGGCCTGCAGCGCCTTCTTGTCCTGCATCAACGCCTCGAGCGCATAGGTCCGGAGAGCGCCCGCGAATTTCTCGCTGTCGGTTTTCCGACCGGTGATGACGGGCATCGCCATCCATTCTTCCTGGAAGCGGCGATACACGGCGAGCATCTGCCGTGCCTCCGCCTCCGCTTCAGCCTCGGTCGCGTGGGCGGTGTGGCCCTCCTGCCAGAGGAACTCGGTAGTGCGCAGGAACAGGCGGGTGCGAAGCTCCCACCGCACGATGTTGCACCACTGGTTCATCAGCAGGGGCAGATCGCGGTAGCTCTGGATCCACTTCGCGAACATCGCGTAAATGATCGTCTCGGACGTGGGACGCACCACCAGGGGCTCCTCGAGCGCGGACTCCGGGTCCACCGCGACCGCCTGCGCGCCCGGCTTGCCAGTGGCCTTGAGCCGGGTATGCGTCACCAGGGCGACTTCCTTCGCGAAGCCCTCGACATGCTCGGCTTCCTTCGCGAGGAAGCTCATCGGGATGAACAGGGGGAAGTACGCGTTCTGGTGCCCCGTGGCGCGGAACATGTCGTCCAGGGCGCGCTGCATCAGCTCCCAGATCCGATAGCCGTGGGGGCGAATCACCATGCAACCGCGCACCGGAGAGTAATCCGCGAGCTCGGCCTGCATGATGACGTCGTTGTACCACTCGCTGTAGTCCTTGGCGCGTGGCGTGATCTTCTGCGCTTGGGCCATTACTTGAGGATGCCCTTGCGCACCTTGACGAGTAGCACTTTGCGCTGTCTCCCGGTCTTCAGGTCTCGCACCACGGCGACTTTGGCCTTCCGCTCGTCGGGGCCCACGATCACGGCCCGTGCGGCTCCATGCGCGACGGCGAGCTCCAACTGCTTCCGAATGGGCGCGTGGCGGAGCGCGTACTCCACCGCGATGCCGCGGTCGCGCAATTCACGCGCGAGCTTGAGCACGAACGCGACGTCCTCGCCGCTCACCGCTATCAAAAAGGCGTCGAGTTGACTCGGCGCCTCGGTGGCTTTCCCCTTTTCCTTCAACAGTTCGCCGAGGACGACGTCTCCCATACCGAAGCCGACACACGGTAAATCTATCCCCGCGATCTCCCGGATGAGGTTATCGTAGCGGCCGCCTCCGCAGATCGCTCGGAGGGTCTGTTTCGCGTCGAACAGCTCGAAGACGATGCCGGTGTAATACGCGAGCCCGCGCACGATCCGCAGGTCGATGTCCACGAATTCCGCGAGCCCCATCTTCTCCAGGCGACCGATCACCTCCACCAGGGGCTCGGCGCTGGGGGCGCTCCTGAGCCGCTCGTCCAAACGGCCTCCCGAGGTGCCGAGCTCCTGCAGGAACGCCAGGACCGCACTCCGTCGGTCCGCCGTGTCGAGCACAGTGGCCAGCTGACGCTCCGTGGCCGCGGGGTCGCGCTCCCACTTGTCGAGCGCCGCCAGCACACCCGGGATCTGGTCGTCGCGCACCCCGTAGCGTTGCCCGAGCTCCGTCACCAGGATGCGGCGGTCCGACACCCGCAGCCGGATGTCTTTCGGGCCCAGGCCGAACGCCCGCCCGATATCGATGACGGCCGCCATGATTTCAGCGTCCGCCGCCGGGCCCGCTTCGCCGATGATGTCCATGTTGAGTTGAAAGTGCTCTCGGAGCCGCCCCCGCTGCTGCCGCTCGTACCTGAAGAGCTGTGGAATCGAGAACCAGCGGATCGGCTTCTTCAGGGCCTGCGCCCGCGCCCCGACCATTCGGGCCAGGCTCGGAGTCATCTCCGGACGGAGGGCGATCCGCCGGTCGCCCTTATCGGCAAACTCGTACAGCTGCCCCACGATCTCCTCGCCGCTCTTGGCCGTGTACAGCTCTAACGGCTCGAGCGGCGGGCCATCGTACTCCTCGAAGGCGTACCGCCGCGCCACGTCGCGCCAGGTGGCGAAGATGTGGTTGCGGAGAGCGAGTTCGTGGGGGTAAAAGTCGCGAAATCCAGGTAAGGCTTGTCCTTGCATCGCGACAAATTAGCCGAGCGGCGCGAACCCGGGCAAGCGGGCTAACGCGTCGCCCACGGTGTGGAACGATCCGGTCACGATCGTCGTCGCGGCGTCGACCCGCGCGCGCTCCAGCGCGCGCGAGAAATCCGGCTCGGATTCGTGCGTCACCCGCAGGCGACCGACCTCCCGCTCGAGCCTGGTGAGGTCCCAGCGCCGGCGCTCGGGCGCCGTCTCGGGCATCGTGAACACGAACCCGTCGATCGCGGGCGCGAGGCACTCGATCATCCCGAGGTAGTCCTTATCGCCCAGGACGCCGACGAGGGCGCGGCGCGGGTGCGGTGGGTTGTACTCCCGCAGCGTGTCGGCCAGCACGCGGGCGCCGTCGGGGTTGTGCGCCACGTCGAAAATCCAGGGACCCCGCACGTCGAACCGTCCCGGCACGTAGGCCTCCGCGAAGCTCTCGGGCCACGCATCGCCGACGGGTCCGAACGGCGCCGGCAGCGCGTTCAGCGCCGTCAGGGCCACCCAGGCGTTGGCGTGCTGGTGACGGCCCTTGAGGCCGAGCGTGCGCGTGGCGGGGCGCGCGCCGTCGACCAGGATCACCGAGAGCGCTCCACGGCGCCTTGCTTCCGCCGCGAGCACCTCGCGCACCGCGGGGTCTCGCTCTCCCGTGACGAAGGGAACGCCGGGCTTCGCGACCCCGGCCTTCTCACGGGCGATCGACGCCAGGTCCGGGCCGAGATAGTCGGTATGCTCCTTGGCGATCTTCGTGACGACCGACACGAGCGGTGTGATCACATTCGTGGCGTCGAGCCGCCCGCCCAGCCCCACCTCGATCACGCCGATGTCCGCGCCTCGGGCAGCGAGATCCGCGAACGCGATCGCGGTCGTCGCCTCGAAGAAGCTGGCATCGAGCCGCTCGATGTGCGGTTGCAGGAACGTGGTCCACTCGGCGAACGCGTCCTCGTCGATGGGCACGCCGTCCACCATCATCCGTTCCCGCACCGAGACGAGATGCGGCGACGTGTACACGCCCACCTTCAGTCCACGGGCCCGCAACTCCGCCGAGAGGAGGGCGCACGTCGAGCCCTTGCCGTTCGTGCCCGCGACGTGGACTGTGGGGAAGCGTCGCTCCGGGTGGCCAAGCAGGTCGAGCAGCCCCTCGGTGGGTCCGAGGCTCCACTTGATGCGACTTCCTTGTCGCGCGAAGAGAAAGCGGCAGGCGTCCTCGAAGGACAGCCCGGTGCGGATCAGTCGGCGGCCTCGGCCGGCTGTCTTCCGGCCATGTGACGCAACAACTGGGCGGTGGTGTCCCGTAGCTCGCTCCGCGGCACGACGGCGTCGACCATGCCGTGCTCCACGAGAAACTCGGCGGTTTGGAAGCCTTCCGGCAGGTCCTGGCCGATCGTCTGCTTGATCACGCGCGGCCCCGCAAAGCCCACGACCGCCCCCGGCTCCGCGAGAATCACGTCCCCCTGCATCGCATACGAGGCCGAGACACCCCCGGTGGTGGGGTTCGTGAGAATGGAGATGAACGGAACGCGGACCGCGCGCAACCGGGCGATCTCGACCGACGTCTTGGCCATCTGCATCAACGACAGCACCCCTTCCTGCATCCGGGCACCCCCGGAGGCCGAGACGATCGCCAGAGGAATGTGGCGTTCGACCGAGCGCCGTGTGAGGCGCGCGATTTTTTCGCCCACCACCGACCCCATCGAGCCGCCCATGAAGTTGAAGTCCATGACGGCGAGGTCGAGCGGCATGCCGTCCAGCCGGCCGTACCCGGTGCGGACCGCCTCCAGGGGACCCGCTTTCCCGATCGCGAGCTCGAGCCGCTGCTTGTAGCTCTCGAACTCCAGGGGGTCGGTGGAGTGGAGCTTGCCGTCGAGCTCGTGCCAGGAGCCTTCATCCACAAGCAGGTCGACGTACTCTTGGGCGGAAATGCGGCGATGGTGCCCGCAGTTGGGGCAAACGTTGAACGCGCGGACGAACCGATCTTTGATATCGATGTGGCCGCACTCGTCGCATTTTTCCCAGGCATCGGCTGGAATCTCCAGCTTCACCCGTTCGGACGTGCGCGGCTTGCGCTCTTTTTTGAACCAGGCCATTCGCGCCATAGGGGGGACTTGAAGGCGACAATCTGTGAGGGGCCCTGTTCCTGCGCCAGCCCCGACAGTGTAACCCCTTGTCAGAGTTCAGCGTAGCCTGACTGACGCGATTCCCACGCAACGCGAAGCGAGATCCCGACCCCCATGAAGCAGGCGAGCAGGAATGAGCCGCCGTACGAGAAAAACGGCAGCGGAATGCCCGTGATGGGCAGCAGGTTCACGGTCATTCCAATGTTCTCGAGCATGTGCGTGAACAGCATGCCGGTCACGCCGAACACGCACAGGCTGGAGTACGGGTCCGTGGCACGCCGGGCGATGCGGATGAGGATGAAAATGAGCGCCGCGAACAGCGCCAGCGCCACGAGCACGCCGAGGAACCCGAGCTCCTCGCCGACTACGGAGAAGATGAAGTCCGTGAACTGCGCCGGCAGGAACGCGAGGCGCTTCTGAGGCCCATGTAAGAAGCCCTGGCCGAGAAACCCGCCCGAGCCGATCGCGATCTTAGACTGGATCACGTGCCAACCGGTGGCGCGGGGGTCTTCTTGCGGGTTCAAGAACGCGAGCAACCGGTTCTGCTGGTACGGCGCTAACCGCTGCCAGAACGGTACGGCGACGACGCCCATGATGAGGTTGGCGAGCATCACGGCGAGGCCTTCCCACACATACGGCCGCCACCAGATCAACAGGGCGATGAGCACCAAGATCCAGGCGCCCCAGGCCACCGTGGAAAACGCGAGCACCAGGCCGATCACCGGCGATCCCAGGAGCACCAGCAGCGATATCCGCGTCCCCGCCCAGTAGAGCATCGTGAACAGAATGGCGACGAACACCATCGAGCTGCCGAGGTCCGGCTGCTTGAATACCAGGAAGCTGGGTATGCCGGCGATCAGGCAGGGACAGAGCACAGGCGCGCCTGCAGGTCGCCCGATGAATGGGAAGGGGAACGGCAGGTATACGAGATGCCGAAGGGTTGCGGGCGGCTCGCGTTGTTCGGCGAGCCACCGCGCCAGCATGAGCACGACCGCGAGTTTTGCGATCTCCGCCGGCTGTCCGAGTCGCACCCCCCCGAGCGCGAGCCACGACCGTTCGCTGGCGGCCGTCCCCGCTCCCACCCCCGCGAACAGCGTCCAGATCAAGACCACGACACTGATGGCGTAGGCGTATGGCGTGGCCCATTCGAGCAGCCGCGGCGATGCGCGGAACATCAGGACCGTAGCGATGATGCCCATGGCGAGCCAGATCAGCTGCTTGCGCCAGATCGTCTCGACGAAGGTCGGCACATCGGTCTGTCCCGCCGAATACAGCGTGGCGAGCCCGTACGCCGCGAGGGCGAGGACGACCGCGACGAGCGGTCTATCGATTTCCCGGAGCGGGGGCCGCATGACCAGTGTCAACCGGTGGTGGGGGAGGAGGAGTCACACCCGTGTCGAGGGGTGGGATCGTGGTGTCCTCGGCCGGCGGGCCGGGGAGCAGCTGCATCGGGTGAGGCGCCGTGTCCGTCGGCAGCACGATGCGGACGTTGGAGGCGACCGTGGTATCGACACCCAGATAGCGACCGATCACCCGGGTCACGAGCGGGGCGACGAACGGCCCTTCGCGCGCGAACTCCACGATGGCCCCGACGACGATTTCGGGCTTGTCCGCCGGCGCAAAGCCGATGAACCAGCCGTGCGCGGGGCCGTGCGGATTCTGGGCGGTGCCCGTCTTGCCGGCGATCGCGATGCTACCGCCGAAACGTGCCGCGCCACGCGCGGTGCCGCGCTCCACCACGCTGATCATGGCCTGCCGCAAGCCGGTCAGCTGATCGGGCGTGAGCCCGAGTGTCGCCTCCGGCCCCGGCGCCGGACGCACCAGGTACGGCGCGCGCGCCCGGCCGTCGCTCGCGAGCATCTGGTAAAACCGCACCATGTTCACGAGCGTCTGGGCGTTCTCACCTTGACCGATGGCCAGGTTGAGCGTGACGGCGGAGGTCCAACGGCGGGGACCGTAGACGCGGTCGTAATAATCGGTCCCACCCGGAAACAACCCGGTCTTCTCGTCGGGCAGGTCGATTCGCGTGGGAGAGCGGAAGCCCAGCGCCGTCGCGTCCTCGAGCAGCGACGTGAGGCCGAGCTTCAACCCGAGCTGGTAGAAGTAGACATCGCAGCTCTGCGCGATGGCGTCGGCGAGGCTCAGATCGCCGTGCCCCGCCCCCGACCAGCATCGGAAGAAGCGGTTCCCGTACTGCAAGCCGCCGCGACAGGGAATCGGCATGTGAGAATGCAACGTCACGATGCCCCGCTTGAGGGCCATCGCGGCCACGGCGAGCTTCCACGTCGACCCCGGCGGGTAGCGCCCCTTGATCGTGCGGTCGAAGAGCGGATGCGCTTCGCTTTCGTTGAGCCGGCGCCAGTACTCCGGGTCCACGCCCCCGACGAACGCGTTCGGGTCGAACCCGGGCGCGCTGTACAAGGCCAGGATCTCGCCCGTGTTGGGATTCATCGCGAGCACCGCGCCGCGGTGCCCAGCCGGGAAGATCTGCGCGATGTAGTGTTGCAGATCGAGGTCGATGGTCGTGTGGAGCGGCTTGCCCGGCACCGGCGCGAGGCGAGACGCGGGTGGCGCCTCGCGGACCACGTGCCCGAGGGCGCTCACTTCCACGAAGCGCACCCCGTCGTAGCCCCGGAGCGAGTCGTCGTACTCGCGCTCGAGCCCGTCCTTCCCCAGGAGCCCGCCGAGCCGCACCGCGGCGACACGCTGCTGCGAGCGCTCGGCCTCGGTGAGCTCGCCGACGTACCCTACGAGGTGGGAGGCCAGGCCGCTGTCCGGGTAGTAGCGCTTCGGCTCGGCCTGGATCAACAGCCCCGGAAAGAGCAGGCGCCGCTCCTCCAGGGCCGAAACGACGTCGAAGGTCGCGCTCGGGAGCACGGCGATGGGGAGGTACGGCGTCCGGCGATACCGGACCAGCACACGCGCGATGGCCTGGCTGTCGAGCTTGACGATCGGCGCCAGGCGGTGGAGCGTCGCTCGCAGCGAGTCCTCATCAGCCGCCGGCAGGAGCGAGACCGTGTAGCCGGTGACATTCTCCGCGAGAATCTTGCCGTTCCGGTCGGTGATGATCCCACGGGGCGCCGGCAGCGGGATCGGCCGGAGTCGGTTGGTCTCGGACTGCAGCTGGAAGGCGGAGTGTTCGAGGATCTGCGTGCGGAAGAACACGATCACCAGCGTCGCCAATGCGCCCCAGACGACGCCGCGGGCTAGTCGCACCCGGCGGTCGAGGAGATGGGGATGGAACGAGCTCATGTCGCGTCGCTCAAGCGGATCGCGAGGTGACGCCCGAACAGCCAGAGCACGAGCACGCCCGCGGCCGCCGTCGTGAGGCTCTGCAGGGGGGACCACACCAACAGCTCCCAGCCGAGCATGCCGCCTTTGAGCTTCCCAGAGGCGAGCGCCACCGCGAGGTTGCGGAACCAGGTTCCGGCGAAAAACAAACAACCGTTCACGAACAGGTTCTCGGCGAAGAAGACCGCCTTGCTCCAGGAAGAGAGATACCCCACGAGCGTGTGCGCGAGCGCTCCGGCGCCGAACGACGCCGGCGTAAGCGCGTCTCGCACGAGACCCACCACGAACCCGGCCGCTGCGCTCGGGCCGGGCCGGGCTCGGATCGTATAGATCAACAGAGCCAGGAGCAGGAAATCCGGAGCTACGCGGTCATCCCCGAGCCGGCCGCGGAGCGAGAACTGCAACACCACCAGCACGCCCAGGATGACGTAAAACCGATACTTGTCGCTCCGTCTCACGGCGTCTCACCCCCCCCGCCCCCCCCGCCGCCTGATTCGAACACCGAACGCAGGTCAGTCCGCGGCGGGGGCCCGGTCAGAATCATGACGTGGGTAACCGCAGCCGGGTGCACCGCGGGCCGCACCAGGTAGGTCCGCTCCCATCCTTCGGCCTCGCCGGCGACGCCCACCACCGTGCCGATCGGGATGCCGCGCGGGAGCACACCACCCAGGCCGGACGTGAGGATCTGGGTCCCGTTGGCCACCAGCTGCCGGTACGGGACGCCTTGAAGCTCGAGTAACCACACGCGGGGGCCCTCGGTGCCGTGCGGTGCGACAATGCCGTAGACGCTCCCGTCCGCGGCCATCGCGCTCGCCCGGAAATCCGGGTGCGCCCACGTGACGACCACGCCGGTTTGCGCGTCAACCGAGCTCACGATGCCGACGAGTCCTCCGGGGCTGACCACGGCGGTCAACGGTTTCAAACCCTGTTTCTTGCCGGCCGAGATGATGAACGTCAGGTTCCCGCTCGGCTCGGGCTCGTGAAGAACCTCGGCGGGGATGTAGCCGCTGGAGAGCCGTTGGCCTAGTCCCAGCAGGCCACGGAGCCTGGCGTTTTCCCCCCGTAGCTCAGGCAGGAATGTCGCGGCCAGGGCCGCCGAATCGCGCTCGGCCACGACGGCCTCGTAGCGCAGCACCGATGCCGAGAGGAGTTCGGTCTTCTGTTGCAGCGTCAGGAACGGCGCGAGGACCGTCTGGCGCAACCCCCGCGCGAGCGGGTCCCGGATGCGCTCGGGCAGGCTCATCGCGGCGACGGACAGCGTGACGCACCCGATAAAGGCGAGCGTGTCGGCGCGCGACGCGTAGCGGTCCGCTCCGAGCGCCATGGCCTCAGGTGGTCAGAACGTTGCGGTATTTCTCCGGGTCGTCGAGGATCCGCCCCGTCCCCCGCACGACGCAGGTCATCGGGTCCTCGTCCAGGTGGATCGGCAGGCCCGTCTCCTGCTGCAACAGCACGTCGAGGCCGCGGATCAGCGCGCCCCCGCCGGTCATCACGATGCCGCGATCCACGATGTCGGACGCGAGCTCGGGCGGCGTGATCTCGAGCGCCCGCCGCACGGCGTCCACGATCTGTTGGATCGGCTCCTGCACCGCTTCGCGAATTTCACTGGAATGCACGCGCACGATCTTCGGGATGCCGGACACGAGATCGCGGCCCTTCACTTCCATTTCCCGTTCCTCGCCGACCGGCGCCGCCGACCCGATCTGGATCTTGATCTGCTCCGCCGTGGGTTCGCCGATCAACAGGTTGTAATTCTTGCGCATGAATTGCACGATGGCCTGATCGAGCTCGTCGCCCCCGGTGCGAATCGAGGTGTCGGACACGATCCCCGACAGGGCGATCACGGCGATTTCGGTCGTGCCTCCGCCGATATCGATCACCATGTTGCCGGTGGGTGTTTCCACGGGGAGCCCCACGCCGATTGCCGCGGCCATCGGCTCGGCCACCATGTACACCTCTTTTGCGCCCGCGGACTGGGCCGAATCGCGCACCGCTCGCTTCTCCACCTCCGTGATACCACTTGGCACACAGACGATCACTTTGGGCTTCACGCGGAACAGGTGGCGATCGATGATGGTCTTGAGGAAGAAGCGGAGCATCTTTTCCGTGACGTCGAAGTCGGCGATCACGCCGTCCTTGAGGGGACGGACGGCGAGGATGCCGTCCGGCGTCCGTCCGAGCATCCGCTTCGCCTCGAGCCCTATTCCCTTGATTTTGCCCGTCGATTTTTCGATCGCGACGACAGAGGGCTCGTTCAACACGATGCCCTCGCCCTTCACGTAGATCAGAGTATTCGCGGTGCCCAGATCCACGGCGATTTCGTTTGCCGGGCTCCAGGCTCCAAGCTTCAAATTCGGCCAGCGTAGGGGCACAGGGACACGTCGTCGTTGGTGAAAGTTGTCCGGCGGGCGCGCGCGAGCGCCTCAAGCTAATGAAAAGCGTAACTCCAAGCAAGGCTGATGCTTGACGGCTCTTCCGCCGGCCGCTACCGTTCGCCCATGCGACGCGCGCAGAACCCGTCCGAGATCGCAGTGGTGGACCTTCGGGTGTGCGACCGGTGCGGTCTCTGCCTCCCGTTGTGCCCGCCGGAAGCCATTCATCTGGAGCTCGCCGACCTCGTCGTCGATCGGGGCACCTGCACCGGGTGCCGGAAGTGCATTGCCCCCTGCCCCGTGGGTGCCCTCAAGATGATCGCCGCGTGATGCGCGACACCGATGTACTGGTCATTGGTGCGGGTCCGGCGGGCTCGGTCGCGGCGCTCGAAGCCAAGCGCGCGGCCCCCGCGCTCGACGTGGTGTTGCTCGAGCGCGACCCCGTCGTGGGCACGCCGGTGCGGTGTGCCGAGGGCGTCGGTGACGCGGGGCTGCGCGAATTCGCGGATCCGGTCGACGCGCCATGGGTGGCGCGCAAGATCACGCGGGTGATCTTCCTCGCGCCGGACGATGCCGAAGTGAAGGTCGCCGAGCGCGACGTGGGGTGGATTCTCGATCGCACGCGGTTCGACGCATTCCTGGCGGCGCGAGCGGCGAGCGACGGCGTGGAAGTGCTGGCCGGCACGGAAGCCGCCGGCATGCACCAGCTCGCCGATGGTCGCTGGGAAGTCCGCCTGCGCGGGGCGCCGGGTGACGAAACCATGCGCGCGCGCATGGTGATCGGCGCGGACGGCGTCGAGGCGATGGTCGGCCGCTGGGCGGGGCTCGACACCCGGGTCCCCGCGCGCGACATGGAATCGTGCGCGCAGTACGTGCTGCGGGGCATCGACGTCGATCCCAACGCGATCTACCTGCAGTTCGGCGATCGGATCGCCCCCGGCGGCTACGCCTGGATCTTTCCGCGGGCGCCCGGGGTCGCCAACGTCGGCCTGGGACTCGTGGCCCTGAAGGCCGACGGCCGCAACGCCCAGGAGTACCTCGACGCGTGGATCGCCCGCCGCTACCCGGGCGGCGAACGGGCCGGCTACACGGTCGGGGGAGTCATCACGCATACGACGATCAAGCGGACCTACACGGACGGCGTCCTCGTCGCCGGTGACGCCGCCCACATGATCAATCCCCTGTCAGGCGGCGGCATCGTGAACGCGATGAAGGCGGGGCGCCTGGCGGGCCGTGCCGCGGCGGCGGCGATCTGCGCGGGCGATACGAGCGCCCAGCGGCTCTCGACCTATCACGCCGACTGGATGCGGCTGCTCGGCGACGACCATCTCAAGTATTACCGCATCAAGCGGGCGCTCGAAGACCTGGACGACGGCTTCTTCAATTCGCTCGCGCGCACCGTGAACGCCATCCCGGCCGAGCGGCGGACGCTGGGGCGAATCTTCGCGCATGCCCTGGTCAAGCATCCGCAGCTGATTCCGGTGGCGGCGCGCTTTTTCATCTGAACGGGGAGTAGGGAGTGGGGAGAGGTTCTTTCCGATGCACCGTCCGGTACCTCTCCCCTCTCCCCACTCCCATTTTTGTGAAGGAAAGGCCATGCTGAGCATCGATCTGAAGGGCAAACGCGCCCTGGTGGCGGGGGTGGCGGACGACGCCGGCTATGGTTTCGCCATCGCGAAAGCGCTCGCCGAAGCCGGGGCGACCGTCTGCACCGGCACGTGGCCACCGGCCTTGAACATCTTCCTCAACCTGCTCGAGCGTGGCAAGATCGACGACTCACGACGCATGTCGGACGGCGCCCTGCTGCAGTTCGAGAAGATCTATCCCCTGGATGCCGCGTACGACACGCTGGCCGATGCACCAGAGGACATCCGGAGCAACAAGCGATACAAGGACGTCGGTGACTTTTCGGTGGCGGGACTCGCGCAGCGGTTGGCTCAGGATTTCGGGGATCGGCCGCTGGACGTCGTGGTGCACTCGCTTGCCAACGGGCCCGAAGTGAAGAAGCCGTTGCTCGAAACCAGCCGGGGCGGCTATCTCACCGCCGTGAGCGTGAGCGCGTATTCCCTGGTCTCGCTCGTCGCGCGGCTAGGCCCCCTCATGCGCCCGGGCGGATCGTTCCTCTCCCTCACATACATGGCGAGCGAGCGCGTGGTCCCGGGGTATGGCGGGGGGATGTCCTCAGCGAAAGCCGCACTCGAGAGCGATACGCGGACGCTTGCGTTCGAAGCCGGTCGCAAGCACGGCATTCGGGTCAATACGATTTCGGCCGGGCCGCTCGCCTCGCGCGCCGCGAGCGCCATCGGCAAGATCGAGCGGATGGTCGAGTACTACGCCGCCAACGCGCCCCTCACCGAGCCCCTCACCGCGCGCGAAGTCGGCACGACCGCGGCGTTTCTCGCGAGTCCCCTGGGGAGCGGAATCACCGGGACGACGATTTACGTGGACAAGGGATATCACGCGATGGGGGCGGCGGTGGCGACGGGGAACCTTCTCTAAAAAAAAGGGAGAGGGGAGAGGGGAGAGATACTCTCCGTCGAAGCGTAAGGTCCCTCTCCCCTCTCCCTTTTTGTCTCTTCATCTTCAGCATCAGACTCGTCCCCACCGCGCAGCGATTCGCGCCGTGCGCCACGAGCCTGCCCACCGCACCGAGCGCATCGTTCCGAAGACCGAGTGGCACGCTGCCCACGTCCCACGCGTACACCGGTATGCGCGACAGATTGAGCCGGTTGCCGTTCCCGCGCACCCCGCCGAAGCCCAGCTCATAGCCCGCCGCGCGCGCCGATCGCTCAACGCGGGCGTCGCGCGCCCCAAACGGGTACGCCACAGCTCGGCCGGCTCCGTGGCCCAGTCGGCCGATCAGGGTCTCGCGCGACCGCGCAAGCTCGTCCACGACATCACGGTCGGAGAGCCAGGTCAACCGCGCATGCGATGCCGAGTGGGAGGCGAACTCGAACCCTTGGCCATGCCAGTGCGCGATGGCGGTCCAATCGAGATGCGGGAGACGGCGCCACGTATAGCGCACGTCCCAGCTGTTGTCGCGACCCACGTAATCGGTGATGAGGAACGTCACGGCGGTGAAGCCCACCTCGGCGAGGACCGGATAAACGCACTCCGCCAGGGACGCGTACCCATCATCGAACGAGAGCAAGAATGACCGCCCGTGGGCGACCTGTCCGTCCGGCTCGAGCGCGCGGCTGAATTCCCCGAGGGTGAGCGTCTTCCAACCCGCTCGCGCGAGGGACGTCATCTGACGCTCGAAGGTGGATCGTGTCACGCGCGTGACGCCGAGCTCACGCGGCCCGCCGACGCGATGGTAGCACAGAACGGGGGGCCTCATACGTCCCCTCCCGCCGACGGCCAGCTCCCGTTGGCCAACGCCGCGGACGCGTCCGCCCACCGTGCGGCGGGCTCGGACGCCCGACACCGCCGTCCCAGCTCCACGAGCCAGGGCGGCACGGAACGGGTTTCCTCAGGCGACGCCGAGGCATCGGCGGGAGGCCGCCCGGTCAACATTTCATGCACGATCACGCCCACGGCGTACATATCGTCGCGCGACCCAACGCCGGCGGCGCCGTTCCGGCGCTCGGGTGCCAGATACTCGGTGGTGCACAACGCCGCCACAATGGCCCCGTATGCCTTGTCGCGCACACTGGCATCGAGCGAGCGCTCGACTGTGCTGAAAATGCCGGTATCGGCGATCAGGACCTGGCCATCGGCGAGGAGCACGTGCTCCGGCTTCAAGTCTCCGTGCGCCACGCCGGCCGCGTGCGCGTGGGCGAGCGCCGCGAGCATCTGGTGAAGGATCTCCACGGCGCGGCGGAGGGGCAGCTCGCCCTGGCGCGAGAGCCACGCGCGCAGCGTCGTGCCCTGGACGAACGGCCTGGTATGGTACACGAACGATCCCGCGCGCCCGCCGCCGTGGGGCACCACCAGCCCGGCGTGCGACAAGCGGTCGCCGAGCGCGACGAGGCTCTTGGCGAATCGGCGCTCGTCGACGCAGAGCGACAGCGAGGTGGGCAGGACCTTCACCAGCAGCTCCGCCCCGGAGGACTGGTCGAGGGCCACGAACATGCGACACTCCCCCACCGGCCGGACTTCGCGCTCCACCCGGTAGGTCGGCCCCAGTACCTGGCCCAGCGCCCCGCGAATGTCCGCCACGCCCGCTACCCCGGCCCCGGACGGTTCAAGCGTAACGCGAGCGGGAGCGTCATGATAGGTGTTCGCTCCCCTTCCCTCACACGCCCGTGCTCCCGAAGCCGCCTTGCCCTCGCTCGCTTGGGGGCAGTTCCACGACTTCCTCGAGCTCGACCGCCTCCACGCGCTGAAACACCAGCTGCGCGATCCGCATGCCGCGCTGCACTGCGACCGGCGCGGTCCCCAGGTTGATCATCGCGACCAGCAGCTCCCCCCGGTAGTCCGAGTCGATGGTCGCGGGTGTGTTCGGCAGGGTGAGACCGTGCTTCAACGCGAGCCCGGAGCGGGGCCGCACCTGTGCTTCGAATCCGGCTGGGATCGCGAGCGCGAGACCCGTGCGCACCAAACGTCGCTCGAGTGGCTGCAGTGTGAAATCCGGGTCGGCACTGGCGAGGTCGTACCCCGCGGCGCCGGCCGACTGTCGGGCAGGAAGCGGCAGCCCGTCGTGGTGCGGCAGGCGCAGCACCTGCACCACCGCCATCAGACGAGGGTCTTCGGATCCGCCGAGGGAAGGCCGAATGCCTCGGCGACCGCCGGATAGACCACCTTGCCCTCGATCACGTTGAGGCCGAGGAAAAGGGCGCGATCGTCCTTGCACGCCTGCTTCCATCCACTGCGCGCGAGGCGCTTGGCGTAGGGGAAAGTCGCGTTGGTGAGTCCCAGGGTGGACGTCCGCGGCACACCACCCGGCATGTTCGCCACGGCGTAGTGAATGATCTGATCCACCATGTACGTGGGACTCTCGTGCGTGGTCGGTTTGGTGGTTTCGATGCAGCCGCCCTGGTCCACCGCCACATCCACGATGACGGAGCCGGGCTTCATAATTTTGAGGTCGTCTCGCCGCACGAGCTTCGGCGCCTTCGCGCCGGGCAAAAGCACGGCCCCGATCACCACGTCCGCCTTGCGCAGCTGCTCGAGCAAATTGTGGCGGTTGGAGTAAAGCAGATCGACGTTGGGTGGGAGGACATCGGCCAGGTAGCGCAGGCGGTCGAGCGACAGATCGAGCATCGTGACGTGCGCCGCCAGGCCCGCCGCCATCTTGGCGGCGTTGGTCCCAACGACGCCGCCGCCGATAATCAGGACCTCGGCGGGGAGTACACCGGGGACGCCGCCCAGCAGAATGCCGCTTCCGCCATACACTTTTTCCAGGTACTTGGCGCCCTCCTGCACCGCCATCCGCCCAGCCACCTCGCTCATGGGCGTCAGCAGCGGGAGCTCCCCCGAGTCGAGCTGGACGGTCTCGTAAGCGATCGCCACGATGCCCGACTTGATCACCGCCCGCGTGAGCGCCTCTGAGGCGGCGAAGTGGAAGTACGTAAACACCACTTGGCCTTTGCGCATGCAGGGCCACTCGGGGTCGATCGGCTCTTTGACTTTGACGATCATCTCGGCCTTCGCCCAGACGTCGCCGGCTTTGGGGACAAGCGTCGCACCCGCGGCGCGATACGCGTCGTCCCCGAACCCCGAGCCGAGGCCCGCCCCCTGCTCGACCAACACCGTGTGTCCGTCGCCCACGAGCGATTCCACGCCCGCCGGCACGAGGGCAACGCGATTCTCGGCTGTTTTGATTTCCTTCGGGACGCCGACGATCATGTGAGCTCCGTCATGGTCTACGCTCCCTCCGGCCCCAACCACACCACCGTCTGCCGTTCAGGCTCGAAGAACTCCGCCGCCACCGCCCCGACCTCCTCCTCGGAAAGCCCGCCGACCGCCGCCAGCACCTGATCGAGGCTTTGATACGGCTCGCCATGCACGGGGAAACCGGCCAAACGATACATCCGGGCGGACGGACTCTCCAGGGACAGCATCAACTGTCCACGCGTCTGCTGCTTGGCCTCCGCGAGTGCCTTCCCGCGCAAGCCCTCCCGCGCGAGCTTCGCGTATTCCTCCCGGATCGCCGCCTCCGCCTGGACCGCAGTCTTGGGTTGAGTGCCGACGTAGACACCCGTCACCCCCACCTGTCGATAGAAGCTCGTAAACGCATAGATCCCGTACGCCAGGCCCAGCTCCTCGCGGATCCGCTGGAACAGCCGGCTGGACATCCCGCCGCCGAACACGTTCGCCAGTACCAGCAGGGCGTATTTGCGGCGATCGGCGTACCGCACGGAATCCGTCGCGAACACGATGTGCGTCTGCGCCGTGTCCTTGACGTGGCGGGCCTGGGCGCCGCGGACACCGGGCGGGATCGGAGCCGTCGACGGCGTTTCCCGTTTCCCCGGTCCCGTTTCCCGATCGTCGAACCACCCCTGCTTGCCCAACTCGTCCAGCAACCGGTCGTGCTCCAGGTTGCCCGCGGCCGCGATCACGCAGTTGGCGGGAAAGTAGGCGCGTCCGTGAAGGTCTTTCAGGTCTTGCGTCGACAATGCGCCGACGGTGTCCCGCGTGCCGAGGATCGAATAGCCGTAGGGATGCTGGGGCCAGAGTGCCTGGTAGGAGAAATCGAAGACCTGGTCGTCCGGGGTATCATCGACGGTGTTGATCTCCTCGAGCACCACGTTGCGCTCGAGCTCCAAGTCCCCCGCGCGCAGCACCGGATTCCGCACCAGGTCCGTCAGCACATCGAGCGCTTGCGGGAGATCGCTGTCGAGGACGCGGGCTTGGAAGGCGGTGGTGTCGCGGGACGTGTACGCATCGAGCGAGCCGCCGCGGGATTCGAGGGCCACCGCGATTTGCTGCGCCGTGCGGCGCTCGGTACCCTTGAACACCATGTGCTCGAGCAGATGCGACACGCCCATCTTCGGGCGCGGCTCCTGGGCGCTGGCGCTCCGGACCCAGATGCCCACCGCCACCGAGCGGACGCTCGGTACGCGCTCGGAAAGGACGATGACGCCGCTGGGCGCGGCGGTTTGAGAAATCTCCCGGTCGAGCCGGACCGTCTCCATCAGTGCGAGCGCGCGGGCTCCGGCTTCTCCAGCAGTGCCTTCCGTGACAGGCGCATGCGACCACGCTCGTCCACCTCGAGCAACTTGACGCGCACGTGGTCTCCCTTTTTCACGACATCCTCGGTCCGCTCCGTCCGACCGTGCTGCAGCTCGGAGATGTGCAGCAGACCTTCGACCCCGGGCAGGATTTCGATGAACGCCCCGAAGGCCGTCGTGCTCTTCACGACGCCCTCGTACACTTTGCCGACCTCGGGCTCCTGCACCAGGCCCTGGACCATGTCACGGGCCCGCTCGCCTCCCTCACCCACCGCGGAAATCGTCACCAGCCCGTTGTCGTCGACGTTGATCTCGGCGCCAGTCTGCTCCTGAATGGCGCGGATGGTCTTCCCCTTGGGGCCGATCAGATCGCCGATCTTGTCCGGCCGGATCTGGATCGTGATGATGCGCGGCGCGTACTTGGAGAGCTGCGAGCGCGGCTTCGGGATCGCCTGATCCATGATGTCGAGGATGTGCAGCCGGGCCCGCTTCGCCTTCTCGAGCGCCTCGCTGATGATCTTGAAGTCGAGCCCCGAGATCTTGATGTCCATCTGAATCGACGTGACACCCTGACGGGTGCCGGCGACCTTGAAGTCCATGTCGCCCAGATGGTCTTCGGTACCGAGGATATCGGTCAGGACCGCGACCCGCTCGCCTTCTTTGATGAGCCCCATCGCGATCCCTGCGCACGCCGCCGTCATCGGCACGCCCGCATCGAACAGGGCCAGCGAGCCGCCGCACACCGTGGCCATGGACGATGAGCCGTTCGACTCAAGGATGTCGGACACGATTCGGATCGTATACGGGAACTGATCGTACGGCGGCAGCAGCGCCTGCAACGCGCGCTCGGCCAGGGCGCCGTGCCCCACCTCGCGGCGGGACGTCCCGCGGATGGGGCGGACTTCCCCCGTCGAGAACGGCGGGAAGTTGTAGTGCAGCATGAACGACTTGGAGGTCTCCTGGGCGACGTCGATCGAATCGATCCGCTGCTCGTCGGAGACCGTGCCGAGCGTGGCGGAGACGAGCGCCTGGGTCTGCCCGCGCGTGAACAGCGAGGATCCGTGAGTGCGCGGGAGCACGCCCACCTCGCAGCTGATGGACCGTACGGTGTCGAGATCCCGGCCGTCCACGCGCTCGCCGTGCGCGAGCACCTGCTCGCGCATGGTGCGGTACTCGATGTCCTCGATCACGGTGGCGACGTCCTTCACGTTGTCGGGGAACTCGGCCCCGAGCTGCTCCTGGATCGTGGCTTTTAGCGCGGCCAGGGCCTGCGCCCGTTCCGCTTTCTCCGGCAAATTGAGCGCTTCGGTCACCCGCGCCTCCGCCAATCCCTTTACGCGATCGACGAGCTCCGACGGCGGCTCGACCTTCGTCCATTCCATTTTGGGCTGGCTCATGTCCGCGACGAGCTCCTGCTCCGCATCCAAGAGCTCACGAATACCCTTGTGCGCCACCTCCAGGCCTTTCACGATCTCGGCCTCGGTGAGCTCGAGCGCTCCGCCCTCGACCATCACGATGGAATCCTTGGAGCCCGAGACGACCATGTCCACATCGGAGAACTCGAGCTGCTGGAAGGTGGGATTGAGGATCCACGCTCCCTCCATGCGTCCCACGCGCACGGCCGCGATCGGGCCGTTCCAGGGCACCTTGGACATCGTCAGTGCCGCGGACGCCGCCGTCACGCCCAGCACGTCGGCGTCGTTCTCCTGGTCGGCCGAGAGCACATAGATGAAGACTTGGACCTCGTTCTTGAACCCTTCAGGGAAGAGCGGGCGGACCGAGCGATCGGTCACCCGGGCGGAGAGGATCTCTTCGTCGGAGGGTCGGCCTTCGCGCTTCAAAAAGCCGCCGGGGATCTTGCCGGCGGCGTAGCTCTTCTCGCGGTATTCGACGGTCAGCGGAAAGAACGGCAGGGTCGAAACGTTGTCCGACACCGTCACCGTCGCGAGCACGACCGTCTCCCCGAACTGCAGGAGGCAGGAGCCGGCGGCCTGTTTGGCCAGGCGGCCCGCTTCGAGCTTCAGGGTGCGGCCCGCAAAGTTGCGTTCGACGTGTTTCACCAGATTGCCGATCTAGAGCACAAAGAAATGCGCGAGGCGCCCCGGTGCTCTTCCGGGGCGCCCGGCGCGACGCCAGCGGTGTTAATGGCGGAGACCCAGCTCGTCGATGAGCTGCCGATACCGCTCCAGGTCAGCGCGCTTCAGGTACTCGAGCAGGCGGCGGCGCTGCGACACCATCTTGAGCAGCCCGCGCTGGCCGTGATAGTCCTTGGCGTGCACCCGGAAGTGATCGGTGAGGCTGTTGATCCGCTCGGTGAGCAGCGCGATCTGGACCGGGGCCGACCCCGTGTCGCCTTCGTGCCGCCCGTACTTCCTGACCGGCGTCGTCTTGTCGTACATCAGTTCCAGTTCCCTAATTGTTGAGAGCGCAGTAACTTAGACCGTCAGCGCCCCTTTGTAAAGCCCTAGTGACGAACGCGCATACCGCGCCCAGCGCGCCCACCGACCTCCTCGGCCGCACCGTCGGCCCCTACGACCTCGAGCGCCTGCTCGGCGCGGGGGGGTTCTCCTGGGTGTTCGCGGGACGCGAGCTGGACGGCACCCCGGTCGCGGTCAAGATCCTGATGCCCCGCTACGCCGGCGACCCCCAGTTCGAGAGCCGGTTCCGAAACGAGGCCGAGACGGCCGCCAAGCTCCAACACCCGAACATCATCCACATCCGGTTCGTCGCGCGCTCGGGGAACTACGTGTACTTCGGGATGGATCTCTGTACCGATTCCCTCGGCGCCCGCCTGCAACGCGAGGGGCCGCTCCCCGAAGTCGACATCGTCCGGATCGCGAGTCACGTGGCGCGGGGCCTCGCGTTTGCCCACGGCCAGGGCGTGATTCACCGCGATTTGAAGCCGGGGAATATCCTGCTCCATTCGGACGGCAGCGCGATCATTTCGGATTTTGGCATCGCCCGCGCGCTCTCCGGCTACGTCGCCTCGACCGGCGTCAACATGACCATCGGAACGCCGCAGTACCTCTCGCCCGAGCAAGCGCAGGGGCGCCCACTCGATGAGCGCGTGGATTTTTACGCCCTGGGTGTGACTCTGTACAAGGCCGCGACCGGCGAAGTGCCGTTCACCTCCCTGGACTGGTTCGAGCTGGCACGGATGCACGTCGAAGACGCGCCGCCGTCGCTTCGCAAGAAACGGCCGGACGCCTCGAAGCGCTTCGAGCGTGTAGTGATGAAGTGCCTCGCCAAGCATCCGGACGATCGCTACCGCGATGCCACGGCACTGCTCGCCGATCTCGCCGCGGTGGACGGCCGCGACCCCGAAGGGTACTGGTCTCGGTGGTTGCGCCGGTTCTCAGGCTGACGCACCGAACAGGCGGCGGATCGCTCCCACGATCCGCGAGAGCGCGCCCGCCGGGGCCGGTGACGCCAGCGGCACGCTGATCAGGCCAGTCGTCCGGTGGCTCGCGAGGTAGGCTTCGACCGCGCGCCGGAGCTCGGGCTCGTACTGCTTGGGGAAGGATCGCTCAGCCAGGCGGATGTCGAAGCCCCCGCCCCGTGCCGCACCACCGAGCTGCACGACGCCCGGCGAGGCCCGATCGATGATCTCCACGAGGGGCCCCAACCCGTCGCGACTCCCGGCCGCACCATCGCGCCCGTAATAGGCGGTCGCGACGGCGATCACAAGGCGCTCCGCCTGGACGCGCCCCGCGATATACCCCTCGAGCGTTTCTCTAATGCGGAATGATTCGGAGGACATCGTTCGTGAGCGCGAGAATCATCACGAGGAGGAGCACGACGAATCCGACCTGCGTCAGCCGGGCGCGCAGCTCGAGCGACAGCGGTTTCCGACGGACGGCTTCGGCGATGAGAAATACGAGCTGCCCGCCGTCCAGGAGCGGGATTGGCAGCAGGTTCAAGATCGCCAAGTTGACCGAGAATAACGCGAGGAACCTGAGAAACCAATCGAGCCCCAGGCGCGCCACCTGGCCGGAAATCTGACCAACCGTGATGATGCTACCGACGTCGCGCACCGACGTCTCGTGCAGGACCAGTCCTTTCAGGTAGCCTAGGATGAGGAGTACCTGGCCCCACGTTTCCTGGAACCCGAAGATGACCGCCTGGCCCAACGGTTCGCGTACGTGAATCGTCGGGGGATCCTGGCCGGCGCCGATGGCGCCGTAGACATGAGGCCGGGGCGATCCTGTATCGGTCTCCGTCTTCTCTTCCGGCGTCACCGTCACCCGGAGGGTCTCCCCGTCGCGCAGCACGTCGAACTGGAGGGGTCGCTTCGGATTGTTCCAGACGACGTGGAGCACGTCGCCCCAAGACCGCAGCGTATCGCCGTTGGCACGGAGCAGGAGGTCACCCGGCTTCAAGCCCGCGCGAATGGCGGGCCGGCCCGGCTCGAGAAGCCCGAGCCGTGGCGGCTCGAGGGGCACCAGGGCCTGGGCCAGCGCCTGGCGCGCCGCCACCCCATGGTCGCTCAACCGCACGACGAGAGGCTGGAGTCGTCCCGCGACGGCGATCTCGTAGTTCGTGGGGCCGCGGACCAGATGGTCGAGCAGCACGTCCCATGAGCGAATCGTGTCGCCGTTCACTCGGACGATCTGATCGCCGAACTTGAGGCTCGCGAGGGCTTCCGCCCCCTGCGGCAAACGGCCCACGTTGACCGAGTCGATCCGCGTGCTGCCGCGCTCCTGTGAGCCCACCGTCGCGATAATGCCCGTGTACACCAGGAACGCAAACACCACGTTCATGGTGACGCCCGCCACGATCACGATCGTCCGCTTCCACACTGGCTGGCGGTCGAAGGCGCGGGCGGGATCGACCGGCACATCGGACTTCCCTCCCTCGAGGGAGCCAGCCATCCCCTCGTCCTCGAGCCCGGCCATCTTCACGTAACCGCCCAGCGGCACGCGCGAAATCCAATACTCGGTCTCCCCGCGCCGCCAGCTCACGATCGGCCGGCCGAACCCGAGGGAAAAGCGCAGGACCTGGATGCCGAGCGTCTTGGCGGCGACGAAGTGCCCCATCTCGTGCACGAAGATCAGGACTCCGAGGACGACGACGACGGCACCGACGGTCAGGAGCACGCGGCCTCCCGGGCGAGCCGCCGGGCCTCGGCATCGGCCGCCAGCACGGCATCGAGTGAGCCCGCGTCGGTTGGACGATGTGCCTCCAACACCCGGGCGACGGTCTCCGCGATGCGGCCGAATCGGATGCGCCCGTCCAGGAACAGCTCCACCGCCACCTCGTTCGCCGCGTTAAAGGCGGTGGGCGCCGTACCACCGGCGGCGGCCGCCGCACGCCCCAGCCGGTAGGCCGGGTAGAGGCCCGCCTGCACAGGCTCGAAGGTGAGGGTGCCCGCGGCCACCGGATCGAACCGGCGGGCCCCAGCATCGGGCACGCGGTCGGGATGGGTCAGCGCGTACAGGATCGGAAGCTCCATCGTGGGGAAGCCGACCTGGGCGAGGACGG